>NZ_JBIAIL010000012.1:0-181746 GCF_042871425.1 Micromonospora sp. NPDC005806 | reverse complement strand
TCTGAAGTTATGTCCACAACGTACAGACGATCACGCGGTGGCCGCCTCGCGTCCACCCCTCACCGCCAGCGACATCTCAAACGGCGGCTGCCGTATTAGGAGCCCGTGAGTGCACGTCAGCATGGCGACCAGCGCCGGTAGGGCCGGCCAGCCGAACGAGGACTTCGTCGGCGCTGTTCCCGGCGCTGCCGTGCTGCTGGACGGCGCCGGCATCCCGGGAACCGAGTCGGTCTGCTCCCACGGTGTCGCCTGGTATACGCACCGTCTCGGCGGCGCGCTGCTCGGCCGGTTGTCGCGGGAGGACGGGCGCGACCTCGCGGCGATCCTCGCCGCCGCGATCGACGAGATAGCTGCCGATCATCGCGGCACCTGCGACATCACGAACCCCAGCAGCCCGCAGGCGACCGTGGTGATCGTCCGCGCCCACCGGGGCCGCCTGGATTATCTCCTGCTCGCCGACTCCTTCCTCGTCCTCGACCAGGTCAGCCGTGGCCCGCAGGTCATCACCGACGAGCGTGAGGTCACCACCAGGCGCCTCTGCTCAGCGTCCCTGGACGGCGTTCCCATGGGAACCCCGGAGTACGACCGCATCCGAGAGTCCTGCGTCGAGGCGCTGCGGGCTCGCCGGAACCAGCCGGGCGGCTACTGGATCGCCAAGGATGATCCGCACGCGGCGGAGGAAGCGGTAACCGGCAGCCGGCCCCTTCATGACCTGGACAGCGTCGCGCTGCTCAGCAATGGCGCCAGCCGTATCGTCAGCCCGTACGGCCTGACCGACTGGCCCGGCGTACTGGAACTGCTCGACGCCAACGGGCCGGCCGATATCATCCGCCGCGTCCGGCAGGCCGAAGCCCGCACCGCCGGCGGCCCCGATGCTCGGGTCCCCGACGATGCCACGGTTGCCCACTGCACCCACCTGCCGCGCGTCGAGGTCGGCGAACCCGATGCCCGCCGAATCTGACGACCCACGATGGATAGGGCTCACTGCTGGGGCGCTGCCCCAGCGGTGCCTCCGGACGTGACCTCGGCGAGCCGGGCGGTGAGGAACTCCCGCTCGGCGTCGTTGTCGACCAGCGTCAGCGCGGCCCGGTAGGCGTCGGCCGCCTCCTCGGGCCGGTCGAGGCGGCGGAGCAGGTCGGCGCGGATCGCCGGGAGGTAGTGGTAGCCGGCCAGCCGGGCATCCTCCGCCAGGGCGTCGACCTCGGCGAGGGCGGCCGACGGACCGTCCACCATCGACACCGCCACCGCGCGGTTGAGCGTGACCACCGGGGACGGCCAGCGTTTCAGCAGCTCGTCGTAGAGGCGGACGATCTGCGGCCAGTCCGTCGCGGCGTAGCTGGGGGCGACCGCGTGCAGCGAGGCGATGGCGGCCTGGAGGGCGTACCGGCCGACCCGGCCGGTGCGGAACGCGCCGAGGACCAGGCGGTTGCCCTCCTCGATGGCGGCCCGGTCCCAGACCGAGCGATCCTGCTCCTCCAGCCGCAACAAGCGACCGTCAAGATCGGTGCGGGTGGTCCGGCGGGCGTCGGTGAGCAGCAGCAGGGCGAGCAGCCCGCGTACCTCCGGCTCGTCGGGCATCAGGGCCAGCAGCATCCGGGTCAGGTGCAGGGCCCGCTCGACCAGGTCGGCGCGGACCAGGTCGGCGCCGGTCGGCGCGGTGTGCCCGGCGGTGAAGAGCAGATGGATCACGGTGAGCACCGCGTCCAGCCGCTCGGGCAGTTCGGCGGCCTCCGGCACCCGGTACGGGATCCGGGCGGCGGTGATCTTCTTCTTGGCCCGGGTGACCCGGGCGGCCATCGTGGTCTCGGAGACCAGGAACGCCCGCGCGATGTCGCCGGTGGCCACCCCGCACACCAGGCGCAGGGTCAGCGCCACCTGAGCCTCCCGGGCCAGCGCCGGATGGCAGCAGGTGAAGACCAACCGCAGCCGGTCGTCGGGCACCGCGTCCGCGCCGGGCTCCGCCGGGGCCTCCGCCTCCGCCGGCTCCACCAGCAGCGGCATCTTCGACCGGAACACCTTGTCCCGGCGCAGCACGTCGAGGGCCTTGCGTTTCGCGGTGGCGGTCAGCCGGGCGCCGGGCTTGTCGGGTACGCCGTCGCGCGCCCAGGCCGCCAGCGCGGCCAGGTACGCGTCCTGCACACACTCCTCGGCTACGTCGAGGTCACCGGCGACGCGCGCCGTCGCGGCGAGCACGAAGGCCCACTCGCGACGGTGCGCGTCCGCCACGGCGCGTTCCGCCGCGGCCGTACCGGTGCCGGTCACTCGGCCGGGGGCGCGAAGAGCGGCCGGACCTCGACCCCGCCGTCGATGGTGGCCGGGTTCAGCTTGGCGATCTCCAGGGCCACGTCCAGGTCGGGCGCCTCCAGGATGAAGAACCCGGCGACGACCTCCTTGGCCTCGATGAACGGGCCATCGGTGATCAGGTCGCCGCGGACCGCCGTGGCGGTGGTGCTGGGCTGGAGCGCGAACCCCGTGACGATCTTCCCGCCCAGCTCGGTGACCTGGGCCGGGTACCGGTCCAGCAACGCCACGTAGTCGGGCGTCAGCTCCATCGGGTCGGCCGGCGCGGGCGAGTAGATCAGGACTGCGTACTGGGCCATCGGGCTCTCCTCAGGTTGTCGTTTCCTTCTTCTGCCTCACCGACGGACGGGAACGGCCGGATTCGACAGCGGTCCGCGGAAAATTCTGCCCGGCGTCACGCGGGAGGGAAGTCCCGCATCCGGCGCAGTGGCGAGCAGACCACGAACAGCGCCGCACTCCACATCCCCAGCACGCACACGAGCAGCGCCGGGCGCAGCCCGAGCCGGCTGCCGAGCGTGCCACCGAGCAGGGCGCCGAGCGGGATCACGCCGTAGCAGATCCACAGGAACGCGGCGTTGACCCGGCCCAGCAGTCGGGCCGGGGTGACCCGCTGCCGGTAGGACATGGCCGCCACGTTGAACAGCACCGCGTTGGCCGCGAACGCCGCCGTGCCGACGCCGTAGAGCAGGGCGCCCCAGCCGGGCCGCGCCAGCGGCATCAGCAGGTAGAGCGGGCCGGGCACGGCCATCGACACCCAGATGGTCCGGGCGCCGCCGAGCAGCGCGGTCAACCGTCCGGCCAGCACGCCGGCCAGCAGGCCGCCGACCGAACCCAGGCTGAACAGGAGCCCGATCGTGACCGGCGAGGCGTGGAGCACCCGCAGCAGGTATGGCACCTCGATGGCGCGGGTGGCGATGACGAAGAAGTTCGACGTCGCGGTGCAGGCGAGCACCAGGGCGAGAATCCGCTGTCGCCGGATGAAGCCCAGCCCCTCGGTCAGCGCCGCTCGGACCGGCACCCGACCGTCCGCCTGCGGCCCCGGCCGGTGCCGGACCAGGAACAGCGTGAGCGCGCTGGCGACGAAGCTGAGACCGTCGGCGACGAAGGTCCGGGCCGCACCGAGCAACCCGACGAGCATGCCGCCGGCGCTCGGCCCGGCCAACTGGGCGAGGTTCTCGCTCACCTCCAGTCGAGCGTTGGCCGAGGTCAGGTCACCCACCGGCACGAGCGCGGGCAGCAGGCTCCGGTACGCCACGGTGAACGCCACGGTCAGCACGCCGCAGAGGCCGACCACCGCGTACAGGAAGGTCAGGGTGAGGTGGCCGACCAGGGCGACCACCGGCACCGACAGCAGCAGCGCCGCGCGGCCCAGGTCACAGCCGATCATCAGCCGCCGCTGGTCGACCCGGTCGGCCAGGATCCCGGCCGGCAGCGAGAAGATCAGGTACGGCAGCCAGGCGAGGACCGTCAGCAGCGAGACCTGGAAGACGCTGGCGTCGAGGACGTCCGCCGCCAGCAGCGGCACCGCCACCCCAGAGATCCGGGTGCCGACCTCGCTGACCGTCTGGCCGCTCCACAGCAGCAGGAAGTTCCGGCTCCGCCAGAGCGAGGTGGGGGTCGTGGTCCTGTCCTGCGTCAGCTGTTCGGTCACTGCTCGGCCTGTCCATCGGGGTCGGGGTGGCGCGACCCGGCACGGTAGCCCGTCGCCCGGCCGGCCGGCACCGCATTTCCGCGGGCACGATCCGCGGCCGCGGGGCACCGCTCGCTGTTCGAGCGGCCGGAGCCGTGCGTCGCGTACCTGACCCGGGTGGGGGCGCGGGGGCCCCGGTCGGCGACTAGGGTTGCCGCCCATGACCGAACCGGGCTGGCTGACCGAGACCCGCGCCGCGTACGACACCGTCGCGGTGGACTACGCGCGGCTGATCCCCGACGTGCTGGAGGGCCCGCTCGACCGGGGCATGCTGACCGCGTTCGCCGAGCTGGTCGGGCCCGGCCGGCCGGTGCTGGAGGTGGGCTGCGGCACCGGCCGGATCACGGCTCACCTGCGCGACCTCGGGCTGGACATCTCCGGCGTCGACCTGTCACCCGGGATGATCGAGGTGGCCCGCCGCGCGTACCCGCAGCTGCGCTTCGAGATCGGTTCGATGACCGAGCTGACGGCGCCCGACGCCGGTCTCGCCGGCCTCGTCGCCTGGTACTCGATCATCCACCTGCCGCCGGAGCTGCTGCCCGGCGTGTTCGCCGGGTTCCACCGGGTGCTCGCTCCCGGCGGTCACCTGCTGCTCGCCGTCAAGGCGGGCGACCGTCGGATCCGCCTGGAGCAGGCATACGGCCACACCGTCTCGTACGACGTGCACTGGCTGCCGCCGGACCGGCTCGCCGGCCAGCTCGCCGAGGCCGGGCTGGCCGTGCACGCCACGCTGGTCCGCGAGCCGGAGGGCTTCGACCGGGGACCGCAGGCGTTCCTGCTGGCCACCCGGCCCGTCGACTGACCCGGCCGGCGCCGGCCCGACCCCGTGCCCGGGCCGGCGACGGCCGCGTGGTCAGCGCGTGCGGGCCATGGATACCTGCTCGGCGATCGCCACGACCTGGTCGGCGGTCAGTCGCAGCGGCGCCTGGAGGTTGACCACCGCGCCACCGGGCACCTCGGTCTGCAGGAACCAGAACTCGCTGGCCCGGATCAGCCGGCCGTCCCGCCCGCCGACGCGCACCGGGCGCTCCTCCTGCGCCCCCATCACCTGGTGGAACAGGTCCGGGTCGCGTCTCTCGACCACCTGCACGCTGAGCGTCTCGTCCGGCGAGTCGCCCCGCAGGGTGAGGATGGTGTCGTCCTTGAAGGAGGCCAGCGTCCAGCCCCGGGGAGCGAGCCGGACCCGCAGCGGCACCGGCTGGGGCTGGTCCACCACGCTCGCGGCCAGCCTCAGCACGGCCGCCTCGCTGGCCAGCCTGCCGTTGCCGACCAGCGACATCCACTGCCCCGGAGCCCGCTCCCACATCACCTCGACCGTGTGCGGGCTGCCGGGCAGGCGGACGTCGTACAGTTCGGCCGGCCGGCCGCCGACGGCCACCCGGCGCGACGCGACTCCCCCGTCCGGCGGCTCATGGTCGTAGACGCTGAGGTAGACGTCGCTGACGCCGTCGTGACCCAGGTAGACGGCGAGGAACCGGCCCGGCTCGTAGCTGAGTGTGGGAGCCGCCAGGGTGGCGGGCCGGGGCCGCAGGGCCACGGGGAACTCGGGCGTCTTCATCGCGGCCAGGACGACATCCGGCGTCCCCGCCGGCTGGCCGCCCGGTCGTACCCCGCCGCTCCCGCCGCCCAGGCCGACGGCGGTCGCGCCAGCCGCGGCCACCAGCGTGGCGGCGGCCGCCACCAGCAGCGTCCGGCGCCGGGCCGGTACGCCGCTGCGCTGGCTCGGGGGAGTGGCGAACTCGGCGGCCAGCCGGCCCCGCGCCGCGTCCAGTGTCTCCGGGGGTGCCTCCGGCGCGTCCGGTCCGTACGTCCGGAGCAGGGTGATCTCGTTCATGTCGGCTCCTCGGTGATGAGGGCGGGGTCCAGGGCGATTCGGGTGAGCCGGCGGGCCCGGTGCAGCCGGGAGCGGACGGTGCCGACCGGCACGTCGAGGACGGCCGCGATCTCCTCGTACGACAGGTCGACCCAGGCGGTGAGCAGCAGCACGTCCCGGTCCCGCCGGTGCAGCGTGGCGAGCGCGGCGGCCAGGTCCCGGCGCACGGCGCGGGCGTCCAGCCGGTCGATCACGTCCTCCACCGGAGCCGGCGGCTCCTCGGTGGTGGCGAGCCGGGCCAGCGCCCGGTACCTCCGTTCCTCCGCCCGTACGTGATGGCGCAGCAGGTTGGTGGCGATCCCGAACAGCCAGGGCCGCACCCCGACAATGGGCCGGTACGCGGCGCGCCGCCGGAAAGCGACCAGGAACGTCTCGGCCAGCAGGTCGTCGGCCGGCGGGCCGATCCGGCGGGCGAGGTAGCGGTGGACGGCGGCGGCGTGCCGGTCGAACAGCGGCGCGAACCGCTCCGGATCGGTGGTGGAGGCCCGGATGAGGTCGACGTCTGACGGTTCCGTGCCGTCGGCCTCGTCCCGTCCCGGCGGTCCGACGGAAGGCTGTCCCCGTTCGTGGGCCTGGGCCCGGCGCAAGATGGTCACATCCGTTTCATGCCCGGTCGCTGGGGGCGGGTTCACGGTCGCCCGGCGACCTACCGGTAGTGTCCATGATCAACGGCAGGATCCGGCGGAAGGAACCGCGTGAGCATCGCCCTGTACACCCTCGGCGGCACGATCGCCATGGCCGGCACCCGGGCCGGGGGAGTGGTCAACCGGCTCACCGGCGCCGACCTCACCGCCGCCGTCCCCGGGCTCGCCGAGATCCCGCTCGACGTCCGGGACGTCGAGGCGGTGCCGAGCGCCGCCCTGTCGTACCGGCAGATCCTGGACCTGGTCGACGCGGCGGGCGCGGCGGTGGCCGCCGGGGCGACCGGCGCGGTGGTCACCCAGGGCACCGACACCCTGGAGGAGACCGCCTTCCTCGCCGACCTGGTCTGGCCGCACCCGGCGCCCCTGGTGATCACCGGCGCGATGCGCAACCCCACCCTCGCCGGGCCGGACGGCCCGGCGAACCTGCTCGCCGCCGCCCGGGTGGCCGCCGCGCCGGCCGCGCGGGACCTCGGCGTCCTGGTGGCGATCAACGACGAGATCCACGCCGCGCGGTTCGTCCGCAAGACCCACAGCACCAGTACGGCCACCTTCGCCTCGCCCAACGCCGGGCCGCTCGGCCACGTGATCGAGGGCGAGGTACGCCTGCTCACCCGGCCGCCCCGGCACGCCCCGCTGCCGCCGGTGGACGCCGACCGGCTGGCCGCCACCCGCGTGGCGCTGCACACCGTCACCCTCGACGACGACCCGGCGCGGCTCGACGCGCTCGCCCGCGACCTGGACGGGCTGGTGGTGGCCGGCTTCGGGGTCGGTCACGTGCCGCCGACGTTCGCCCCGGTGCTCGGCGCGCTCGCCGAGCGGATGCCGGTGGTGCTGACCTCGCGCACCGGTGCGGGGTCGGTGCTGCGGAACACGTACGGCGCGGTCGGCTCGGAGACCGACCTGCGGCGGCGCGGCCTGGTCTGGGGCGGGCTGCTCGACCCGTACAAGGCGAAGGTGTTGCTTCGGCTCCTGCTGGCCGGCGGCACCGACCGGGCGGGAATCGCCGAGGCGTTCGCCCGGCACGGCTGACCCGCACCGTCGGCAAGGGCCCTCCTTACACTCGCCCGGTGACCGGAGAGCGACGACCCCTGGCCGACCGGCCGCTGACCGAGCCGCACCCGTCCCGGCTGTCGCCCGACCATCCGGACCGGGTGCGGATCCTGGCCGCGCACGCCGCCGCGCTGGCCGCCGGGGAGGCCGGCTACCTGGATCCGGCGACCGGTCTCTTCGTGCTCAGCGCCGGCTTCCTGGCTCGCCGCGGCACCTGCTGCGGGCGAGGCTGCCGCCACTGCCCGTACGTGGACGACTGAGGGCTTCCCTCCCACGCGGGCACCCCGTACGGTGTCCGACGGACATCCGGCGGGGACCCGCCGATGAGGACGAAGGGGTGAGCGTGCGGGCGTGGATCTGGCTCAGCGGCGCGACCGTGGTGCTGACCGCCGGCTGCGCCTCGGAGGCGCCGGTCGTGGTGCCGGCGGCGGAACCGGCGGCGGTCGAGGTGGCGGCGGCCTCCTCCGGCGGGGCGTGCCGACTGCTCGACTTCGGGGTGATCGCCCAGCAAACCGGCGGGAAGTTCGACGTCGCCGCCGCGGTGGACAAGGGCGACACGCACACCTGCGTGGTCCGCGCCGAGCGGGCCCTGCTGCCGGAGTTGACCCTCAGCGTCACGGACACGTCGATCGACACGACGACCTTCACGCTGGACGTGCTGCCCCGGGGCGCGAAGAAGATCACCAAGCTGGGGAAGATCGCCTACCGGCAGACGCTGCCGAAGACCGCCAAGGTCGGGCCGGCGGCCGAGGTGGGCTGGCTCGCCACCGAGGGGCGGCTGGTCACCCTGCGCTGGACCTGCCCGAAGGGCACCGACGAGGCGGAGGCGGAGAAGGTGGGTGGGCGGCTGGTCACCCTGGCCAAGGCGCTGGACACCCGCCGGCTCTGACCGGCGGGTCAGCGGCGCTGACCGGTCGGGGTCAGCGGGCGGCGACGAACACCCGGGAGGCCACCTCGCGGGGCAGCCGGACCCGGTCACCGGAGCGGTCGATCGAGACGCCGTCGCGCTCCTGCGCCACCGTCACCGTGGCGCCCGGGTCGACGCCGGCCGCGTGCAGCTGCCGGAGCACGTCCGCGTCGGTCTGCACACTCTCGCAGATCCGCCGGACCACGACCTGGCCGGACAGGCCCGGGAAGGCCAGGTTGCGCTCGCCCTCCGCCGGCTCGGTCTCGGCCTTCCCCGCTTCGCCCAGCTCCTCCAGACCGGGGATCGGGTTGCCGTACGGCGAGCGGGTCGGGCGGTTGAGCAGGTCGTAGACCCGCTTCTCCACCGCGTCGCTCATCACGTGCTCCCACCGGCAGGCCTCCTCGTGGGCCTCCTCGTAGGGCATCCCGATCACGTTCACCAGCAGCAGCTCGGCCAGCCGGTGCTTGCGCATCACGGCGACCGCGGTGCCGCGGCCCAGCGGGGTGAGCGACAGGTGCCGGTCGCCCTCGACGGTGAGCAGGCCGTCCCGCTCCATCCGGGCGACGGTCTGGCTGACGGTGGGACCGCTCTGCTTGAGCCGCTCCGCGATCCGGGCGCGCAGCGGCGGCACACCCTCCTCCTCCAGCTCGAGGATGGTGCGCAGGTACATCTCGGTCGTGTCGACGAGTGAGTGGCTGTTTATCTTTATCACCTGTCAGCGCAGAACGTACCGGAGGCTTCAGTGTCTCACGACCGACCGACGATCGACCACCGCGAACCCCGGGGGGTGGCCCGTGGGTGAGCCGGTACCCCTGAGGTGCGCCGTCTACTGCCGGATCTCCCAGGACCGGGAGAGCGAGGAGAAGGGCGTAACCCGCCAGGAGGAAGACTGCCGGGAGTTGGCCGTCCAGCACGGGTGGGAGGTGGTCCACGTCTACGTCGACAACGACATCTCCGCCTCCACCCGGAGCAAGAAGACCCGGCCGGACTACGACGCCATGATCGCCGCCGTCAGGGCCGGCGCCATCGACGTGATCGTGGCCTACTCCAATGGGCGACTCACCCGCCGGCCCCTGGAGCTTGAAGACGTCATCAAGGTCCACGAGCAGACGGGCGTGCTGATCCACACCGTCAAGAGCGGCAACGACGACCTCAGCACCGCTGACGGTCGGATGGTGGCCCGGATCAAGGCCGCGGTTGACGCGGCGGAGGTGGAGCGCTCCGCGGAGCGTGTCGCCCGCGCTGCCCGGCAGCGCCGGGAGGAAGGCCGGCTACACGGCGGCGCCCGGACGTTCGGCTACGTCCACGGCTCGCCGCTGGGGTACTGCCAGGAGGTGGACCCGATCGCCGCCAAGGCCATCCGGGAGGGCATGGAGCGCCTGTTCCTCACCGGGAAGGTGTCCGACGTTCGGAAGCTCTGGCAGCGCATGGGGGTCCCGACCCCGCTGGGGAAGGAGTGGCGCAACGACGGCAACGTGGCCCGGACCCTGCGCAACCCCCGCATCGCCGGCCTGGTGGCCCACGACGAGAAGATCGTGGGGGAGGGAAACTGGCCCGCGATCATCACCCGGGCCGAGCATGAGGCCATCCTGGAAGCCCTCGGTACCCGGGGGGCTAAGGGGAAGGGGGGACCCCCGAGGGCGCGCAAGTACCTGCTGCCGGGGTTCGTGTACTGCGTGTGCGGCACCCCGATGTCCGCTCAGGTCTACGACCCGCCGCCCGAGGAGAGGGTCAAGCACAGCCGCTACAACCGCTACGTCTGCATCTCGCAGCGGGGAGGCTGCGGGCAGTGCTCCCGCCAGCGTCCCTGGCTGGAGGGGGTGGTCGAAGCGTGGGTGGCCGGCGTCATCGAAGGCAAGATCACTGCCGCCTCCGGGGACCCGGCCGACGATCCCAACCCTGCGATCGAGGCCGAGATCCGGCAGCTTCAGGCCGAGATCAAGCGGGTGCAGGCCGGGCAGGTCAAGGGCATCTACACCGACGACGAGGCCCTGGAGGAGCTCATCCCCAGGCGGGAGAAGATCCAGGATCTGCGCGCCGCGCAGGGGGAGCTGGCCAAGGAAGCGGCGATGGCTCCCATCGACAAGGAAGAGGAACTACAAGACTGGCTTGACGATGACCCGGAGAGCTTGCATCGGCGCAGGGAGATTCTGGGCCGCTACGTCAAGCGGATCATCGTCAAGCCAGTAGGTAAGGGCGGCAGCCAGGGAATCGACGGGCCGCCGATCGAGTCGATCGTTATCGTGCCTCGCGGCTGAGCCGGTCCCTCCGGATGGATCGGAGGATGGCTGTCACCTCGACGTCTCGCTGAGCATCAGGGTGGTTCCGGACCCACTCCCGACCAAAGCTGGCGGAAGTGGGTCCGGACGCTCTCCGGGAGCTGGTTCACCGGGCCACCAGCTCCGTGCGGCCCCAGATCCAGATGCTGTCACCCGGTCCGGAGATCGCGCGCTGCCGCCAGATCGAGTCGCAGTACGGGCAGGCCCAGAGCGTGTTGCACAGCCGGCGGGACGCCCTCGGGATCGGGCAGGGCCGTGGCGAGCAGTGCAGGTGGTTCACTCGCCGACTCCGACCGGGTCGCCCTCGTCGTCGTGCGGCTCGAAGACGATCTCCCCGCTGGCCATGTTGGTGTAGCGGTCGACGCGGGACTCGTAGTACGCCAGCATCGCGATCCGCCAGTCCTCGTCCTCCATGTCGTCGGACTCGGGGACGGCGCCCGCGAAGTCCAACTTAGCAAGTTCGAGCATGACCTTCGTCGCGTACGACAGGTGGCCGGCGGAGGTGGCGAGGTCGCCTTCGAGGATGGTGGCGCCCGCGGAAGTAGGATCGAGTCATGGGCAAGACGTGGGGCGTGGCAGGCGAGTACGAAGGTGCGCCCGTCACGCCGTACCCGGAAGAGGGTCCGGCGCTTGACGAGCGGGTGGAGTTGGCCAGCATGACAGTGGACGGGACTCGCCAGACCCGCATCACCGCCTCGGTGGCGGCCGAGACGGAGCAGGAGGCACGCGAGATCGGGGCGGCCGGCATCGCCGAGCTGGCCCGGAACTTGCGCCTGCCGGCCGAGCCCGTCAGGGTCCTCGTCACCGACTAACCGAACAGCAAGAAGAAGGCCCGGCTCCCCAGTGGTGGGGGCCGGGGCTTTTTGTTTCCCTGTTCATTTTTGAACTCAGGCCGCCGAGATGTTGACCCGGTGCCAGTCGAAGTAGCCCTTGCCGTTGTGGATGTAGACCGCTCCGGGGGGGGGGGGGGGCGACGCGCCGGGAGAGCCGCGCCTCGAACCAGACCTCGTCCTTGCGCCGGCCGTAGTAATGCCGGGATGGTGTTGACTGGACCGCATGTCCGGAACCGATGACCTGCTGGTCGAGCCCGACCGGCTCGCCGCCGAGCTCGACCGCGCCGACCCGCCCACCCTGCTCGACGTCCGCTGGCGGCTCGTCGGGCCGCCCGGCCGGGACGACTATGCCGCCGGCCACCTGCCCGGGGCCGTCTTCGTCGACCTGGACACCGAGCTCTGCGGCCGGCCCGGCGCCGCCGGCCGGCACCCGCTGCCCGACCCGGCCGCGCTCCAGGCCGCGCTGCGGACCGCCGGGGTCCGCGCCGATCACCCCGTCGTGGTGTACGACGGCGGCGACGGCATGTCCGCCGCCCGGGCCTGGTGGACGCTGCGCTGGGCGGGTCACCGGGCGGTCCGGGTGCTGCACGGCGGCTTCCCCGCCTGGGTTGCCGCGGGTCTGCCGGTCTCCGCCGAGGCGCCGACGCCCCCGCCGGGGGACGTCACGGTCAGCCCGGGGGCGCTGCCGGTGCTCGACGCCGGGGAGGCCGCCCGGCTGGCCGCCGCCGACGCCGGGGTGCTGCTCGACGTGCGGGCCGCGCCGCGCTACCGGGGCGAGACCGAGCCGATCGACCCGGTCGCCGGCCACGTGCCGGGCGCGGTCAACCTGCCCGCGCCGGAGTACGTCACCGACGGCCGCTTCCCCGCCGCGGCGGCGCTGCGGCAGCGGTTCGCGGCAGCCGGCGTCGGCGCGGACGCGCCGGTCGGGGCGTACTGCGGCTCCGGGGTGACCGCCGCGCAGGCGGTGCTCGCCCTGCACCTCGCCGGCCGCCCGGACGCCGCCCTGTACGTCGGGTCGTGGAGCAACTGGGTGGCCGACCTGGACCGGCCGGTCGCCACCGGCGCGGCAGCCGCGCGCTGACCAGCGCGTGCGGTGGGCGCGTCCAGGTGGGCGTGCGACGATGACCCCATGGCCGACGACACGGTGGTGGTGTGGGACGAGGCCCTGCTCGCCTACGACATGGGTGACCATCCCCTCGACCCGGTCCGGGTCGAGCTGACCATGGCGCTGGCCCGCGAGCTGGGGGTGCTCGACCGCCCCGGGGTGCGGCTGGTCAAGCCGGAGCCGGCCGACGACGAGCTGCTGACCCGGGTGCACGACCCGCGCTACCTGGACGCGGTGCGGGCGGCGCCCCGGGATCCGCTCTTCGCCGGCTACGGACTGGGCACCTCGGACAATCCGGTCTTCGACGGCATGCACGAGTCCAGCGCGCTGATCGCCGGGGCGAGTGCGGCCGCCGCCGAGGCGGTGTGGCGCGGGGAGGCCCGGCGGGGGGTGAACGTCGCCGGCGGGCTGCACCACGCCATGCCGGCCCGGGCCGCCGGCTTCTGCGTCTACAACGACCCGGCGGTGGCCATCGCCCGCCTGCTCGACCTCGGCGCGGAGCGGATCGCGTACGTGGACGTGGACGTGCACCACGGCGACGGCGTGCAGGAGATCTTCTACCGGGACCCGCGGGTGCTCACGGTCAGCCTGCACGAGACTCCGCTCGCGCTCTTCCCCGGCACCGGATTCCCCGACGAGACCGGCGGTCCGGGCGCCGAGGGGAGCGCGGTCAACGTGCCGCTTCCGCCGGGCGTCGGCGACGCCGGCTGGCAGCGCGCCTTCCACGCGATCGTGCCGTCGGTGCTGCGGGCGTTCCGGCCCCAGATCCTGGTCACCCAGTGCGGGGCGGACGGCCACCGGCTCGACCCCCTCGCCGACCTGCACCTGTCCGTCGACGGGCAGCGGGCCACCTACCAGGCGCTGCGGGCCCTGGCCGACGAGCTCTGCGACGGCCGCTGGGTCGCCTTCGGCGGCGGCGGATACGCCCTGGTCGAGGTAGTGCCTCGGGCTTGGACGCACCTGCTCGCCGTGGCCAGCGGGGAGCCGATCGAGCCGGCCACGCTCACCCCGCCCGCCTGGCGGGAGCTGGCGGCGCTGCGGCGGCCCGGCCGCGAGATCCCGCTGCGGATGACCGACGACGCCGACCCGGCGTACCAGCCGTGGCAGCCGACCGGCGAGCCGACCGCGGTGGACCGGGCCATCGCCGCCACCCGTAAGGCGGTCTTCCCGCTGCACGGGCTCGACCCACACGACCCGCGCGACTGATCCGGTGGTGGGGAGGACCGACCGGTGACCACCGTCGAGCAACCGGTGGACGTGCTGCTCAGCGACGGCACGACCGTCCAGCTGCGACAGATCCGTCCCGACGACGCCGCGGCGATCGTGGCGATGCACTCGCGCTTCTCCGAGCGCACCCGCTACCTGCGCTACTTCTCGCCGTACCCGCGCATCCCCGAGCGGGACCTGCAACGCTTCGTCAACGTCGACCACCGTGACCGGGAGGCGTTCGTGGTGCTGGCCGGCGACCGGATCGTCGCCGTCGGCCGGTACGAGCGGCTCGGCCCAGGGTCGCCGGAGGCCGAGGTGGCCTTCGTGGTGGAGGATGCCTACCAGGGCCGGGGGATCGGGTCGGTGCTGCTGGAGCACCTGGCCGACGCGGCCCGCCGGTCCGGCATCGTGCACTTCGTCGCCGAGGTACTCCCGGCCAACGGGGCGATGCTGCGGGTCTTCTCCGACTTCGGCTACCAGGTCCGGCGCCAGTTCGCCGACGGCGTGGTGCACCTGAGCTTCCCGATCGCCCCCACCGAGACGACCCTGGAGGTGCAGCGCGGCCGGGAGCACCGCACCGAGGCCCGCTCGATCGCCCGACTGCTCGCCCCGCGCGGCATCGCCGTGTACGGGGCCAGCACCACCGGGCAGGGCGTCGGCGCGGCCCTGCTCGGGCACCTGCGCGACGGCGGCTTCACCGGCGCGATCGTCCCGGTGCACCCGACCGCGGCGACCGTGGCCGGGCTGCCCGCCTACCCGTCGGCGGCCGAGGCCGGGATCGCCGTCGACCTGGCGGTGGTGGCGGTCGCGCCCGAGGCCGCCATCGACGTGGTCGCCGACGCCGCGACCGCCGGCGCGCACGGCCTCGTGGTGATCTCGGCTGGCTTCGCCGAGTCCGGCCCGGAGGGGTCGGCCACCCAGCGGGCCCTGGTCCGCGCCGCCCACCTGGCCGGCATGCGGGTGGTCGGCCCGAACTGCCTCGGCGTCGCCAACACCGACGGCGCGGTACGCCTCAACGCCACCCTCGCCCCGATGCTGCCCGCCCCCGGCCGGGTCGGCATCTTCAGCCAGTCCGGCGCGTTCGGGGTGGCCCTGCTCGCCGAGGCGTCCCGGCGCGGCCTCGGCCTGTCCAGCTTCGTCTCCGCCGGCAACCGGGCCGACGTCTCCGGCAACGACCTCCTGCAGTACTGGCAGGACGACCCCGGCACCGACGTCATCACGCTCTACCTGGAGACCTTCGGCAACCCGCGTAAGTTCGCCCGGCTGGCCCGGCGGATCGGCCGGAACAAGCCGATCGTCGCGCTCGCCTCGCTGGCCCGCCCGCCCGGCCTCGGCGACGGACCGGCGCTGGACGCCGCCGCGGTCAGCGCGCTCTTCGCCCAGTCCGGGGTGATCCGGGTGGACACCGTCTCCGAACTGCTCGACGTCGGCGTGCTCCTGGCCCACCAGCCGCTGCCGGCCGGCCGCCGGGTGGCCGTGGTGGGCAACTCGTCGGCGCTGACCGGGCTGGCCGCCACCGCCTGCGCCGCCCAGGGCCTCACCGTCGCCGACGGCTACCCGCACGACGTCGGCCCCCGGGCCGGTGCCGCCGCGTACGCCGCCGCGCTCGCCGCCTCCGCCGGCGACGAGCGGGTGGACGCCGTCGTGGCGCTCTTCGCGCCACCGCTGCCCGGCCAGCTCAGCGACCCGGAGGCCGACTTCACCGCCGCCCTGCCCGACGCGCGGACCACCGGCAAGCCGGTGGTGGCGACCTTCCTCGCCGGCCGGGTGCCCGCCGGGGTGCCGGCGTACCCGAGCGTGGAGGAGGCGGTCCGGGCGCTCGCCCGGGTCACCAGGTACGCCGACTGGCTGCGCCGCCCACCCGGCGTGCTGCCCGAGCTGGACCGGGTGAACCGGGCGGCCGGGCAGGCGGCGCTGCGCGCCGACGGCGCCGATCCGGTGGCGCTGCTCGGCGCGTACGGGATCGAGGTGGTGGAGTCGGTCCCGGCGCACTCGGCCGACGCGGCGGTCGCCGCCGCCGAACGGCTCGGCTGTCCGGTCGCCCTCAAGGCCGCCGCGCCGGGCCTGCGGCACCGCCTCGACCTCGGCGCGGTCCGGCTTGACCTCGCCGACCCGGCGGCGCTGCGCCGCGCGTACGACGAGATGGCCCCGGTCTTCGGCGCGGACGTGCTGGTCCAGCCGATGGTCGCGCCCGGCGTGGCCTGCGTGGTGGAGCTGGTGGAGGATCCGGCGTTCGGGCCGGTGGTCGGCTTCGGCCTGGGCGGCGTCGCGACCGACCTGCTTGGCGACCGCGCCTGGCGGGCGGTGCCGCTCACCGACCGGGACGCCGCCGAGCTGGTCGACGAGCCTCGCGCCGCCCCGCTGCTGCGCGGCCACCGCGGTGCCGCGCCGGTGGACCGGGCGGCCCTGGTGGACCTGCTGCTGCGGGTCGGGCGGCTCGCCGACGAGCAGCCCCGGGTGCGCTCGCTCACCCTCAACCCGGTGCTGGCCCGCCCGGACGGCATCTCGGTGCTGCACGCCACCGTCCGCACCGGCGCCGAGGCGTTCCGCCCCGACACCGGCCCCCGCCGGCTGTGAGACCTCCCGCTTCGGGGCGCGGCAGCGAATCGCCGGGGCGAGGGGGCCGGGTGGCCGGTCCCGGGCGACACCGACGCCGCCGCCGGGATCAGCGATCCGGGCGTGGGGTGTCCGGCCCGACGCGGGGGCGAGCGACCCGGAGACCGCGGCCTCCCGACCGGGCGCCGAGGTCAGCCCCGGCTGGAGATCTGCTGTACCGCCCAGGCGTTGCCGTCCGGGTCGGTGAAGAAGACGAAGCCGACGTTGTCCAGCGGGTGCGGTACCGGGCGCGGGTTCTGCCCGAGCACCTGGATGTCGCTGACCTCCACGCCCCGCTCGACCAGCTCCGCGCGGGCCTTCTCCAGGTCGGGCACGACGAGTTGGAGTCCCTTGAGCGAGCCCGGCGGCATGTCCGGGACCGCACCCCGGCCGATCACGATCGAGCAGCCCGAGCCGGGCGGGGTGAGCTGCACGATCCGTACGTCGTCGCCGATCCGGGTGTCGTGGTCGACGGCGAAGCCGAGCCGGTCGGCGTAGAACTCCTTGGCCCGGTCCACGTCGGAGACCGGTACCACCACCACTTCCAGGGTCCAGTTCATCACCCCAGCGTGGCCGCTGGCGGCGGCCGGTTCAAGCACCGTGGCGCCCCGGCGAACCGCCGGGGCCCCACGCGCCGTCCGCTCAGCAGGCGTACGCCTCCAGGCGGTTCGCCCGCTCCGGGGCGCGCAGCTTCAGCAGGGTGACCTTCTCGATCTGCCGGATCCGCTCCCGGGACAGGCCGAACTCCCGGCCCACCTCGTCGAGGGTGCGCTGCCGGCCGTCGTCCAGGCCGAACCGCAGCCGGATCACCGCCTGCTCCCGCTGGGAGAGGGTGGCCAGCACGATCCGTACCTCGTTGCGCAGCTCGCCGTTGGCGGCGGCGTCGCCCGGCTCGTCGCGCGGGTCCACCGCCGCGACGAAGTCGCCGAGCGCGCTCTCGCCGTCCTCGCCGACCGCCTGGTCCAGGCTCACCGGCTCCCGGTCGTACGAGATCAGCTCGATCACCTGGAACTCGGGGATCTCCAGCGCCGTGGCCACCTCGCCGACGGTGGGCTCGCGGCCCAGCGAGGCCGACAGCTCCCGGCGGACCCGGACCATCCGGTTGACCTGCTCGACCATGTGCACCGGGATGCGGATGGTGCGGGCCTGGTCGGCCATGGCGCGGGTGATGGCCTGGCGGATCCACCAGGTGGCGTAGGTGGAGAACTTGTAGCCCTTGGTGTAGTCGAACTTCTCGACCGCGCGGATCAGGCCGAGGTTGCCCTCCTGGATCAGGTCGAGGAAGGCCATGCCGCGACCGGTGTAGCGCTTCGCGATGCTCACCACCAGCCGCAGGTTCGCCTCCAGCAGGTGCTCCTTGGCGGCGCGCCCCTCGGCCACGATCAGCGCCAGGTCGGCGTGCAGCTCCGGGGAGACCGGGGTGCAGGTGGAGAGCTTCTCCTCGGCGAAGAGGCCGGCCTCGATCCGCTTGCTGAGCTCGACCTCCTGCGCGGCGGTGAGAAGCTTGGTACGCCCGATGCCGTTCAGGTACGCCCGAACCAGGTCGGTGGAGACGCCGCGCTCGTCGGTGGCGTCCAGGTCGGTCAGCGTGTCGGTGCCGAGCTCGGCGTCGCTGGTGGCAGCCGGGCCGGTCTGGTGCTCGATCATCTGCAGGGCCATCTCTGTCTCTCCCCGTGTCCTTCGTGCCGCGTACCGGATCCCGCGCCGCATGCCGGCGCGGTGGTGCCGGTGAGGAACAGCTTGGCGGTCGGGGCGTGAAACGGGAGTGAGGCAATCGGGGAACCGACAGCAATCCCGGCGGAAAGGAGGGTGTCCCTTGCCCGACCCGGTTACCGTGCCAGCGGCCGGCCACCGGGGCGCGGCAGCTCAGACGATCGGAGGACGTGGTGGTCTTCAAGCGGCTCATGCAGGCGATGGGTGTGGGCGGTCCGTCGGTGGAGACGGTGCTGGCCAACCCGAACTGCCGCCCCGGCGGCCACCTCGAGGGCCGGATCCAGGTGCTCGGCGGCGACCACGCGGTGGACGTGTCGTACGTGGCGCTCGGCCTGGTCACCCGGGTCGAGGTGGAGAGCGGCGACTCCGAGTACGACACCACTCAGGAGTTCGGCCGCCGGCAGGTGACCGGGGCGTTCCGGCTGGAGCCGGGGCAGCGGTACGAGGTGCCGTTCCGCTTCGACGTGCCCTGGGAGACTCCGCTGACCGACCTGTACGGCCAGCACCTGCATGGCATGACCATGGGGCTGCGTACCGAGCTGCAGGTGGCCCGGGCGGTCGACAAGGGAGACCTGGACGCGGTGGCGGTGCACCCGCTGCCCGCCCAGGAGCGGCTGCTGGAGGCGCTGCTGCGGCTCGGCTTCCGGTTCGCCCGGGCGGATGTCGAGCGCGGCCACATCTACGGCGTGCACCAGACCCTGCCGTTCTACCAGGAGGTCGAGTTCCACCCGGCGCCGCAGTACGCCCGCGCAATGAACCAGCTCGAGGTCACCTTCGTGACGAACCCGCAGCAGGTGCAGGTGGTGCTGGAGGTCGACAAGCGGGGCGGCCTCTTCACCGAGGGCCGCGACGCGTTCGGGAGATTCACCGTGGACCACGCTACGGCGGACCGCACCGACTGGACCGCCCAGCTCGACGCCTGGCTCCGCCAGTCCCTCTCCCGCCGCGGCCTCTTCTCCTGACCCCGCCCCTCACCTGGTTGATCATGAAGTTAGCGGCACTCTTGGAGATCCACACCGCCGCTAACCTCATGATCGACGCAAGGGGTGGCGGGTCAGAGGTCCAGGAGGAGGGTGCGGGGGCCGACGTTGACGGACTCGACCAGCATGTGGGTGCGGAAGCGGCCGGTCTCGACCTTGGCGCCGCGGGCACGCAGCTCCTGCACGACCGCCTCGACCAGGGGTTCGGCGAGCTCCGCCGGGGCGGCGGCGGTCCAGCTCGGACGGCGGCCCTTGCGGGCGTCGCCGTAGAGGGTGAACTGGCTGACCACCAGGATCGGGGCGCCGGTGTCGGCGGCGCTCCGCTCGTCGTCCAGGATGCGCAGCTCGTGGATCTTGCGGGCCATGGTGGACGCCACCTGCGGGGTGTCGGCGTGCGTCACGCCGAGCAGCACCAGCAGGCCGTCCGCGATCTCGCCGACCACCTCGCCGGCCACGGTCACGCTGGCCCGGCCGACCGTCTGCACCACGGCCCGCATCAGGCCTCCACCGGCTCGATGATGCTCCGCTCGACCAGGTGCGCCACGATCGGTCCGGCCGCCTCGGCCAACTCGTCGGGGGCGACGTCGTGCGCCGCGGCGAGCAGCGCCAGCTGGTCGCGCAGCGGCAGCCGGCCGTCCGCCCCGCCGACCAGGGCGAGCACCAGCGGGTCGATCTCCTCCGACCAGCGCAGCCCGCGCGGCATCGCGAGGACCTGCCGGTCGACCGCCCAGCCCTCCTCGCCCATGGTCGCCTCCTGCCGCAGCTGGAGTCCATCGGCGGCCCGGTACCGGGCGGCGAGCAGCTCCTCCGTGTCGCGGTCGCGCAGCCAGTCCTGCCGGTCGAACCACCCGGCGATCCGGTCGCCCATCGGCGGCTCCACCCGCTGGCGCAGGTCCTCCACCCGGACCACGGGCTGGTCGTGGCCGGAGCGGCGCAGCGAGACGATGCCGAAGCCGATCGCCTCCACCTTGTGCGCGTCGAACCAGTCCAGCCAGGCCGCCATCCGCTGCGGGTCGGCCGCCTCGCCGACGTCGGTGAGCCAGAGGTTGACGTACGCCATCGGGTCGGCCACCTCGCGCTGGATCACCCAGGCGTCCAGCCCGGTGCCGGCGAACCAGCCGGTCACCCGCTCGGCCCAGTCCTCGCCGGTGACGTGCACCCAGTTGGCCAGGTACTGCATCGTCCCGCCCTCGGTGAGCAGGTGCGGCGCGGCGGCGGCCAGCTCGGCACCGATCGCGTCACCGACCCGGCCCGAGTCCCGGTAGACGTGGGTGGTGGTGCCGGGGCCGACCACGAAGGGCGGGTTGCTCACCACCAGGTCGAACCGGCGTCCGGCCACCGGGGCCACCATGTCCCCGCGCAGCAGTTCCCAGTCCTGTCCGTTGAGCGCGGCGGTGGTGGCGGCAAAGCGCAGCGCCCGCTCGGAGACGTCGGTTGCGGTCACCCGGCGGGCGTGGGTGGACAGGTGCAGGGCCTGGACGCCGGAGCCGGTGCCCAGGTCCAGGGCGGTCTCCACCGGGCGGCGCACGCTGGCGCCGATCAGCGTCTGGGTGGCCCCGCCGATGCCCAGCACGTGCTCGGCGTGCAGCGGCCTGCCAGGTCGGGCGCTGGCCGGCACGTCGGCGAGCACCCACCAGTCGTCCCCGTACGGCTCCAGGTCGACGCCCGCGCGCAGGCCGTCGCCGTGCCGTTCGACGATGCCGCCGGCCAGGGCCTCCGCCACGGTCAGCGGGGCGAGTGCGGCGGCCACCGCCGCCTCCGGCTCGGTCTGGTCGCAGATGAAGACCCGGATCAGCATGGCGAGCGGGTCGCGGTCCTCGGTGGCGCGCAGCGCGGCCCGGAAGTCGTTGCGGGCCACCCCGCCGGTGGCCTGCGGGCCGAGCCGGTCGGCGATGCCGTTCGAGGTGAAGCGCGCCCCGGTCAGCGCGGTGCGCAGCGCCGCGACGCCGGCGGGGGAGAGCAGCATGTCATGACGATCCACGTCGTCATCCTGCCTCCCCCGTGGCGCCGCGCGACCGCCACCCGTGACATCCGTACCGTCGTCAACTGAGGACCTGCCCGCGGGCCTGGCCGGCGGACCCGTCCCCGCCGGGCCGTGCCGCGTCGTCCGGGGAGTCGGCGTGGCGGGCGGCGGCCCGACAGGCAGGATGGGGACATGACGCTCTCGCTGCCCATCGACCCGGAGGCCAACGAGCTGCTGGCCCGCAGCCCACTGGCGTTGCTCCTCGGCATGGTGCTCGACCAGCAGGTGCCGATGGAGAAGGCGTTCTCGTCCCCGTACGTCCTCGCCAAGCGGCTGGGCCACGAGCCGGACGCCCGGGAGCTGGCCGGGTACGCCCCGGAGGCCCTGGTCGCGCTCTTCGCCCAGCCACCGGCCCTGCACCGGTTCCCCAAGGCCATGGCGGCCCGGGTGCAGGAGGTGTGCCGGGTCCTGGTCGACCGGTACGACGGCGACCCGGCCCGGCTCTGGTCCGACGTCGCCGACGGCCGGGAGTTGCTGCGCCGGGTCGGCGAGCTGCCCGGCTTCGGCAAGCAGAAGGCGCAGATCTTCGTCGCCCTGCTCGGCAAGCGGTTCGGCATCACCCCGGACGGCTGGCGGGAGGCGGCCGGCGGCTACGGCGACGCGGACGCGTACCGGTCGGTGGCCGACGTGACCGATCCCGAGTCGCTGCGCCGGGTCCGGGACTACAAGCAGCGGATGAAGGCGGAGGCGAAGGCCGCGAAGAGCTGACGCGACTCTCGTCCGTCCCCGTACCGTGATCTGGTCACGACGGACGGCGGGCGGGGGATGGCGACCGGGTCGGCCGGTGGGACGGACGGTCAGGCCGCGGTGGGTCGGGACAGCGCGGCCAGCGCCCGGCGCACGTCGGCCAGGGAAACGGTGGCCGAGTCGTCCAGGTCGGCCAGGCCGGCCTCGATCCACTGCCGCATCAGCGTGGTCACCCCGATGCCGCGCGCCTCGGCGGCCGCCCGGACCCGCTCGTACGTCTCCAGGGGCAGGCGTACCGAGCGGCTGACCATCGGCACGTCGGTGTCCGGAGTGGGCAGCTCCACCGGCTGGGTCTCGTCGATCAGGTCGGCGAGCGCGTCGTCGCCGTCGTGGAACCGTTTGGTCGCCTCGTTACGGTGCATCGTGACCGCCTCCTCGTCGGCGCGATCTCCGCACGGCCTCGTCGTAGCGTTTGGCCTCGACGTCGCTCAGTTCGCGGGCGGAGAGGATGTCCCAGTCGTTGTCGGTGCCGTCGGCCTCGGCCAGCAGCACGGCGAGCCGCCGCCCCCGGTGGTCGGTCGCGTAGACCACCATGACGTCGTCGCCGAGGTGCCGGATGACCCGTCGGGTGCTGTGCAGGGCCTCCCAGACTTCCCCGGGCGTGACGTCGTAGACCCGCAGGTTGGCCAACGCCTCGTCGGTGAAGCTGAACCGGTTGCCCACGACGTCAGCGTACCACGCACGTAACACGGCCCTGGCTTGTCACGATTTTGGCCGATCAACCGTCGAGGGTGACAGGATGGGGCGTAATCCCCTCGAGGAGGTCCGTGGTGAAGCATCCGGCGCACCAGCCGATCCTGATCACCGACGCCTCGCGCAGCCAGGATGACCAGCTCAGCAGCCGGCAGAAGCGCTACGTGCTGATGATGGGCATCCGGGTCGCGTGTCTGGTGGTCGGCGCGATCCTGGTCGGTGCGAAGGCACCCCTGCTCTGGCTCTGGCTGCCGCTGTGCGCCCTCGGGATGGTGCTCATCCCGTGGCTCGCGGTGCTGCTGGCCAACGACGGGCCGCCGAAGGAGCAGCACCGCCTCGCCAACAAGCTCCACCCCCGCCACCGCGACGACACCCCACCCATGGCGCTCTCCGCCGAGGAGCGCCCCCACAAGGTCATCGACGCCGAACCCTGATCCCCGCCCCTGCCCGCGCCATCCGCCGCGATCTTGCACTTCGTGCCCGGGCAGCACGTCCGAACCGGACGCCGGCGGGGCCGTAAGCGCAAGATCGCCGCAGCGGGGGCGTCAGGGGGTGGGGCGGGCGCCGACCGAGGAGACCGCCAGGGCGCCGAGGTCGCCGGCGCGGGACAGCGCCGCGCGGGGGCCGGCGCCGCCCAGCCAGGCGGTGAGCAGGCCGGCGGCGAAGGCGTCGCCCGCCCCGGTCACGTCCACCACCGGAACGCCCCGGGCGGCGGCGGCGGTCTCGACCGCCCCGGTCCGGTCCACCCAGACCGCGCCGGCGGCGCCCCGCTTCACCACCACCCGCCGGGCCACCACGGCCAGCGCCCGCGCCTGCGCCGCCGGGTCCAGCCCGCCGGCCAGCACCGTCGCTTCGTCCGTGTTGACCAGCAGCAGGTCGACGTCGCGTACCCAGGCCAGGAAGGCCGCCGCGCCGGCCCGCCGCAGCGGTGCCGCGGACGCCGCGTCGACGCTGGTGGTGAGCCCGCGCTCGCGGGCGGCCGCCAGCGCGCGCAGTCCCGCGCCGCGCGACCCGGCGTCCAGCAGCGTGTACGCGGACAGGTGCAGATGCCCGGCGTCGGGCGCCGCGGCCAGGGCCCGGTCGACCTGCGCGGCGGTCAGCCGCAGGTTCGCCCCGCGCTGGCTGACCATGGTCCGCTCCCCGTCGTGGGCGAGCACGACGACCGTGCCGGTCGGGTAGCCCTCGTGCCGCTCCACCGCGCACGCCACACCGACCCGCTCCAGCTCGGCGATCCGCTCGCGGCCCGCCTCGTCGTCACCGACCGCGGCGACCAGGGTGACGTCCGCCCCCTGCGCGGCGAGCCAGGCCGCCGTGTTGGCCGCCTGGCCGCCACCGCTGAACCGGATCGCGGCCGCGGTGTCCGAGCCGGTCGCGAGGGGACCGGAGAGCACCGCGACCACGTCGGTGATCACGTCGCCGACCACGACGACCCGGGGTGTGCGGCTCATGCCGGGGAGTCGGTACGCCGGGCCGCCGCGGCGACCGCGATCCGGGCCGCCAGGTCGGCGTTGCGCAGGATGATCCGGACGTTCACCGCCAGGCTGGCGCCCTCGGTGGCCGAGTGGAAGTGGGCCAGCAGGAACGGGGTGACGGCCTTCCCGGTCACCCCGTTCCGGGCCAGCAGGGCCAGCCCCTCGGCGAGCGTGCGGTCGTGCAGCGCCGGGTCGAGTTGCTCGTCCACCGGCAGCGGGTTCGCCACGATCAGCCCGCCCTGGTGCACGCCCTGCCGCTCCCGGGCGACGAGCACGTCGGCCACCTGCTCCGGCGACTCCACCGACCAGTCCAGGTCGAAGCCGGCGTCGGTGAGGTAGAAGCCGGGGAAGCGGCGGGTGCGGTAGCCGACCACGCTCACCCCCAGCGTCTCCAGCCGCTCCAGGGTGGCGCCGACGTCGAGGATCGACTTCACCCCGGCGCAGACCACCGCGATCGGCGTCCGGGCGAGGGTGACCAGGTCGGCCGACTCGTCGAAGGTCTGCGCCGCCGCCCGGTGCACCCCGCCGAGCCCGCCGGTGGCGAAGACGCCGATCCCGGCCGCCGCGGCCACCGCGCTGGTCGCCGCCACCGTGGTGGCGCCGTCCGCGCCGGTCGCCGCCGCCACCGCGAGATCGCGTACGGAGAGTTTGCTCACCCCGTCGACCGTGGCGAGCCGGGTCAGCTGGGCGTCGTCCAGCCCCACGATCAGCTCGCCGGCGACCATCCCGATGGTGGCCGGGACCGCGCCCGCGTCCCGGACCGCCTGCTCGATCTGCCGGGCGACCCGCAGATTGTCCGGCCGGGGGAGGCCGTGGGAGACAATGGTGCTCTCCAGGGCCACGACGGGACGCCCGTCGCGCAGGGCATCGGCCACCTCGGGGCCGAAACTGATGTGAAAGTTGGTCACTTCCGTTACGGTACGGGCCGCGCTCGGACCGGCCTGCGGTGGACCGGCCCCGGACGACCTGCGAAACTGGAAAGTTGGAGGTGTAGGAGAGTGAGCACACAGGTTCTCGAGCGTCCCGAGCTGAAGGACGCCGACACTGGTCCCGAGATGTTCCACTACGTGCGCAAGGAGAAGATCGCCGAGAGCGCGGTCATGGGCACGTTCGTCGTCGCGCTCTGCGGGGAGACCTTCCCGGTGACGAAGGCGGCCAAGCCGGGTTCGCCGGTCTGCCCGAAGTGCAAGGAGATCTACGACTCCTGGGCCGAATGATCGCGGGCGGCTCCGCCGCCCAGCCACGTACCCTGCGGCGGTGACCACCTCCACCGCCCTGCTCCTCGCCGACCTCACCGGCGTGGCGGTCTTCGCCGCGTCCGGCGCCTCCGCGGCGGTGGCCAAACGGCTCGACCTGTTCGGGGTGGTCTTCGTCGGCGTCGTCGCCGCGCTCGGCGGCGGCATCTTCCGGGACCTGGCCATCGACGAGGTCCCGCCGCTGGCCTTCGCCGACTGGCGGTACGCGGTGACCGCGGCGGTCACCGCCACCGCCGTCTTCTGGCTGCACCCGCAACTCGCCCGGCTGCGCACCACCGTGCTGGTGCTCGACGCGGCCGGTCTCGGTCTGTTCACCGTCACCGGCACGCTCAAGGCCCTCGACGCGCACGTGCCGGCGGTCGGCGCCTGCATGATCGGCATGCTCACCGCGATCGGCGGCGGCCTCGGCCGGGACCTGCTCACCGGCGAGATCCCGGTGGTGCTGCGCCGGGAGATCTACGCCGTCGCCGCGCTCGCCGGGTCGATCCTGGTGGCCCTGCTGTCCGCGTACGGCCACGCGCACGCGGTCGGGCTGACCGTCGCCGCCATCTTCGTCTTCGGGCTGCGCGTGCTGTCGCTGCGGCGACGCTGGTCCGCCCCGGTGGCCACGCTGCGCCCGCCCCGCACCGGCACCCGCGGCCCGCAGGGCTGAGCCGCGCCGACGTCGCCGGCCCCGCGCGCACCGTGCGCCAGCGGCGCGGCGCCTCCCCAGTAGCGAGGCCGACGTCGCCGGCCCCGCGCGCACCGTGCGCCAGCGGCGCGGCGCCTCCCCAGTAGCGAGGCCGACGTCGCCGGCCCCGCGCGCACCGTGCGCCAGCGGCGCGGCGCCTCCCCAGAAGCGAGGCCGACGTCGCTGCGCGCCGTGCGCCGGCGGTGCGCCCGGATGTGACCAGCGTGGCGTCGAGTGGGGAGAACTGCCCCCGCTGGTTATGCTGAGTCGGCCTTCGCGGCACCGGATGCGCGAGGGCCTTTTCATGGGCGGCGAAACCCCGTGGCCCTCGGCCGGGGCCCGCCGTCGTGCGGTCGGAGAGGAGCTACGCGTGGCACCGCGGTTGCCGGCGCTCGAGACGTTCCCACCCCTGCGTGCCTGGCAACGCAAGGCGATGGTGGAGTATCTGCGTCGCCGTACCGAGGATTTCACGGCGGTCGCCACGCCCGGCGCCGGCAAGACCACCTTCGCCCTGCGGATCGCCGCCGAGCTGCTGCACGACGGCACCGTCGAGGCGGTCACCGTGGTCGCCCCGACCGAGCACCTGAAGACCCAGTGGGCGCAGTCCGCAGCCCGGGTCGGCATCCAGCTCGACGCCGCCTTCCGCAACGCCGACCTGCACTCCGCCGCCGACTTCCACGGCGCCGTCGTCACGTACGCCCAGGTCGGGATGGCACCGCAGGTGCACCGGCGGCGCACCATGACCCGGCGGACGCTGGTCATCCTCGACGAGATCCACCATGCCGGCGACTCGCGTACCTGGGGCGACGGCGTCAAGGCCGCCTTCGAGCCCGCGGTACGCCGGCTGATGCTCACCGGTACGCCGTTCCGCTCCGACGACAACCCGATCCCGTTCGTCAACTACGACCGGGGCGGGGACGGGCTGCTGCGTTCCCGCGCCGACTCCGTCTACGGCTACTCCGACGCGCTGCGCGACGGCGTGGTCCGGCCGGTGCTCTTCCTGGCGTACTCGGGGGAGACCCGGTGGCGCACCAACGCGGGGGAGGAGCTGGCGGCGCGGCTGGGCGAGCCGATGACCCAGGACCTCGTCGCCCAGGCCTGGCGTACCGCGCTGGACCCGGCGGGCGACTGGATGCCGCAGGTGCTGCGGGCCGCGGACGCCCGGCTGACGGTGCTACGCAACGCCGGCATGCCCGACGCCGGTGGCCTGGTGATCGCCAGCGACCAGCAGGCCGCCCGCTCGTACGCGAAGCTGATCGAGCAGGTGACCGGCGAGAAGGCCGCCGTGGTGCTCTCCGACGACCAGGGCGCCTCCGCGCGGATCGCGACGTTCGCGGCGTCCGAGCAGCGCTGGCTGGTCGCGGTCCGGATGGTTTCCGAGGGCGTCGACATCCCCCGCCTGGCCGTCGGCGTGTACGCGACCAGCGCCAGCACCCCGCTCTACTTCGCGCAGGCGATCGGCCGGTTCGTCCGGGCCCGGCGGTCCGGGGAGACCGCCTCGGTCTTCCTGCCCAGCGTGCCGCACCTGCTCGGGCTCGCCAGCGAGATGGAGGCCGAGCGGGACCACGTGCTCGGCAAGGCCAAGGAGTCGGACGGCTTCGACGACGACCTGTTGGAGCGTGCCCAGCGGGACGACCAGGCCAGCGGCGAGCTGGAGAAGCGGTTCGCCGCGCTCTCCGCGACCGCCGAGCTGGACCAGGTGATCTTCGACGGGGCGTCCTTCGGCACCGCCGCCCAGGCGGGCACCCCGGAGGAGGAGGAATACCTGGGCCTCCCCGGACTGCTCACCGCCGACCAGGTCTCGATGCTGCTCACCAAGCGGCAGGCCGAGCAGCTCGCCGCGCAGCGGCGCAAGGCTGCCCGGCAGCCCGCTGAGCCGGCCGCTGCGGTCTCGGCGGCGGCCCCGCCCCCGATGAGTGCCGCCCAGCGTCGGGTGGCGCTCCGCCGGCAGCTGAACGCCCTGGTGGCCGCCCGGCACCACCACACCGGCCAGCCGCACGGCAAGATCCACGCGGAGCTGCGCCGGCTCTGCGGCGGCCCGCCGAGCGCCCAGGCCACCATCGAGCAGCTCGAAGAGCGCATCGCCACCGTCCAGACCCTCTGACCGGTCTGGGGCGGGTGCGCAAAAAGCCGGCCGGAGGCCCCTTGAGGGACCTCCGGCCGGCTATGTCGAGTTGCGGATCGTTCGGATTCAGTTCGCCATCAGATCGGCGCCACGCCAGCTGAACTCCGGGTCCGTCGCGTACCGCACGGTGATCTTCACGAGATCCTCCGCGTACTTGTTCGCGTGGTGCCCACAGAACACCAACTCGCTCCCACCCGCCAGAGTGATCCGGAGCTTGCCGGCAGCATTGCAGCGGTCGCACCGTTCATCGGCGGCCGGGGGGCTCACCGTCTCGGGCGGCGGCGTGAGGGTCGGGGTCATCGCCTTCCTCCTCTGGTCGTCACCGATGAACACTCTCTCGTTGCTCACCTATCCTGCAACACCCTTGTCGGGCCTTGCCTTCCCTGTGTGCCCGGCCGGGACGGAGGTCACACCTGGCGGCAAGACAGTGTGCCTTCCATCAAGGGTGCCACGTCAACGATCACAAACGGGCAACCGGCCGATCACCTTTGCGTGTTCTACGACTGGTGATCAAACCGACACGTCTGGTTGTCCTGGGCGGTCAGTCCAGGTAGTCGCGGAGCACCTGGGAACGCGACGGGTGCCGCAACTTGGACATGGTCTTGGACTCGATCTGACGGATGCGCTCGCGGGTCACGCCGTACACCTGGCCGATTTCGTCCAGGGTGCGCGGCTGGCCGTCGGTGAGGCCGAACCGCAGGCGTACCACGCCCGCCTCGCGCTCGGAGAGCGTCTGGAGGACCTGCTGGAGCTGGTCCTGCAGCAGCGAGAACGAGACCGCGTCGACCGCGACCACGGCCTCCGAGTCCTCGATGAAGTCACCGAGCTGGCTGTCGCCCTCGTCGCCGATGGTCTGGTCGAGCGAGATGGGCTCCCGGGCGTACTGCTGGATCTCCAGCACCTTCTCCGGCGTGATGTCCATCTCCTTGGCCAGCTCCTCCGGGGTGGGCTCGCGGCCCAGGTCCTGGAGCAGCTCGCGCTGGATCCGGCCGAGCTTGTTGATCACCTCGACCATGTGCACCGGGATGCGGATGGTGCGGGCCTGGTCGGCCATGGCGCGGGTGATGGCCTGGCGGATCCACCAGGTGGCGTAGGTGGAGAACTTGTAGCCCTTGGTGTAGTCGAACTTCTCGACCGCGCGGATCAGGCCGAGGTTGCCCTCCTGGATCAGGTCGAGGAAGGCCATGCCGCGACCGGTGTAGCGCTTGGCCAGCGACACGACCAGCCGGAGGTTCGCCTCCAGGAGGTGGTTCTTGGCCCGCTCGCCGTCCCGGGAGATCCAGAGCAGGTCGCGCTGCATGTCCCGGGTGAGCTTCTCCTCGCCCTCCTCGGCGGCGCGCAGCCGCTCGGCGGCGTAGAGGCCGGCCTCGATCCGCTTGGCGAGCTCGACCTCCTGCTCGGCGTTGAGCAGCGGCACCTTGCCGATCTGCTTCAGGTACGCCCGGACGGAGTCGGCGGAGGCGGTCAGCTCGGCGTCGCGACGCGCCTGCTTGAGCGCCTCGGACTCCTCGTCGTCCCACTCGAAGTCGTTGTCGCTCGCGGAGCTGGCCGCGTCGGCCTCGGCGGCCTGGGTCAGCTCGGCCGGCTCCTCGACCACCACGTCCTCGATCTCGGCGGCCAGCTCCTCCGGGTCGATGTCGCCCTCGGGGCCCTCGCCCTTCGGCGCGGCCTTCGCCGCGGCGGTCTTCGCGGCCACGGTCGCCTTGGTGGCCCGGGTCGCCTTGGTGGCCTTCGCCGGCGCGGCGGCCTTGGCGGCCACCTCGGCGGTGGTGCCGGCGGCCTTGCGCGCGGTCGCCTTCCGCGGGGCGGGGGCCGGGGCCTCCTCGGCAGCCGGCGCCTGCTTCGGGGCGGGCGCGGCGGCCTTCTTGGTGGTCTTGGCGGTGGTGGCCCGGGAAGCGGGCGTGACCGACCGGGCGGCGGCCACCCGGCGGCGGGTGCTGGCCGAGCCGTCGACGACCACCGTCACCCCCGCCTCGGAGAGCGCACGGAGGATCTTCTTGGCCTGGGCCGGGGTCACCTCAGCGGACTCGACGGTGCGCGCGAGCTGGGCCGACGTGAGCTGGCCGCCGGCGCTCTGCGCATGGGCGATCAGGGTGTCGGTGAGCGAGCGAACGTCGGCGCCGGTCTGGCGGGGTTCTGTCACGAATGACCTTCCGGAGGCGAAGAGCGAGCACGGCCGGGTCGTCCGGCGCAGCAGGAAACGCCGTGCCGGGCGATGTCGTTGAGGGACCCCCGTGTCCCGGGCCGGCCGGTCGCTGGCGGTCCGTGGCGCGTGGGCAGGGTGAATTGTAACGCCGTCTGCGGCGATCATCCCGCGCCGCACGGCGTACCGGCGGCGTGGACCGCCGATTCGGCGCAGATGTGGACTTTGTAAGGATGATACCCGCGCACGACGCGGGTGGCCCCGGCCGTGCGGGAAGGGGACGAACATGATCCGCTCGGCGCCCACGCCGCGGGAATTGCTGGAGATCGCCGTCGAGGTGGCCCGGGACGCGGCCGCCACCGCGCACCGGATGCGGGCCGAGGGGGTCTCGGTCGCCGCGACCAAGAGCACGGTCACCGACGTGGTCACCGCCGCCGACCGCGCGGTGGAGCGGCAGGTGCTCGACGCCCTTGGGACGCTCCGGCCGGACGACGCGGTGCTGGGCGAGGAGTACGGCGCCGGCGCCACCGGCCCGGCGGCCGAGGGCGGAGTGCGCTGGATCGTCGACCCGATCGACGGCACCGTCAACTACCTCTACGGGCTGCCGTACTGCGCGGTCTCCCTCGCCGCCGAGGTCGACGGCGAGGTGGTGGCGGGGGTGGTGCGCAACGTCGCCACCGGCGAGGAGTGGACGGCCACGGCGGGTGGCGGTGCCTGGCGGGCGGGGGAGCGGCTGGGCTGCTCCACCGAGACCGACCTGGGACAGGCGCTGGTCGCCACCGGGTTCGGCTACGACGCCGGCCGCCGGGCGCACCAGGCGCGGGTGGTCGCCGAGCTGATCCCGCACGTCCGGGACATCCGCCGGATGGGGGCTGCGGCGCTGGACCTCTGCTTGGCCGCCGAGGGGCGGGTGGACGCCTACTACGAGAAGGGGCTGGCCGCCTGGGACCTCGCCGCGGGCGGGCTGGTCGCCCGCGAGGCGGGGCTGCTGGTGACCGGACTTGCGGGCCGACCGGCCGGCCCGGACCTGGTGATCGCCGTGCCGCCGGCGCTGTTCGAGCCGCTGCACACCCGGCTGGCCGCCCTCGACGCCTCCGGTGGTCCCTGACCGGCCGGCCGGCGCGCCGGAGACTCCTTTTTCATGGAAAGAGTGGCCGTCCCGCCAGGGGAGGCCACTCTTTCCGCGAATTCGGATGGATCTTGTGTGATCAACGGGTCGGCTGAATGGCCGACGGTTACTTCTCCCCGACCGGGGCCGGGCAGGTGCCGGGCGGGGCCTCGGGCGAGCCGAGGTCGCCCAGCGACTGGTTCACCTCGGTGGTGGTGGCCAACTGCTGGAAGCTGTTGCCGAGGATCACGTCGACCGTGTCGTCCTTGCGCTTCAGGTCGGGTTCCAGCTTGGCGCTGTTGAGGAAATAGGCCCGCAGCAGCTGCGCGGAGCCGACGCCCTTCGGGCCGAATCGCAGCACCGCGACGTCGTCCACCGCCTTGGGGGCGTTGCCCTCCTTCTTGACCTGGAACTTACGGTTGCGGAAGTCGTCCGCCACGCTGCCGGCCAGGCCCACCTCGTCGGTGCCGTTGTAGACGTTGATCTTGACGTCCTTCGGCTCGCGCAGGGTCACGTCGGCCAGCGGCCAGCCCTTGGGGCAGCCCTCGGCGGTGCCCGCGTTGCTCTGGGAATCCTTGACCATCGCGACGACGACGAAGACCAGGGCGAGAACCGCCAGCAGACCGACGACAACGAGTGCTCGCACTCGCGCAAAACTCATCTGGGCGCTCCCCGGACAGTGATTGGGTGGCGGCGGCCGTCGCCCGCCGGCCGTCGAGTACGCCGCTGAGGTTAACGGTTGTCCGGCCGTCGCGTGGAAACAGTCCGACATGCCGGCGCGCCACCGGGGGAACGGGTACTACTACCCCTATCTTCGTGTCGCCTGAGTCACATTGGGAACAACTTCGGGCGCAGGGGCGTACATCTCTGCCGCGAGGGCGGTATACATGCCTCGCCCAAAGGGGGGGTAAGGTTCCGCGCTCGCTGGGGTAGTTCCTCCTGGCGGACTCGGCCCACCGGTCGTCGGGTCGTGTGACCGACACATTTGGTGGCCGGCCAGTGGAACCGAAACAGCGTCCTCCGGCGTTACACCCGGAAGCGACAATATCGATATGGGAGAGTGAAACCGATGGCCACCGACTACGACGCCCCGCGTCGCGACGAGGTCGACCTCGGCGAGGACAGCCTGGAAGAGCTCAAGGCCCGGCGGGTCGACTCACAGTCGGGCGCTGTGGACGTCGACGAGGCCGAGGTGGCGGAGAGCTTCGAGCTGCCCGGCGCCGACCTGGCCGACGAGGAGCTCACGGTCAAGGTGCTACCGATGCAGCAGGACGAGTTCCGATGCGGCCGCTGCTTCCTGGTCCACCACCGCAGCCAGCTGGCGGTCGAGCGCAACGGCGAGCTGATCTGCCGCGAGTGCGTCTGATCCCGACGCGTGTACACCGGCGGCGGCCTCCTCGACGGGGCCGCCGCTGTTCGAGCCGCCGTGCGCCGGTGGCCGGAAGCTGCTTGACTCGTACCCGCGGCTGCCACGCCGCGCGGAGCACGGGAGGGCGGACGGGTGAGCGAGCGCATCGAGCGGACCGGGGGACCGGACGCCGACGGGACCGGCGCCGAGCAACCGACCGGTAGCGGCGGAGCCGAGCGGCCCACGCCGGCCGCACCGAGCGGTGCGACCGACGAGCTCGGCGCGACCGTCGCCGCGCTCACCGCCGACGACATCGCCCCCGCCCGGCGCCGCCAGCTGCTCACCCGGCTGGTCGGCCAGGCCCGCGCCCGCGGCCTCAGCGACCTGTTCAAGCCGAAGGCCGCCATCCGCTGGATGTCGGACACCGTCGCCGAGGTCGCTCCGCACGTGCCGATCCGCGACCTGGCCACGCTCCGCCGGCACTTCCCCGGCTTGGACGACGACGAGCTGGCCGAGCGGCTGATCCGCAACGCCGCCCGGGCCACCGCCGGGGTCGGCGCGGCCGGCGGTGGGGTCGCCGCGGTCGAATGGACGGTCACCCCGACGCTGCTCTCCGCGCCCGTGCTGCTGGCCGCCGAGACGGTCACGGTGGTTGCCATCGAGCTGAAGTTGATCGGCGAACTGCACGAGATCCATCGCGCTCCGCTGCCCACCGCCGGGACCCAGCGCGCGGTCGCGCTGGTGCAGTCCTGGGCCACCCAGCGAGGGATCAACCCGATGATGCCGGGGGTCGGGGTGAGCGCGGTGCTGAGCACCGCCGCCCGCCGGGAGCTGCGGGACAGCCTGCTGCGCCGGTTCGGCCGCAACCTGACCACGCTCGGGCCGTTCCTCACCGGTGCCGCCGTCGCCGGCTACCTCAACCGCCGGGCCACCCGGACCCTCGGCGAGCAGCTCCGCAAGGACCTGCGCCGCCCGAGCAGGGAGCTTCCCGACGGCCGCCCCGCCCTGCCCTGACCGCCCAGGGCGGGTCAGGCGGCGTCGCGGGCGGCGAGGATCGCGGCGGCCAGCTCCACCGGGCGCCGGGTGCTCACCACCCAGAACGGGGTCGGGTCGGCCGGGTCGGCCAGCACCACCTGGACCGCGCCGCCGATCCACGGCCGCTGCACCACGAAGGCGAGCGGGTCGGCCCCGAGGCCGAGCACCTCGCGCCGGCCGGCGGCGTCCAGCGGGACCACGTCGGCGACGTGGCGCACCGGGAGGTGGGCGTCGTCCACCCACAGCTCGCCGTCGCGTACCGCGACCCGGAGCCGGCCCAGCCACGCCAGCGCGGCCACGGCCGCCGGAATCAGCAGCACGAACGGCAGCCAGGCGCGTACGCCCGTCGCGCCCATCCAGAGCTCGGCGGCGAGCAGCCCGGCCACGGCGAGGCCCGCCGGCCAGGCCCACCAGGGCAGCGTGAGCCGCTCCGAGTACTCCCGGGCGGCGGCCACCGGGGACGCCGGGGCGGACGAGGACGACGACAGGCTCACAGTCCGAGGGTACGGCGCACGGCCGGCCGGCCAACCGGCAGGATGGCAGGGTCACCCCCGCATGGACCGGACGGAAGAGGTAGACCGTGACAGACGTCGTACCCGTGCCCGTACGGCAGCTCGATCCGGAGCTGCCGCTGCCGGCGTACACCCATCCCGGCGACGCCGGCGCGGACCTGGTGGCCGCCGCGGACGTCGAGCTGCCGCCCGGCGGCCGGGCCCTGGTCCCGACCGGCGTGGCCATCGCGCTGCCGGAGGGGTACGTCGGCCTGGTGCACCCCCGATCGGGGCTGGCGGCGAGGCTCGGCGTGACGGTGCTCAACGCGCCCGGTACGGTCGACGCCGGCTACCGGGGTGAGATCCTGGTCAACCTGATCAATCATGATCGGGAGACACCCGCGAAGATCAGCCGGGGTGACCGGATCGCGCAGCTCGTCGTCCAGCGGGTCGCGCGGGCCGACTTCCAGCCGGTGGCGGAACTGCCCTCGTCCCGGCGCGGAACCGGCGGGCACGGGTCCACCGGCGGGCACGCCGGGCTGGTCCCGGCACCGGCGGGCGGGCAGACGGAAGAGGTGGCAGGGTGAGTGCGAACAGCGGAGGGTGGGCGCAGTGATCTTCTCCCGAAAGCGGGCCGAGGGCGCGCGGCACGCGCGTGACGAGCGGAACGCCGAGGTCCTCGACTTCGACGAGGCCGAGGAGACCGCGCAGGCGCCGTCCCGGGGCCCGTACGACATCTCCGAGGCGCCCGACGCGCCGCGGCTGGACCTGGGCAGCCTCCAGATCCCGGCGGTGCCGGACGTGGAGGTGCGGGTGCAGGCCGACCCGCAGGGCGTGATCCAGCAGGTGGTGCTGGTGAACGGCCAGAACGCCCTCCAGCTCGGCGTCTTCGCCGCACCCCGCTCCGAGGGCATCTGGGACGAGGTGCGCGAGGAGATCCGGCAGTCGCTGTTCAACGACGGCGCCGCCGCCGAGGAGGTCGAGGGGGAGTACGGCACCGAGTTGCGCGCCCGGGTGCGTACCCCGGACGGCATGACCGACCTGCGCTTCGTCGGCATCGACGGGCCGCGCTGGATGGTCCGGGCCGTCTACCAGGGCGAGGCGGCCAACGCCCCGGTCGCCGCCGGCCCGCTGGCGCTCTGCCTCGACGGCCTGGTGGTCGACCGGGGCCACGAGGCCAAGCCGGTCCGCGAGCCGTTGCCGCTGCGGCTGCCCCGCGAGGTGGCCGAGCAGCACGCCGCGCAGCAGGGCGAGGCCTGAGACCTACCGCGCCGGGCCCGGTCCCGTCGGCTCCCGTCGACGGTGCCGGGCCCGTCGCGCGTCCGCCGGGCGGGGGTACGCCCGGCCGACGCCGGCTCCGCGGCCGGACCGGATCGGCGTACGCTGGCGGGACGGTTCCGGCATCGGCCGGGCCGAGCCAGCGCCGGCGCGGACCGGCCCGGGTGGAGAGGGTGACGCGGAGGTCATGACGACCGACGAGAGTCGGGTGTCGCTGCGGCGGCTCCTGCATCGGCTCACCGCGAGCGAATCCGAGATCGAGGCGCAGGAGCTGCGCCGGGAGAGCGCCGAGTCCGGCGGCATGCCGGCCCACCAGTGCAGCCGGGGCCAGGTGGTCTCGGTCGCCGGGCGGCTCCGCACGGTGGTCTACACGCCCCGGACGAACCTGCCCACGCTCGAGGCGGACCTGTACGACGGCAACGACGTGGTCACCCTGGTCTGGCTGGGTCGGCGGCACATCGCCGGCATCGAGCCGGGCCGGCACCTCACCGCCCGCGGTCGGGTGGCCGTACGGGACGACCGCAAGGTGATCTACAACCCGTACTACGAGCTGGAGTCGCCGAAGTGACGACCGGACCGCACCGCACCACTGACCCGGAACTCGGGCCCGAGGACGAGCGGCTGCCCAGCCTCGCCGAGCAGATGGCCGACCAGCTCGGCGGCTGGCGGGGCCTGGTCGAGTCGAGCATCCCCGTGGTGGTCTTCGTGATCGCCAACGTGGTGGGGGAGCTGCGCCCCGCGGTGATCGCCTCGGTGGCCGTGGCGCTGCTGATCGCCGGGCTGCGGCTGGCCCAGCGCCGGCCGGTGCGGCACGCGGTCAACGGCCTGGTCGGCATCGCCATCGGCGCCGCCATCGCCTGGCGGACCGGCGACGAGCGGGACTTCTACCTCCCCGGCATCCTCTACGGCGTCGGCTACGGCCTGGCCCTGCTGGTCTCGGCGGCCGTCCGGCAGCCCCTGGTCGGCTGGATCTGGTCGGTGCTGGTGGCCAAGGGGCGCTCGGAGTGGCGGGACGACCCCCGGTTGGTGCGCACCTTCACCCAGCTCACCGTGCTCTGGGGCGTGGTCTGGCTGGCCAAGGTGGGCGTGCAGGCCGGGCTCTATCTGGCGCACCAGGACACCGCGCTGGGCGTGGCCCGGCTCGCCCTGGGCTACCCGCCGTACGCGCTGCTGCTGCTGATCACCGTCTGGGCCGTGCGCCGGGTGACCCGGGAGACCGCGCCGACGCCGCTGCCGGGCGCCTGAGCCCCGCCGGCCGGTCCCGCCGGCCGGCGGGACCGACGGGGGGTCACGCCCGGTCGCGGGTGCGCTCGACGCTGTCCGGCCCGAGGATGACCGCCCGGACTTCGTTCTCCACCGCGGCCGTGCACACGAAGATCAGCTCGTCGCCGGCCTCGATCGGGTCGTCCGGGCTGGGCACCAGCACCCGCTTACCGCGCAGGATCGCCACCAGGGCGGCGTCCCGGGGGATGGGCACCGCGTGGATGGGTTGGCCGACGTACGGCGCGGTGGGCGGCAGGGTGATCTCGACGAGGTTCGCCTCGCCCTGCCGGAAGGTCATCAGCCGGACCAGGTCGCCGACCGTGACGGCCTCCTCGACCAGGGCGGCCATCACCCGCGGCTTGCTCACCGCGACGTCGACCCCCCACTGCTCGGTGAAGAGCCACTCGTTCTCGGCCCGGTTGACCCGGGCGACCACGCGGGGCACCGCGAACTCGGTCTTGGCCAGCAGCGACACCACCAGGTTGACCTTGTCGTCGCCGGTGGCGGCCACCACCACCTCGCAGCCGGCGACGTTGGCCTCCTCCAGGCTGGCCAGCTCGCACGCGTCGGCGAGCACCCACTCGGCGGCCGGCACCCGGTCGGGGCGGAGCATCTTCGGCTGCCGCTCGATCAGCATCACCTGGTGCCCGTTGTCGATCAGCTCCTGGGCGATCGACCGGCCCACGTTGCCGGCGCCGGCGATGGCGATGCGCATGGCTCAGTGCCCTCCTTCCGGCGGCGCCGCCGCCCCCGAGGTGACCGACCCGATGATGTCGTCGGTCACCAGCATGAAGACCTGGTCGCCCTCCTGCACCACGGTGGAGGCGGTGGGCAGCGTGCCGATCCCGAAGCGGATGAGGTACGCCACCCGGGCGCCCGCGGACTCTTCGAGCTGCCGCAGCGGCCGGCCGATCCAGTCCTTGTGCACCGGCACCTCGATGATCGAGACGGTGCTGGTCGGGTCCCGGAAGATCTCGACGTTGCCCTCGGGGACCAGATGGCGCAGCATCCGGTCGGCGGTCCACCGCACGGTGGCCACGGTGGGGATGCCCAGCCGCTCGTAGACCTGCGCCCGGCGCTGGTCGTAGATCCGGGCGGCCACCCGGGAGACGCCGAAGGTCTCCCGCGCCAGCCGCGCCGAGATGATGTTGGAGTTGTCGCCGCTGGAGACCGCGGCGAAGGCGTCGGCGCGCTCGATGCCGGCCTGGCGCAGCACCTCGCCGTCGAAGCCGGCGCCGGTCACGGTGATGCCGGCGAAGTCGGGCCCGAGACGGCGGAACGCGTCCGCGTCCTGGTCGATCACCGCCACCGAGTGTCCCCGGGACTCCAGGCTGTGGGCCAGGGTCGACCCGACCCGACCGCAGCCCATGATCACGACATGCACGGTGTCCGCTCCTCCCACGGTGCCGCCCGCTGGCCCGTCGACTGCGAGCCTGCCACGTCCCCGCCGCAGGCGGGGGACCGACCGTACCGCGCGCGCGGACGCGAGGGTGATCAGGCACCCCCACCGGGTGGCGCGGGGTCGTCGTACTCTTGGCGGTTGTGGCCAACCCCACCTCGCTGCTGAAGCGACTCCTCCTCGGTCGACCGTTCCGGTCCGACCGCCTCCAGCACACCCTCCTGCCGAAGCGCATCGCGCTGCCGGTCTTCGCCTCCGACGCGCTCTCCAGCGTTGCGTACGCCCCGGACGAGATCCTGCTGACGCTCTCCATCGCGGGCGCGTCGGCTTTCTTCTTCTCGCCGTGGATCGCGCTCGCGGTCGTCGTGGTGATGCTCACCGTGGTGGCGAGCTACCGGCAGAACGTGCACGCCTACCCCTCGGGCGGCGGCGACTACGAGGTGGCGACGGTCAACCTCGGGCCGCGCGCCGGGCTCGCGGTGGCCAGCGCGCTGCTGGTCGACTACGTGCTCACGGTCGCGGTCTCGGTCTCCTCGGGCGTGGCGAACCTCGGCTCGGTGGTGCCCTTCGTGGCCACCCACAAGGTGTTGATCGCGGTCAGCGCCGTGGTGCTGCTCACCGCGATGAACCTGCGCGGCCTGCGGGAGTCCGGCACCGCGTTCGCCATCCCCACGTACGGCTTCGTGATCGTGATCGGCGGCATGCTGCTGACCGGGCTGTTCCGGATCTTCGTGCTCGGCGACGACCTGCGGGCACCGAGCGCCGGGCTGGAGATCCACGCCGAGCACAGCGTCACCGGCTTCGCCCTGATCTTCCTACTGCTGCGCACCTTCTCTTCCGGCTGCGCCGCGCTCACCGGCGTGGAGGCGATCTCGAACGGCGTGCCCGCGTTCAAGACGCCGAAGTCGAAGAACGCGGCGACCACCCTGCTGCTGCTCGGCACCATCGCGGTGACCATGCTGGTCGGCATCATCTGGCTGTCCCGGCTGACCGGGCTCCAGTTCGTGGAGGACCCGTCGCAGATCGTCTCCGGGCCGGACGGGTACGTGCAGAAGACCGTCACCGCCCAGCTCGGCGAGACGGTCTTCGGCAACGGCTCGGTGCTGCTCTACGTGGTGGCCGCGATGACCGCGCTGATCCTGTTCCTGGCCGCGAACACCGCCTTCAACGGCTTCCCGGTGCTCGGCTCGATCCTCGCCCAGGACCGCTACCTGCCCCGCCAGCTGCACACCCGGGGCGACCGGCTGGCCTTCTCCAACGGCATCGTCTTCCTCGCCGTCGCCGCCGTGGTGCTGATCGTCGGCTTCCAGGCCGAGGTGACCCGACTCATCCAGCTCTACATCGTCGGGGTGTTCGTCTCGTTCACCCTCTCCCAGGCCGGCATGATCCGGCACTGGAACCGACACCTGCGTACCGAGCGGGACCCGGAGGCGCGGCGCCGGATGATCCGCTCCCGGGCGATCAACACCTTCGGCATGGCCATGACCGGCGTGGTGCTGGTCATCGTGCTGATCACCAAGTTCCTGCTCGGCGCCTGGATCGCGATCGCCGCGATGGCGGTGATCTACCTGCTGATGCTGGCCATCCGCCGGCACTACGACCGGGTCTCCGCCGAGCTGGAGCCGACCGAGCAGCGGGCCGTGCTGCCCGCCCGCAACCACGCCATCGTGCTGGTCAGCAAGCTGCACCAGCCGACCCTGCGGGCCGTCGCGTACGCCCGGGCCACCCGGCCGGACACGCTGACCGCGGTCACCGTGAACGTCGACGAGAAGGACACCCGGGACCTCCAGGCCGACTGGGAGCGGCGCGAGCTGCCGGTGCCGCTGACCGTGATCGACTCCCCGTACCGGGAGATCACCCGGCCGATCCTCAACTTCGTCGCCTCGGTCCGCCGGGAGTCGCCCCGCGACGTGGTCACCGTCTTCATCCCGGAGTACGTGGTGGGCCGTTGGTGGGAGAACCTGCTGCACAACCAGAGCGCGCTGCGGCTCAAGGGGCGGCTGCTCTTCGAGCCGGGCGTGATGGTGACCAGCGTGCCGTGGCAGCTCGCCTCGACCGCCAACAAGAACCTGGACCGGCTGGACGCCACCCTGAGCCGAGGGCCGGCACGCGGGCCTCGGGTGGCTCCGCGCAGCACCCTGCCGCCGACCGTCCCGCCGGTGGTCTCCGCCCCGCCCGGGGAGAGCGGGGACCGCCGGTGACCGCGACCGCCCGACCGGGGCTGGAGGAGGCCGAGCGGGTCGAGCTGACCGTCGACGCGGTCGCCCCCGGCGGGCACTGCGTGGCCCGGGTGGACGGCCAGGTGGTCTTCGTCCGGCACGCGCTGCCCGGCGAGCGGGTGGTCGCCGAGGTGACCGAGCTGCACCGGGGCTTCGCCCGGGCCGACGCGGTGGAGATCCTGACCGCCTCCCCGGACCGGGTCGAGCCGCCCTGCCCGTACGCCCGGCCGGGCCGCTGCGGCGGCTGCGACCTCCAGCACGTCGCCCCCGAGGCGCAGCTCGACTGGAAGACCGCCGTGGTCGGTGAGCAGCTCACCCGGCTGGGTGGCCTCACCGACGCCGAGGTCGACGCGCTCGGCGTCCGCGTCGAGGCGCTGCCCGGCGGGTCGCTGGGCTGGCGTTCCCGGGTCCGCTACGCGGTCGACGGCGCCGGCCGGGCCGGGCTGCTCAAGCACCGCTCGCACGAGGTGGTGCCGGTCGACCGCTGCCTGATCGCCCACCCGGCCATCCAGGAGCTGCCGGTGCTCGCCCCCGACGGGGCCCGCTGGCCGGACGCGGACGCCGTCGAGACGGTCGCCTCCACCTGCGGGGACGTCAGCGTCGTCGCGTACGCCGCGGGGGTGCCCACCCCGGTGAGCGGGCCGGAGCAGGTCCGCGAGGTGGCCGCCGGCCGGGACTGGAGGCTGCCCGCGTCCGGCTTCTGGCAGGTGCACCCCGCCGCGGCGGACACCCTGGTCGGCGCGGTCCTCGACCTGCTCGAGCCGCGCTCCGGCGAGACCGCCTGGGACCTGTACGGCGGCGCCGGCCTGTTCGCCGCCGCGCTCGCCGGTCGGGTCGGCGACGCCCGGGTCACCCTGGTCGAGTCGGCCGAGCAGGGCGTGGCCGCGGCCCGGGCGAACCTGGCCGACCTGCCCGGGGTGGAGGTGGTCGCGGCCCGGGTGGAGACCGCGTTGGCCCGCCGCCGGGTCACCGGCCCGGTCGACCTGGTGGTGCTCGACCCGCCCCGCTCGGGTGCGGGCGCGCCGGTGGTGCGGGACATCGTCGCCGCCGGCCCGCGCGCGGTGGCGTACGTGGCCTGCGACCCGGCCGCCTTCGCCCGGGACGTGCGCACCTTCACCGGACTCGGCTGGCGCCTGGCCGCGCTGCGCGGCTTCGACCTGTTCCCGATGACCCAGCACGTCGAGCTGGTCGGGCTGTTCCTCCCGCCCGGCGCCTGACTAACCTGGCCCGATGAAGATCGTCGGGCTGATGTCGGGCACGTCGTACGACGGGGTGGACGTGGTGGCGGCCGAGTTCACCCGGGCCGGGGAGACGCTGCGGCTGCGCCCGCTCGGGCACCGCAGCCTGGACTACGACGACGGGTTGCGCGCCGAGATCGGCAAGCTGCTGCCCCCGGCGGCCACCACCATCGAGGCGGTCTGCCGGCTGGACAACCGGCTCGGCGAGGTCTTCGCCGAGGCGGCGGCGGCCGGCGTCGAGCTGGCCGGCGGCGCGGTCGACGCGGTGGTCTCGCCCGGGCAGACGGTCTTCCACTGGGTCGAGGCGGGCCGGGCCCGGGGCACCCTCCAGCTCGGCGCGCCGGCCCGGGTGGCCGCGCGGGTGGGCGTACCGGTGCTGCACGACCTGCGGTCGGCGGACGTCGCGGCCGGCGGACAGGGCGCGCCGCTGGTCCCGGTGTTCGACGCGTTGCTGCTCGACCCGGCCACCGCCTCGCGCGCAGCGCGGGGTTCGGGCGGCAGTGCGCCGCGCGCCGCACTCAATTTGGGCGGGATCGCCAACCTCACCGTGGTCGCCCCCGGCGCGCCCGTGCTCGGGTACGACGTGGGTCCGGCCAACGCCCTGCTGGACGCCGCCGCCCGGCGGTTCCTCGGCCGCCCCTGCGACCTGGACGGGGCCCGCGCGGCGGCGGGCCGGGTGCACGAGGGCCTGCTGGACCTGCTGCTCGCCGAGCCGTACTACGCCGCGCCGGCGCCCAAGTCCACCGGCAAGGAGCTGTTCCACGCCGGCTACCTGGACGCGAAGCTGGCCGCCCTGGGCGAGCCGGTGGCCGCCGACGACGTGCTGGCCACGCTGACCGTGCTGACCGCCGCGACGGTGGCCGCCGAGTGCGCCCGGCACGGGGTGACCGAGGTGGTCGCCGCCGGCGGCGGGGTGCGCAATCCCACCCTGATGGCCCGGCTGGTCGAACTCGCCGCCGACCGCTGGCGGCTGCGCACCACCGACGAGCTGGGGGTGCCGGCGCAGGCCAAGGAGGCGTACGCGTTCGCCCTGCTCGGCTGGCTCTCCTGGCACGGGCTGCCCGGGGCGATCCCGTCGGTGACCGGCGCCACCCGGGCCGCCGTGCTGGGCTCCTGGACCCCGGCCGGCCCGGCCCGGGCGGCGGCCCCGCCGGCCCCGCCGCGCCGGCTGGTGATCGAGGCCTGATCTCGGCTCCGACCTGGGAAGATCCACGGCCGGGCTGCGGGCTGTCGGGCGGCCGATAGACTCTTGCGTCATGAGTGTTGAAGAGGGCACGGCCAACCACGGCCGGCTGCTGGGCACCGTCCGCGGTCCGCAGGACGTGAAGCGGATGACCGCCGAGCAGCTGGACATCCTCGCCGCCGAGATCCGTGACTTCCTGATCGCCAAGGTCTCCCGCACCGGTGGGCACATCGGCCCCAACCTTGGTGTGGTGGAGCTGACCCTCGCGATGCACCGGGTCTTCGACTCGCCGCGGGACCGGCTCCTGTTCGACACCGGCCACCAGGCCTACGTACACAAGATCATCACCGGCCGGCAGGAGGGCTTCGACAAGCTCCGCCAGCGCGGTGGCCTCTCCGGCTACCCCAGCCAGGCGGAGAGCGAGCACGACCTGATCGAGAACTCGCACGCCTCCACCGCCCTGTCGTACGCGGACGGGCTGGCCAAGGCGTACGCGCTGCGCGGCGAGAAGCGCAGTGTGGTCGCGGTGGTCGGCGACGGCGCGCTGACCGGCGGCATGTGCTGGGAGGCGCTGAACAACATCGCCACCGCCGGCAACCCGCTGGTCATCGTGGTCAACGACAACGGCCGGTCCTACTCGCCGACCATCGGCGGCCTCGCCGACCACCTGTCGTCGCTGCGGCTCAACCCGGGCTACGAGAGGGTGCTCGACACCGTCAAGGACGCGCTCGGCAACACCCCGTTCGTCGGTAAGCCGATGTACGAGGTGCTGCACGCGGTCAAGAAGGGCATCAAGGACGCGGTCGCCCCGCAGGCCATGTTCGAGGACCTCGGCATCAAGTACGTCGGCCCGGTCGACGGGCACGACGTGACCGCGGTCGAGTCGGCGCTGCGCGCCGCGAAGAACTTCGGCGGACCGGTGATCGTGCACGCGGTCACCCGCAAGGGCTACGGCTACCGCCCCGCCGAGGAGGACGAGGCGGACTGCCTGCACGGCCCCGGCGGCGCCTTCGACGTCGAGACGGGTCAGCTGGTCGCCGCGCCGTCGGTCAAGTGGACCCACGTCTTCGCCGACGAGCTGGTCGCCGTTGCCGACGAGCGCCCCGACGTGGTGGGCATCACCGCCGCCATGGCCGAGCCGACCGGCATCGCCACCCTGGCCCGCAAGTACCCGCAGCGGGTGTATGACGTGGGCATCGCCGAGCAGCATGCCGCCACCTCGGCGGCGGGCCTGGCGATGGGCGGCCTGCACCCCGTCGTCGCCGTATACGCGACCTTCCTCAACCGGGCGTTCGACCAGGTCCTGTTGGACGTGGCGATGCACAAGCTGCCGGTCACCTTCGTCCTCGACCGGGCCGGCATCACCGGCCCGGACGGGCCCAGCCACTACGGGATCTGGGACATGTCCGTCTTCGGCGTGGTGCCCGGCCTGCGGATCGCCGCGCCCCGCGACTCGGCCAGCCTCCGCGAGGAGCTGCGCGAGGCGGTCGCCGTGGACGACGGCCCGACCATCCTCCGCTTCCCGACCGGCACCGTCGCCGCCGACCTGCCGGCCATCCGCCGGGTCGGCACGGTCGACGTGCTGGCCGAGTCGGCGCGTACCGACGTGCTGCTGGTCGCGGTCGGCTCCTTCGCCGGCCTCGGCATGGAGGTCGCCGCCCGGGTCGCCGAGCACGGCTACGGCGTCACCGTGGTCGACCCGCGCTGGGTCCGCCCGGCCCCGGCCGAGCTGGTCGAGCTGGCCGCCGCGCACCGGCTCGTGGTCACCGTCGAGGACGGTGTCCGGGTCGGCGGCGTCGGCGACGCGCTGGCCCAGGCCATGCGGGACGCCGACGTCCGGGTTCCGCTGAAGGACCTGGGCGTGCCGGCCGACTGGCACCCGCACGGCACCCGCGCGCAGATCCTGGCCGACCTGGGTCTGACCGCGCAGGACGTGGCCCGCGACGTCACCGGCTGGATCTCCGGCCTGGACGCCCAGCCCGTCGACCCCGCCGCCGACGCGGCCACCGCGAAGAACTGACGTCCCACGCCGAACCGGCGGTCCTGCTCAGCGCAGGGCCGCCCGTTCTGCATCAAGGGGAGAGGTCCCCGCTGGCGTGACGTGGCGGTGTCACTCCGCTCCGCTCGGGTAGTCCGTGCCATGGAGGGCGGACGGATCGCGGAGCACGGCTTCCTGGCCGATGGTCGCAGCGCGGTGCTGGTGGACCGCGCCGGGTCGGTGAACTGGTGGTGTCCTGCGCGGTTCGACGCTCCGTCGGTGTTCGCCAGCCTGCTCGACGGTGACGCCGGGCACTGGGTGATCCGCCCCGAGGGCAGGTTCAGCACGGAACGTGCCTATCTGACCGATACGCTCGTGCTTCGTACCGTCTTCACCACCGCGACCGGCAGCGTGGCGGTGACCGACGCGCTGGCCCTGGAACCGGGGGCGCGGGGCCATGAGGTCGGTCTGCACTCGCCGAGGGTGCTGGCCCGGGTGGTGCGGGGACTCTCCGGCGAGGTCGCGCTGCGGTTGCACTACCGGCCCCGGTTCGAGTACGGCCGGATGGTCCCCCAGTTGGTGCGGCAGGACGATGCGTTGGTCGCCACTGCCGCGTCGGCCCGGCTGGACCTGCGCGCGACCATCCCACTGGAGTGCGAGGTCGGGGAGGCGTTCGGGTCGTTCACGGTACGGGCCGGCGAGACGCGGCACTTCACCCTGGGGTACGCGCCGGCTTACGATGCCGGCCCGCCGGCGGTGCTCGACGCCGAACAGGTGATCGACAACGCCGTCGTGGGCTGGCGCTCCTGGATGGTCCAGCACGACTACCGTGGCCTCTACCGGGAGCAGGTGCGACGCAGCGCGCTGGTGGTGCAGGGCATGACCTACCGGCCCAGTGGTGCGGTGGTGGCCGCCCCGACGATGTCCCTGCCCGAGGCGTTGGGCGGCGAACGCAACTACGACTACCGCTACGCCTGGGTACGCGACTTCAGCTTCACCCTGGAGGCGCTCTGGCGCGTGACCTGCACCGACGAGCTCAACCTGCACGTCGGGTGGTTGACCCGCTCGATGGGCATGAACGAGGGCATAGTGCCGATCATGTACGGGGTGGAGGGGGAACGGGACCTCACCGAACACCACCTCGAGCACCTGGCCGGCTTCGCCGGCAGCCGTCCGGTACTGGTGGGCAACGACGCCTGGCGACAGCGGCAGAACGACGTGCACGGTGAGCCGCTCGCCGCCGCCTGGCTGATGCGGGAGCACCTCGACCCGATGCCGCCGGACATCGGCCAACTGCTGCGCGGGATGACCGAGCGGGCCGCGCGGGACTGGCACCTGCCGGACGCCGGGATGTGGGAGGCACGCGACGCCGAACGCCACTACGTGTCATCGAAGGTGCAATGCTGGACGGCGTTGGACCGAGCCGTCCGCTTCGGGTCCCAGCTTGGCTCCGAGGCGGACGTCGCCAGGTGGGCAGCGGCACGGGACGAGGTGCGACGAGCCGTGCTGACCCGGGGCTGGAGCGACCGGCTGATGGCCTTCACCGCGGCGTTCGACACCGATGAGCTCGATGCGTCGGTGCTGCTGATGCCATTGGTCGGCTTCCTTCCCGCCGACGACCCGAGAATGCGTTCCACCATCCGGATGATCGAGGAGAGGTTGTCCCACGACGGCCTGCTGCGCCGCTGGGAGGGCGACCCCGCCGGCTTCGTGATCTGCTCCTTCTGGCTGGTCAGCTGCTTGGCGCTCGCCGGCGAGCGCGACCGGGCCGGGCAGCTTTTCGAGCGGCTCGCCGACCGGGTCAACGACCTCGGCCTGTTCGCCGAGCAGATTGACCCGGACAGCGGCGAAGCCCTGGGCAACTTTCCGCAGGCGTTCTCGCACATCGGCCTCATCAACGCCGCCGGGGACCTCACCGACCTGGACGCCGGGCGCCACCACCTTCCGCCGGCACCAGAGCGACTCATCCCCGCTCACCAGCAGGCCTGACCGCCGATCAGCGAGCGCCGACGGACCGGTACCAGGTCTTCTCCGTACCCGCCAGGCTGAACGTCTCCTTGCTGTCCGGCTGCGGCACCACCACCAGGCCCGGCCGGTCCACCAGCCGGGACGTTCCCGGGGGCGCGGCGAACGAGGCGTCCCGGTTGGTGCGCCAGCTCAGCACCGCCACGGGCTGGCCCGGCACCGGCAGGTGGTACGCCTGGAGGGTGGTGGACCGGTCGGCGGGGGAGAGCACCGGGGTCCCGCCGTCGGCCGGGCGGTAGACCACCGCGGTCATGGTGTCGGTGGCGCTCTCCCAGGTCAGCTGCTCCAGGTCACCCGGCTCGGCGCCGCCCAGCGCCACCTCGCCCAGCGACCGTACGGCGATCTTCGCCATCGGCCAGGACTCGGGCGCCGAGCGGGGCGCGTCCCGGTCGCCGATCCGGCGCGGGATGCTGCCGAATGGCCCCTCCTCCCCGGCGAGGAGGCAGGTGTCCAGGCCGGCCAGGGCCCGGTTGCCCGAGCCCGTCTCGTCGCGGACCAGGGGGTACCGAGGGTCGGCGGTGCCGGTACCCAGGTCGAGGACGCGGTCCGCGGCCCGGCCGCGCGGCAGCGACCGGGTGGCGCGCAGCGTCGCGGTCAGCTCCACCGCCCGGCAGGCCGGCACGGCGAGCGGCCCGGTGAGGCCGTCCGTGCTGGGCAGCTCGCGGCCGTCCGGGCCGAGCAGTCGCTGCACCCGGGCCGAGAGGAGGTAGCGGCGGCCGTCGCTCACCTGGACCGGCAGCACGTCGGAATAGACCAGGTAGCCGGGGTCGGTGTACTCGGTGGCGTGGTCGACCCGCCAGCGGTCGCCGTCGCGGCCGAGTTGCAGCAGCCAGGCGGCGCTCTCGCCGGGCACGTCGGCGGCGACCAGGGCCAGGGGCGCCCCGTCGACCGCGCCGGAGAAGAGGATCCCGGACGACGGCAGGTGCACCCGGTCGTCGACCGGGGAGCGCCAGTCCCGGACCGCCCTGGTGATCGCGGCGGTCGTGGCGGCGTCTTCGGCCAGGCTGCCGCGGGGCGGCCAGACGGTCAGCGGCCCGTCCAGGCTGTCGTAGCCGACCCGCAGGTCCGCCGGCTGCCGCCCGGCGACGGGCCCGCAGCCCGTCACGGCGAGCAGCAGGGCCAGCAGTGCGGTGGCCGTCGTGCCGCGTCGGCGGACTGAAGCCACCTGTACGCCCCCGATCGCGTCTCCGGTCGTGTTCGGAAGCCACATGGTACGAGACGTCCGACCGCCCGACCTCGCCCGCCTCACCCCAATCGCTCCGGCCACAGAGGACAGCGGTGCGCGCTTCGTGCTCATTTTCCGGCTCCGGTAGACTCCGCCGACTGTGACGCCTGCCGAGCCCCGTGGCGATTCGCCGCCGGACGCCGACGCCCCGACGGGCTCCGCCTCCGTCACTCTCGCCGACCCGCTGGACGCCTCCGCCGCGACCGCCGATGACCGGTCGGTCACCCACCGTCGCTGGCGCTGGACGGCCCAGCCGCGGCCGTGGCGCTGGACGCCCGGGCGGCAGGACCTCGCCGTGAACGGCGTCTTCCTGGTCGCCGCGCTCTGGGTGACCTGCCGGATCTGGGCCGATCCCGCCGGCCGGGTGGCCCCCCTCTACAGCGGCGACCCCGCCCAGGTGCAGTTCTTCCTCGCCCACTCGGTACGCGTGGTGCTGCACGGCGAGTTCCCGTTCTACACCGACCAGTTCAACTATCCGGACGGGGTCAACCTGATGGCGAACACCGCCATCCTGGCCCTCGGCATCCCGATGGTGCCGGTGACCCTCCTCTTCGGACCGGCGGTGTCCTTCGTCACGCTGGTGACCCTCGGCCTCGCCGGCACGGCCGCCGCCTGGTACCGGGTGCTCTCCCGGCACGTCGTCCGGACCCGGCTGGCCGCCGCCGTCGGCGCCTGGTTCTGCGGGTTCTCGCCGGCAATGCTCGCGCACGCCAACTGGCACCCCAACATCATCTCGCAGTTCCTCCTGCCGTTCATCGTCTGGCGGGTGCTGGTGCTGACCCGCTCCACCCGACCGGTCCGCGACGGCGCGCTGCTCGCCCTGCTGGTCACCGTGCAGGCGTTCATCAACGAGGAGATCCTGCTCTTCACCGCCCTGGCCTGCGGCGTGTTCCTGGCCGCCGTGGTCACCCAGCGACGGGCGCTCTGGGCCGCCGCGTGGTGTCCGCTCGGCACCGGGCTGGTGGTCTGCGCGGTGCTGGCCGGGGCGCTGCTGGCCTACCCGCTGTACGTCCAGTTCGTCGGGCCGATGGCCTATCACGGGCTCAGCGACACGGTCCGGGACTACGGCAACGACGTCGCCTCGTTCTTCGCCCCCGGCTCGCCGACCCTCGGCGGCAACGAGCGGGCCAACGTCAACCTCGCCCCGAACTACTCGGAGGAGAACGCCTTCTTCGGCTGGAGCCTGTCCCTGCTGACCGTCGGCATCGTGGTCTGGCTGCGGCGGGAGGTGCTGGTCCGGGCGCTCGCGGTGACCGGGGTGGTCTTCGCGGTGCTCTCCCTCGGCGAGCGGGTGTCCTGGTGGGACCGGGACCTGTTCACCGGGCCGTGGGAGCTGCTGGTCCGGCTGCCGCTGCTCGACGCCGTGGTGCCCACCCGGTTCGGCCTGATCACCACCGTGGTCGTCGGGGTGCTGCTGGCGTTCGCCGTCGAGCGGGCCGCGTCGCTGCGGGTTCCCGACCGGCGGACGGTGCGCACGCTGACTGTCGCCGGCCTGGTGCTGGCGCTGCTGCCGATCGCGCCGATGCCGTTGCAGGTCACCAGCCGGCCGCCGGTGCCGAAGTTCATCACCGCCGACCGGTGGCGGCAGTACGTCGGCCCGGACCAGACGCTGGTGGCGGTGCCCGTGCCGAGCATGGGCAACACCGACCCGATGCGCTGGGCGGCCAGCACCGACCTGGCCTTCAAGATTCCCGGCGGCTACTTCCTCGCCCCGCGCAACGGGGTCACCGGCGACCCGGGCCGGTTCGGCGGGCGGCCCAGCGGCATCGGTGACCTGCTGGAGGAGGTCGCCGCCACCGGGCGTACGCCGAAGCTGGACGACCGGCAGCGCCGCCGCTTCCTCGACGAGCTGCGGCACTGGCGGGCCGCCATCGTCGTGCTGCCGCTGGACGAGCCGAACGCCGAGCCGCTGCGGCGGACCGTCGAGCAGCTCGTCGGCCCCGCCCGCCAGGAGCTGGATGTGTGGTTGTGGGACGTCCGGACACTGACCAGCCGGTCGGCCTGACCGGGGCGGTGCCGGCCGGCGGGGGACCGGACCCGGCGGTCGACGGCGTCCCGGCCCGGCGGACCCGACGCCGGTGGCCGCGCCCGGTCGACGCGCTCGTGGTGGCCGGCTACCTCGGCCTGGCCGTGTTGCTCACCGCCGGCCAGTGGGGTCGCCCCGACCGGCTGTTCCACCAGGCCGGCGACCAGATGCTCTTCGAGTGGATGCTGGCGCGTGCGGCCCGGGCGGTGGCCGGCGGGGAGAACCCGCTGTACGGCACCGCCCTGAACGCGCCGGACGGGGTCAACCTGATGGCCAACACCTCGGTGCTCGGGCTGGGTGTGCCGCTCACCCCGGTAACCCTGCTCGGCGGCTCCCAGGTGACCTTCCTGGTTGCCGTGGTCGGCTGCCTCGCCGGCACCGCCACCACCTGGTACGCGCTGCTGGCCCGCCGCCTCGTCCGGTCCCGGGCCGCCGCGGCGGTCGGCGGGTTGTTCTGCGGCTTCGCCCCCGGCATGGTGTCCCAGGCCGGGGCGCACCTGCACATGGCCGCCCAGTTCCTCGTCCCGGTGATCCTCGCCCTGGTGTTCCGGCCCGACGCCGACCGGGTCCGCCGGGACGGGGTGCTGCTCGGGCTGGCCATCGCGTACCAGGTCTTCCTCGGCGAGGAGGTGCTGGTCTTCCTCGCCCTCGCCGCCGGGGTGTTCGCCGGGGCGTACGCGCTGGCCGACCGGTCGGCGGCCCGCCGGCTGGCGCCCGTGGTGGCGCGCCGGATCGGGATCGGCGCGCTGGTCGCGGGGGTGCTGCTGGCGTATCCGCTGTGGTTCCAGTTCCGCGGCCCGGGCCACTACACCGGGATGCCCTTCTTCGCGCGGGGCTACCGGCTCGACGTGGCCTCGTTCACCGCCGCCGCCCGGCAGAGCGTCGCTGGGGACGACTACCACGCGGGGCTGCTGTCGCCCAACCCGACCGAACAGAACTCCTTCTTCGGGCCGTTCCTGCCGCTGCTCGCCGTGCTGGTGGTGGTCCGGCTCCGGCGGCGGCCGCTGGTCCGGGCGCTGGCGGCCTGCGGGCTGCTGTTCGCCCTGCTCTCCCTCGGCACCACCGTCGTGGTGAACCGGCACGACACCGGGCTGCCCGGGCCGTACCGGCTGCTCGCCGGCGTGCCGCTGCTCGACCTGGTGGTGCCGGCCCGGTTCGCGCTGGTCTGCGTGCCGGTGCTCGGGGTGCTGCTGGCCCTCGCCCTGGACCGGGTACGCCTCCGGTCCGCCCGGACCTGGGTGCCGTGGGTCGGTGCGGTCGCCGCCGCGCTGCTGCCGCTGGTCCCGACGCCGATCCGGACCGTGCCGGCGATGCCGGTGCCGGCCTTCGTCACCGGCGGCGACTGGCGGGCGTACGTGCCGCCCGGGCGAACCGTGGTGCCGGTGCTCCCGATCACCGGGGCGGGGGTGAGCCCGGCCACCTTCTGGTCGGCGCGCACCGGGCTGGCCTTCGACGCCCCGGGCGGCTACTTCATCGGCCCCCGGACCGCGGACGACCCGACCGCGCGCTGGGGCGCGCCGGACCGCCCCACCTCGCTGCTGCTGCGCCGAGCCGCCGAGACCGGCCAGGTGCCGCCGGTCGGCGAGGCGGAACGCCGGCAGGCGGTCGAGGACCTGCGGCACTGGCGGGCGGCGGTGCTGGTGCAGGCCGCCTCGTCCCCGGGCGACCCGGTCCGCGCCACGATCGACGCGCTGGTCGGCCCCGGCCGGGACGTGGCCGGCGCGCACGTCTGGGACGTCCACCGCCTGGTCAGCTGACGGCGCCCGCAGGTGTCAAGCGGGGGCCGGCCCTGCGCTACCGGAAACGTTGAGACGGGGCCCTTCCTCAGCCGCGGTCGCGGACGTCCCAGAGCCAGACGTCGTCGACCCGCTGCGGCGGGCCGATCAGCTGGGTCATCAACTCGCGCAGCACCCCCTCGCGCGGGTTCGCGCCGAGCACCACCACCGACGCCTTCCAGAAGCGCAGGTCCTCGAGCGCCTGGCGGCGGTTCTCCTCGGTGATCGCCGGGACCTTGTCGGCGTCCATGGTGGAGTAGATCAGCGTGCTGGTCGGCCGGTTCGGCGCGCCGAACACGCCCTCGCCGTTCTCGTTCGGCCCGATGAAGTAGCCGCCGGGGATCGGGAACTCCTGCCCGGTCAGCGCGCTCCAGCGCAGCGTGGGCAGGCCGTGCACGTTGCTCGGGATGGGCACCGGCACCAGGGTCCGTCCGGCCGGGACGTACGGCCGCCAGCCGCCCGCGGTGATGAAGTGCGGCGGCGGGTCGATCTGCTGGGCCGGCAGCGGCCGGGGCAGGAGCGGCAGCAGGGCGGCCACGATTGCCGCGTACCCGATACCGCGCAGCCAGCGGCGGCGCCGGGCGGGCGACGGCGCCGGGGTGGTCGCCCCGTCGGACGCCGCGCGCGGGGCCGGCACCGGTGGGCGGTTGCCCCCGGCGAGGGCGTTCCAGGCCAGCGCGAGGAGCACGCCGACCGCGCCCGTCACCACCAGGGTCAGCCGGGTCGGCATCATCATCTCGACCAGCGGCAGGTTGTCCGGCACGTACGCCCAGGGACCGTCGATGGTGGTCTCCACCCCGTCGAAGCGCACCTTCGGGCCGATCGCCGCGACGGAGAAGACCACCACCAGCACGGCCGCGATCCGGGCCGGCAGCGAGCGGCGCACCAGCAGCACCAGGGCGATCAGCGCGACCAGCACCAGCGGCCAGCCGTACCAGGTGTTCTGCTCGGTCATCCCGATGGTCTTCTCCACCGCCTCGTCACCGGCGACGGTGTCCCGGGCGAAGGTGACGAAGGCCATCAGGTCCTCGCCCCAGCTGTGGAAGACGCCGCCCTGCAGGCCGCGGTAGGACTGCGGTCCGTTGAACTGGAACCAGATCGGGTACGCGGCCAGCAGCAGGGCCAGGCCGCCACCGACGCCGACGGCGGCGAGGAAGGTGCCGGCCCTCGACCACGCCGCACGCGGCCGCTGCACGGCGTACGCGACCACGACGACCAGGCAGGCCAACGCGGTGAGCAGCAGCATCTCCTCGTTGATGAAGATCTGGTACGCGACCAGCAGGCCCAGCGCGACCCCGTTGCGCAGCCAGCGGCCCGGCTCGCCCAGCCGCAGCACCCGGACCACGATGAGCGGGAGCACGAAGTTGGAGACGAAGTTCGGCTGCCCGTTGGCGTGGTGCACGATGCCCGGGGCGAAGCCGAGGAACGCGCCGCCGACGAAGGCCGCCGCGCGCGAGCGCACCAGATGCCGGGAGAGCATCCAGTACGACGTGGCCGCCGTCGCCGACAGGGCCGCACCGAGGTAGAACGCGTACATCACCTGCGGGCCGAGCAGCATGGTGAGCGGCGCCAGCGGCAGGGTCACCCCGAGCAGCGAGGTGTTCGCCATCATGTTCACCCCGTCGGGGGCGTTCTGGCGGGCGGTGAAGAGCGGGTTCTCCAGGTGACGGAGCGAGTAGGCGCCGTGCTCGAAGAGCCACTCGAACCAGCTGTGGTCGGTCGGCAGGTGCGAGGAGACCCGGTGCTGCACATCGCCCCAGTAGTTGAGGCAGACGAGGACACCGAGCAACGCATAGGCTGCGATCGCCAGCACGTCGGCACGGGTCGGCCGGCGTCGGGGCCGGCGCGGCGTGTCGGCCGCGACGGGTTCGACCGCGACGGACGACGGGTTCAACGAGGGGTCTACCACCGGCACAGCCACGACGGGCCATCGTACAGGCGGCGCGGCGTGGGCCCGGCCGGCCGGTGGGCGCGGTCGGGTCCGCCGGGCGGCGGCGCGGGGAGGGGTGGTCGTGACGGTCATCGATCTGGGCGAGTGCCGCGGCGACACCACGCCCGATCCGCCGGCCCGGCGCCGCCTGGCCGGCGGTCGCCCGTACCGGTCCCTGGCGGTGCTGGTGGTGGCGTTGGTCACCCTGGCAGGCGCGGCACCCGCGTCCGGGCGCGTCGTGGCCACCGTGCCGGGCGGCCGTGCCGACGCCGCGTTCGTCTCCGGCGACCGGGTGTACGTGGTGCAGGGGCCGGATCCGCAGCGCGGCGTGGGCCGGCAGCTCGTCGCGTACCGGGTGAACCCCGGACCGCCGCGGTCGCTCTGGCGGACGCTGCTGCCGGGGGACGGCGTCGCCAGCGCGGTGTGGGAGCAGGGCGGCACGGTGCTGCTCGTCGGGCGGACGGCCAACGACCCCGGGTGGGAGACAGTGGCCTTCGACGCCGGCACCGGACGGGTCGGCTGGCGACAGCCCGGGGTGGCCTTTCCGGCCGGTGATGCCCTGGTGGTGCAGCAGTTCGACGACCGGGAGCCGACCCGGCGCGTCGAGGTGGCCACCGGCCGGACACTGTGGTCGGGGCCGCCCCTGGACGAGCTGCAGATGAGCTTCGGGCCGGCGGGGGTCGACCGCCTGGTCGTGGTGCCCGCCTCGGGTCCGGCCGAGGTCTTCGACGCCGGCACCGGCGTCCGGCTGGCCGCCCGCGACCTGCGCCCCGGCGAGCTGCCTGCCCGACCGCGGATCCTGCTCACGGCGGGACTGCTGTTGCTGGTCCGGGACGCCGGCGGGACCGTGGCCGGATACGACCTGGACACCCTGGACCGGCGCTGGACCGTCTCGATGCCGCTGGTCGGCCGTGCCGAGGCCTGCGGCCGCCTGCTCTGCGCGTCCCGGCAGACCGACGGCATGTGGGCCGTCGACCCGGCCAACGGCGCGATCCGCTGGACCGACGACCGGTGGGCGGGCGCCCTGGCAGCCGGCGGCGGCCGGCTCCTGGTCGCCGCCAACCCCCCCGGCACCGAGCTGGCGGTGGTGGAGGAGGCCACCGGCCGGCTGGTCACCGAGCTCGGCGACTGGGAGCTCGTCCCGCAGGACGAGACGGACGGCCGGGTGATCGGCATCCGGCGCGGCGGCGACGGCCGGCTGCTCGTCGCCGAGCTGGACCCGGCGGCCGGCCAGGCCCGGGTGCGGGACGCCCTGTCCGGTGCCGTCGGGGACTGCCGGGTCGGCGCGGCGGTGCTGGTCTGCCGCCGGGTCGACGGCAGCTTCGGGGTGTGGCCGATGGGACGAGCCACGTGATCGAGCTGGGGGAGATGCCGCACGACGAGAAGGCCGAGCCGCTCCCCGGGCCACGCCGGCCCCCGGGCCCCACGGTCCGGGTGGCGGCGCTCTGCGGCGCGGCGCTGCTGACCCTGGCCGGCGCGGCGCCGGTGGCGCACCGGCCGCCCGGCGTACCGGTGCCCGCGCCGCAGGGCGCCAGCTTCGCGATCGTGGCCGGCCGGCTGGTGGTCGCCGACGGACCGGGCACGGTCGGCCGGGATGGCCGGGTGGTCACCGGTCACCGGCTGCCCGGCGGGGAGTCGCTGTGGCAGTTCGTCCTCCCGGCCGGCGACCACGTACTGGGGCTGAGCAGTGTGGCCGACGTGCTGCTGGTCACCACCAGCCCGGCCGGGGCCGGCGACACCATCTCCACCGCCCTGGACCCGGCGTCCGGCACGGTGCGCTGGCGGCAGGCCGGTTATCCGGTGCCGACCGAGTCGGGCGGGGTGCTCTTCGAGATGCCCCGCGCCGACGGCACGGGCACGATCCGGTCGGTCGACCTGGCGTCCGGGGCGGCCCGCTGGTCGCTGCCGCTGCCCGGCAACGGGGTGGCCTACCGGCGCGGGGACCGGGGCGTGACGGAGATCGTGCTGGTCAGCGCCGACGGACGGGTGGCGGTGCACGACGCCGGCTCCGGCACGCTGCGGCACGCCGGCCGGGTGCCGCCGGCCGCCGACCGGGTGTCGTACCGGTTCACCCAGGTGGTGGCCGACCTCCTGCTGGTGGACGGCGGGCCGGGCGTGGTCACGGCGTACGGCCTGGACCGGTTGGACCGCCGCTGGACCGTTCCGGTGCCGCTGCGCAGCGCCGCCTGGTTCACCGACTGTGCCGGCGTGCTCTGCCTGCACGACGAGTCGGGCGGGGCACGCACCTTCGACCCGGCCACCGGGCGTCAGCTCTGGACCGACGACCGCTGGCTCGGGGTGACCCCGGTCGACGACCGGCTGCTCGCCGCCGCCCCGGCGATCGGGCTGGAGATGGAGCTGGCCACCCTCGACCCGCGCACGGGCCGCGTCCTCGCCCGGTTCGGCCGGTGGCGGCTCGGCGGCGCCGATCGGTCCGCTCCCCGGCAGCTGGGGCTCCGGCGGCTCCCCGACGACCGTACGCTCGTCGTCGCGCTGGACCTCCCGGCCGGGCAGGTCCGGTTCCGGGCGGTGCTCCCCGGCTCCGGGGACGACTGCATGGACGCCGGCACGGCGCTGGTCTGCCTGCGTCCATCCGGCGGGATGGTGCTGTGGCCGGTGGAGGGGTGAGTCACCAGTTGGCCTGGGCGGGCGGCGTGGGCAGCGGCACCGACTCCGGCCGCACCACGTACGCGATGCCGCCGCTGCCGCCCTGCCAGGCCGCCTCGAACGGCACCCGGGGCACGGTCCGGCGCACCGCCTCGTCGTCCGGGGCGTACGGGTCGTTGAGCACCGGGTCGCCGTCGGCGGTGAAGCCGGCCAGCACGATCAGGTGGCCCCGGGTGTCGTAGTCCAGCCCGGGTACCTGTCCTCGGGTGAAGGCCGCCGACACGATCAGCGGGATGCCGGCGGCGACGAACCGTTCCGCCTCGGCGAGGCCGCGCAGCCGGGTGACGAAGGCGTCCACCCCGTGCCGTCCCGCGTACGCGATGTTGAACGCCCAGTTCCCGGCCCCCGCGTACGCGTGGTCGTAGCAGTGCCGGGCGGCGTGCACCACGACCGGGCGGTGGCCCGGCGGAGCCACCCAGGCGTACCGGTCGGGGGTGGGGCCGGCGCCCCAGAAGTCCAGCACCATCGAGACGCAGGTGGGGCTGCACCAGGAGTCCCCGCCGCCGCCCCAGCGGGTCTCCCCGCCGGCGTGCAGTCGCTGCGAGTACCGGGGCACGTCGAGCACCCGCCCCCCAGGGGCGGTCGTCCCGTCCGGGCCGCACGCCGCGGCCACCGCGTCGGTGCCGGGGACCTGACCGACCTCCCCGCCGGCCTTCGGGGCCGCCGCGTCACCCGAGGCGACCGGCGAGCCGGCGGAGGCGACCGCGCCGACCGTCCGCAGCACCGGGCCCGCCGCCTGGCCGGCTCGACGGCACAGCGTGACCCGGACCTGCCAGCCGGTCACCCCGGCTCCTGGGAGGCACAGGGTGTCGACCGCCACCCGGGCGTCGTCGTCGGCCTGCCCCGGCACCGAGCTGCGGTGGACGGTCGTCTCGTCGGCGGCCCAGTGGCCCAGGTCGTACCAGGCGGTCGCCGGCTCGCCCGCGGCGCAGCCGCGCAGCTCGACCCGGAGCCAGCAGCCTGCCGGGGTGTCCGCGGTCCACGACGGCACGATCTCGTCGGCGTCGAAGCCGACCGGCACCACCGGGGAGGTCCAGCTGGCCAGGTCGTACCCGGCGGTGAAACCGCTCTGCGGATCGGTGTGGTCGCACCGGCCGGCCGGCGCGCTGAACACCACTCCGTCCGGGCCGGCGACCACCCCGTCGGCCTCGCCGAGGCCCAGGTCCGCCGGGAAGTGGAAACGGCGGTGGACGATGTCCCGGGCGGGGTCGACAGCGGGCATGACGGCTCCGTCGGCTCGGGCCCGGGCCGGCGGCCGGGCGGACGTTGCTGGCTGCCGGGGAGCATCGCGCACCCGAAGGTTTTTTGCAACGACGGCGAGCGACGCTGGTTTGGCGGCCGGCACTAGGTTGTCGGGAGGTCACGAGGCGGGAGGCCGGGGATGCGGGTACTGGTGGTGGAGGACGAGCGGAACCTCGCCGACGCGATCGCGCGGGGGCTGCGCAAGCGCGGCATGGCCGTGGACGTCGCCTACGACGGCGACGCCGGGCACGAGGCGGCGTTCGTCACCCGGTACGACGTGGTGATCCTCGACCGGGACCTGCCCGGCGTGCCCGGCGACCGGATCTGCGCCGACCTGGCCGCCTCCGGCACCCTGACCCGGGTGCTGATGCTGACCGCCAGCGGCACGGTCGCCGACCGGGTGGAGGGGCTGCAGCTCGGCGCCGACGACTACCTGCCCAAGCCGTTCGCCTTCGACGAGCTGGTGGCCCGGGTGCAGGCGCTCGGCCGGCGGGCCACCCCGGCCGCCCCACCGGTATTGGGGGTCGCCGACCTGGTGCTCGACCCGGCCCGCCGGGTGGTCACCCGCGGCGGCGCGCCGGTCGACCTGACCAACAAGGAGTTCGGCGTACTGGCCGAACTGCTTAAGGCGCGCGGCGCGGTGGTCTCCAGCGAGGAACTGCTGGAGCGGGTCTGGGACGCGAACACCGACCCGTTCACCACGATCGTCCGGGTCACCGTCATGACGCTGCGCAAGAAGCTCGGCGACCCGCCGCTGATCGAGACGGTGGTCGGCGCCGGCTACCGGATGGCCGAGGTGCACGCGTGAGCGGAATTCGGCTGCGGCCCACCCTGCGGCTGCGGCTCACCCTGCTCAACGGGGTACTGCTGGTGGGCGCCGGGGCGATCCTGGTGCTGCTGGCCTGGCTGCTGGTCCGGGACGCGCTGCGCCCCACCGACGAGCTGCTGCCCGGTACGACGGTGGTGCTCGCCGACGGCCGTTCCCTCGACGCCGGGCAGTGGCAGCGGCAACTGGTCGACGCCGCCTCGCGGGAGCTGCTGCTCAAAGGCCTGGTGGCGCTGCTGGCGATCAGCGTGGTCGGGGTCGCCGGGGCGTACGCGGTGGCCGGCCGGGCGCTGCGCCCGCTGCACCAGGTCACCAACACCGCCCGGCGGCTCGGTGAGGCCACGCTGGACCAGCGGATCGGCTGGTCCGGCGCGGATGACGAGGTGGCCGAGCTGGCCAAGACCTTCGACGCGATGCTGGACCGGATCGCTGCCGCCTTCGAGGCGCAGAAGCGCTTCGTCGCCAACGCCTCGCACGAGCTGCGTACCCCGCTGGCGGTGATGCGGACCGAGATCGACGTGACGCTCAGCGACGACGAGGCGGACATCGCGGAGTACCGCCGGATGGCCACCGTGGTGCGCGACGCCTCGGAGCGGGCCAACGGGCTGGTCGACGCCCTGCTGGTGCTGGCCCGCAGCGAGGCGCAGGCCGGGCGGCGACTGGCCCGGCGGGCGGAGTCCGACCTCGCGGTCGGCACCTCGAACGCGCTGTCGGCGATGGCCCGGGAGGTGGAACGGATCGGCCTGAAGGTGCACACCTCGCTGCGTCCGGCACCGGTGGTCGGCGACCCGGGCCTGCTCGACCGGCTGGCCGGCAACCTGGTCGAGAATGCGGTCCGCTACAACCACCTGCACGGTCGGCTCTGGGTGCGGACCGGCACCGACGGGCGGCGGTCCTGGCTGGTGGTGGGGAACACCGGCTTCGAGGTGGCCCAGGCCGACGTGCCGGGGCTGTTCGAACCCTTCCGCCGCGGCGGCCAGGAGCGGACCGGGGCCCGGGGCTCCGGCCTGGGGCTCTCCATCGTCCGGGCGGTCTGCGACGCGCACGGCGGCACGGTCAAGGTGGTCGCGCAGCCGGGCGGCGGCCTCGAGGTGACCGTCACCCTGCCGTCCGCCGATGCCCCGGCCGCCACCTGAGCGCGCCGGTCTTGCGTGGAACGCGGGCCGGCTGACATGATCAGCCGGTCAGCCCGAGCTCGGGAAGGGGGTGCGGTCGATGTCCACCATGAACAGTCCCGCGCCCCGCACCGGCCACCGCTGACCTTCTGAACCTCCGCGGGGCGCACTCCGATCAGGAGGAAGCACCGTGAGTGCACAGATCCACTGCGTCACCGTCGAGACCGACGACCCGTACGCCCTGGCGAGCTGGTGGGCGCGGGTGCTCGACCGGAAGCTGCACGACGACGACCACCCCGGCGACCCGGAGGCGGTGCTGGTGGCGCCCGACGGCCACGGCCCCGACCTGCTCTTCGTCGAGGTCGGGGAGCGGCACGGCAAGGGCGCGTTCCACCTCGACGTGCATGCCGCCGAGGGAACCCGGGACGCCGAGGTCGAGCGGTTGCTCGGGCTCGGCGCGGCGCTGGTCGCCGACCGGCGGCGGCCGGACGGCACCGGCTGGGTGGTGCTCGCCGACCCCGAGGGCAACGAGTTCTGCGTCTGTCGCAGCCCGGCGGAGCGGGCCGCTTCGGCCTGACCCGAACGGGAACGGGCCCCCGCCGCACGGCGGGGGCCCGTTCCCCGGGCTCGCGGAAGGGTCAGCCCTTCTGCTCGATCTGGCCGCGCATGGTGACGAACTCCTTCTGGAGGTCGGCGGCGGACTTGAAGTACAGGACGATCACGCCGAGGCTGCCCCGGTCGGCCCAGACGCAGACCCCGACCGGCAGGCTGTCGGCCTTGCCGTCGCCGCATTTGGCCTCGCCGCCCAGCGGGCCGGCGTCCGCGGTCTTGAAGCTGGTCACCCCGAGCTCGGTGGAGAGGCCGGCGGTGGCGTCCGCCATCTCCTTCTTCGGGTCGGCGATCAGGCCGGACACGCCGCCGATCATGACCAGGTCCTGCTTCTCCGGGTTGCCGTAGAAGGCGCCGACGGTGCTGGTCGCGTCCGGCACGTCCTTCTTCATCTCCGAGATCATCTGCTCGGCGGCCGTCTGGAGCTGCGGGTCGGTCACCTTCGGCCGGCCGGCGAGGGTGTCGGGGGCCGTCATCCGGGTCTTGGTGGCGTCGACGACCTCGGTCACCTTGTCCTTGGTGGCGAAGTAGAGCGCGGTGCCACCGCCGACGCAGAGGACCACCACGACGGCCAGGACGATCAGCAGGATCTTGCCGACGCTGGACTTCTTCTTCGGCGGCACGGCGGGGGCGCCGTAGCCGGGCTGGCCGGCCTCCGCGCCGAACGGCTGGCCGGGCTGCGCGGCCGACGGGTAGCCACCCTGCTGCGGGCCGGGCTGCTGCGGCGGCTGGAAGCCACCGGGCTGCTGCTGCGGCGGCGGGTAGGAACCGGGGTAGGGATTGGACGGCGGCTGGGACATTTGGCAGCTCCTGTGAAAAATCGGGACGCGTGATGTTAGCGAGCCCTACCGACACCGTGTCACCCGCCGAGGTCGACGTGACGAAACCGGAACCGGGTCGTGACCAGGGCGGCCACTCCGTGGCGCGTTCGCGAGCGGCGGGTGGCCGGGCGGTGACGCACCGGCGACGTCCCCCGGCCGTGCCCCGGGGTCGGAAACGGCGATCGCGGTGACCGGGCCGTCCGGGAGGGACGGCCGGCCACCGCGATCGCGGGGAGCGGCGGCGGACCAGGCCGCCAGCCGAGGAGCTGGAGCTGTTACCGCAGGCTGGCGACCCCGCGGGGCAGGAACCGCTGGCCGGTGACCCGCTCGGAGGCGCCGGTCCGGTCCAGGTACGGCGTGACGCCACCCAGGTGGAACGGCCAACCGGCGCCGAGGATCATGCAGAGGTCGATGTCCTGCGCCTCGGCGACGACACCCTCGTCGAGCATGAGCCGGATCTCCTGCGCCAGCGCGTCCAGCGCGTTCTGGCGCACCTGCTCGGCGGTGAGCGGCTGATCGCCGACCACGAGCAGCTTGGCGACCTCCTCGTTGACCTGGTCGTCGACCACGATCGGTTGGCCGGAGTCGGCGATCCGCTTGAGGTTCTCGCTGACCCCGAACCGGTCCGGGAAGGCGGCGTGCAGGATGCCGCCCACGTGGTACGCCACGGCCGGCCCGACCAGCTGGAGCAGGGCGATCGGGCGCATCGGCAGACCCAGCGGGTCCAGCGCGCTGTTCGCCACGTCCAGCGGGGTGCCCTGGTCGACGGCCGCGAAGACCGTGCCGAGGAACCGGGTGAGCAGCCGGTTGACCACGAACGCTGGGGCGTCCTTGACCAGCACCGAGGACTTCTTGAGCTGCTTGCCCACGGCGAAGGCGGTGGCGAGGCTGGCGTCGTCGGTCCGCTCGCCCCGGACGATCTCCAGCAGCGGCATCATCGCCACCGGGTTGAAGAAGTGGAAGCCGACCACCCGCTCCGGGTGCTCCAGGTCCGCGGCCATCTCGGTCACGGAGAGGCTGGAGGTGTTGGTGGCGAGCACCGCCTCCGGCTTGACGATCTTCTCAAGCTCGGCCCAGACCTGCTTCTTGACGTTCAGGTCCTCGAAGACCGCCTCGATGACGAAGTCACAGTCAGCGAACGAAGTGAGCTGGCCCGGCATCGACGCGGCGAAGGCCTCAGCCTTCGGCGCGCCGCTGACCAGGCCGTACAGCTTGGCAGCGGTGCCCTTGTCCATCCGGCCCTTGCTGACCGACTTCTCGATCTGGGTGTACACGTAGCCGACGCCCTTGTCCACCCGGGCCTGGTCCAGGTCGGTCAGGACGACCGGCACCTGGAGGCGGCGGGCGAACAGCAGGGCGAGCTGGCTGGCCATCAGGCCGGCGCCGACGATGCCCACCTTGGTGACCGGCCGGGCCAGGCCCTTGTCCGGCGCGCCGGCCGGCCGCTTGGCCCGCCGCTGCACCAGGTCGAAGGCGTACAGGCCGCTGCGCAGCTCCTCGGAGAAGACCAGGTCGGCCAGGGCCTCGTCCTCGGCGGCGGTGCCGGTGGCGAAGTCGGCGTCCTTGGCGGTCTCCAGCAGGTCCAGCGCCTTGTACGCGGCCGGGACCGCGCCGTGCAGCCGCTGGTCGAGGGTCTGTCGGGCGAAGTAGAGCACGCCCGCCCACATGTCCTTGTCGACCTCGGGGCGGGTCACGGCGACCTCGCCCTTGACCACGCCGGCGGCCCACTCCAGGGACCGCTCCAGGAAGTCGGCCGGCTCCAGCAGCACGTCGGCGATGCCCATCTCCGCCGCCTGCTTCGGCTTGAGCATCCTGTTCTGCATCAGCGGGTTCTGCAGGATCACCTGGGTCGCGGCGGGGATGCCGATCAGGTTCGGCAGCAGTTGGGTGCCGCCCCAGCCGGGTACCAGGCCGAGCGAGACCTCGGGCAGCGCCAGGGCCGCCGCGCCCGCCGACAGGGCGCGGTAGTGGCAGTGCAGGGCCAGCTCCAGGCCACCACCCATCGCCGCGCCGTTGACGAAGGCGAAGGTCGGGATCCCGCTGTCCTTGAGCCGGGCGAAGACCCGGTGGCCGAGCCGGCCGATCTCCAGCGCCTGCTCGCGGTTCTCCAGCGCCGGCAGGCTGGTGATGTCCGCGCCGACGCAGAAGATGTACGGCTTGCCGGTGACCGCGATGAACGCCGGGTTCGCCGCCAGGGCGGCGGTGATCGCCTCGTCCAGGCTGGTCAGGCCGCCCGGGCCGAAGCTGTTCGGCTTGGTGTGGTCGAAGCCGTTGTCCAGGGTGATGAGGGCGGCGGGACGGTCCAGCCCCGGCACGGCCACCTGGCGCAGCAGCGCCTTGGTGACGACCTCGTTCGGTGCGGCGAGGCTCACTTGTCTCCACCCTCCCAGTTCGGGTTCTCCCAGATCACGGTGCCGCCCATGCCGATGCCGATGCACATGGCGGTGAGGCCGTAGCGGACCTCGGGGTGCTCGGCGAAGTGCCGGGCGAGCTGGGTCATCAGCCGTACGCCCGAGGAGGCGAGCGGGTGACCGATGGCGATCGCGCCGCCCCACGGGTTGACCCGCGGGTCGTCGTCGGCGATGCCGAAGTGGTCGAGGAAGGCGAGCACCTGCACGGCGAACGCCTCGTTCAGCTCGAACAGGCCGATGTCGTCGATGGTCAGGCCGGCGATGCGCAGCGCCTTCTCGGTCGACGGGATCGGGCCGACGCCCATCACCTCGGGCTCGACGCCGACGAAGCCGTACGACACCAGCCGCATGCCGATCGGCAGGCCCAGCTCGCGGGCGGTCTCCTCGGCCACCAGCAGGGCGGCGGTGGCGCCGTCGTTCAGGCCGGCCGCGTTGCCCGCGGTGACCTTGCCGTGCGGGCGGAACGGCGTCTTCAGGGTGGCCAGCTTCTCCATCGAGGTCTCCCGGGGAGCCTCGTCCACCGTGGCCAGGCCCCAGCCGGTCTCCGGGTCGCGGACGGCCACCGGCACCAGATCGCCCTGCAGCTTGCCGTTGGCGTACGCCTTGGCGGTCTTCTGCTGGGAGGCGAGCGCGAACGCGTCGGTGCGCTCCTTGGTGATCTGCGGGACCCGGTCGTGCAGGTTCTCCGCGGTGGCGCCCATGACCAGGGCGGACGGGTCGACCAGCTTCTCCGCGATGATCCGCGGGTTGGGGTCGACGCCCTCGCCCATCGGGTGACGGCCCATGTGCTCGACGCCGCCGGCGATGGCCACGTCGTACGCCCCCATGGCGATGCCGCCGGCGACGGTGGTGACGGCGGTCATCGCGCCGGCGCACATCCGGTCGATGGCGAAGCCCGGCACCGTCTTCGGCAGGCCGGCCAGCAGGGCGGCGGTGCGGCCGATGGTCAGGCCCTGGTCGCCGATCTGGGTGGTCGCCGCGATGGCGACCTCCTCGACCCGCTCCGGCGGCAGCTGCGGGTTGCGCCGCATCAGCTCGCGGATGCAGCGGATCACCAGGTCGTCGGCGCGGGTGTTGGCGTACATGCCACCCGCTTTGCCGAACGGGGTGCGGACGCCGTCGACGAAGACGACATCCCGAACTTCACGGGGCACTTGGAGCCTCCTTTTCGGCCATTCGGCCTCCGCACCGGCAGGCGGCGCTACGGACCGGATGAAGGCCGCCGGCACGGGCGTTTCCCCCGGATGCTACTCGCCAGTAACCAATAGCGGCACCGCCCCCCGTGTGGCCCACCCCACACTCCGCCCGACCGTCGACGCCCGGTTCGGCGTCAGGCGGTGGGGCCGGCCAGGGCGTGGGTGAGCGCGGGCAGGAGGAGGGTGATCTGCCACTCGCGGGCACCGAAGCCGCGCAGGGTCTCCGCCACCGTGGCGTCGGTGATCTCCTCGGGTGGCTGCCAGGCGAGACGGCGGACGTAGTCCGGCGCGATCAGGTTCTCCGGCGGGAGGGTGTGCGCGGCGGCCGTGCCGACCACCACCTCCCGGCAGCGGGCCAGCCGACCGGCGGCCACCGGGTCCCGCTCCGCCCACCGGTGCGGCGGGGGCGGACCCTCGACGACCGGGTTCACCGGCAGCGCGTCGTCGGGGAGCAGCCGGGCGTCGTCCAGGGCCGCCAGCCAGGTACGGGCCAGCCGGCGCACCGAGCGACCGCCGAATCCGGGCAGGGTGAGCAGGGTCTTCTCGTCCTTCGGGTCCAGCTCGGCGGCGGCCACGATGGCCGAGTCCGGCAGCACCCGCCCCGGGGCGGCGTCCCGCCGCGCGGCGATCTGGTCGCGGGCGTACCAGAGCGAGCGCACCCGCGCCTGCGCCCGCGGGCCCCGCACCCGGTGGATGCCGGAGGTGCGCCGCCACGGCTCGGCCCGGACCCGGGGCGGCCGGGCGCCGTTGCGCACCAGCCCGGCGAACTCCTCGGCGGCCCAGTCCGACTTGCCCTGCCGGAGCAGCTCCTCGTCGAGGGCGTCCCGCAGATCCACCAGCATCTCCACGTCCAGCGCCGCGTACGTCAACCAGGAGTCCGGCAGCGGCCGGCTGGACCAGTCCGCCGCCGAGTGGTGCTTCTCCAGGGTGTAGCCGAGGATCTGCTCGGTCAGCGCGGCCAGGCCGACCCGTTCGAAGCCGGCCAACCGGGCGGCCAGCTCGGTGTCGAAGAGCCGGCGCGGACGCAGCCCGAGCTCGGCGAGGCAGGCGAGGTCCTGGCTGGCGGCGTGCAGCACCCACTCGGCCTCGGCGATCACCGCGTCCAGGGCGGTGAGGTCGGGCAGCGGCAGCGGGTCGATCAACGCCGTGCCGGAGCCGGTCCGGCGGAGCTGCACCAGGTAGGCGCGCTGGCTGTAGCGGTAGCCCGAGGCGCGTTCGGCGTCCAGGGCCACCGGGCCGGTGCCCGCCGCGAAACGGGCCACGACGTCGTCGAGCCCGCTCGGCGTGGCCACCGGCGCGGGAGTGCCCTCGCGCGGGGCGGTCAACGGGACGGGCCCGCCGGCGGTGGGTTCGATCCCCGCGTCCGCCGGCTCCGGCACGGCCGAGGACGGGTGCGGCGGGGCCTCTCCCGTACGGCTTACGGCGGGCCGACGGCGCAGGGGTGGTTCGTCGGTCACCTGACAACCCTAGTGCGCCGGGACTTTCGGCGTGCGCAGCCGGTCGGGCGCGTGTCGGCGCGATGGCCGACAGGTGTCGTGGCAGGGTCGTCTTGCGTCGATGGCAGGGTCGGACAACGGGGGAGACAAACCCCGTTCGCGCAGGTACGGTCCTTCGGGCCGCGCCGGGTCCGAGGGCCCGCGGGTGGCGTCGCGACGGGGTGGGCACGGGGGAGGACGAAAGATCATGACGGCGGGGGACGGAACCGGTGACCGGGCGCCGGGGCAGAACGCCGACGAGACGGCCGACCAGGGGCGTCCCGAGCGCCCGATGACCGATCGGCCGGGGCCCCTGCCGCCGCGCATGGCCCCACCGTCCGGGGCCGGCCATCCCACGGTTCCCGGCCAGCCCACCGGCTTTCCCGCCGCGCCCGGCGCCGGCGTCCCGGCCGCCCCGGGCACCTTCCCGGCCGTGCCGGGCCCCGCCACCGCTCCGTCCGCGCCCGGTGCCTTCGGCGCCGCGCCCGGCGCCGGCGGTCCGCCGGCCTCCGAGCAGGCCGGCGCCGGCCCGGGCCAGCCGGCCGTCCCGGCGCCCCGCGCCACCTGGTCCCCGACGCCGAACAGCGGCCAGTGGGGCGGCCCGACCGGCACCCCCGCCGCCCCGCGTCCGCAGGGCGGCTGGCCGCCCGCCCCGCTCGGGGCCGCCGGGCAGCCGACCGGCGTCGTCCCGCCCCCGGCGCAGCCGGCGGGCGCGGAGCCGACGATCCCGGGCCGCGCCCCGGTCCAGCCCCCCGCCGCACCCGCCCACCCCGGGCAGCCGGCCTCCGGTCCCAGCTACCCGGGGCAGCCCACGTCCGGTCCCGCCTACCCGGGGCAAGCGACCTCCGGTCCCGTCCATCCGGGGCAGCCGGACTTCGGGACCGGCCACGCCGGCCTGTCCGGGCCGGGCCACCTCGGGCAGTCCGGGTCGGCCTACGCCCTGTCCGGGCAGCCCACCGCCGGACCCGCCCTGCCCGGGCAGCCCGCGGCGGCCTACCCCGGCGGGACGACCGACGCGCCGGGCCGGCGGCGCTGGGTGCCGGTGGTGGCGCTGACCCTCGCCGGGGTGCTGGCCCTGGTCGCGGGCGTGCAGGCGTACCAGATCCACCGGCTGGACGACCGGCTCGCCGCCACCGACCGGCGGCTCGCCGAGGCCCAGGGCGCGGACGGCAGCCGGTTGGACGGCCTGGAGAACCGGGCGGACGCCCTGGAGAAGCAGGCCGGCGCCGCGTTCAACCCGGAGGCCGTGGCGAGCGCGGTGCTGCCCAGCGTGTTCCGGGTCCGCGCCGGCCAGTTCACCGGCACCGCCTTCGCGATCGGCAAGCCGCCGGCCGGGGGCGGCACCACGCTGCTGACCAACTTCCACGTGGTGGAGTCGGTCTTCGCCGGCGGCGGCCGCAAGGTCTTCCTGGAGCGGTCCGACCAGCGCTTCGACGCCACCATCATCCGGGTCGACAAGGACAAGGACCTCGCCCAGCTGCGTACCACGGCCCGGTTCAAGGGGCTGGTGGCGGCCGCGACGCCGGTCAAGTCGGGGCAGCAGATCGTCGTGGTCGGCGCCCCGTTGGGCCTGCAGGACACGGTGACCACCGGCGTGGTGAGCGCCTTCCGGAAGGACGACGGCGGCTCCGGCCCGGTCATCCAGTTCGACGCGCCGATCAACCCCGGCAACTCCGGCGGACCGGTGATCAACGGGTCCAAGGAGGTCGTCGGCATCGCCACCGCCAAGGCCCGGGACGCCGAGGGCATCGGCCTCGCGGTGCCCATCAAGACCGCCTGCGACACGTTCACCCTCTGCTGACCGGCACCGCCGCCGGTCGCCCTTGACCGCAACGCGCACTGTCGAGGTGTGGCCCCGACCACGCCGATTCGCCACCCCGGCCCTTCGCGGCCAACCACGGGGGACCAGAACCTGGAGGAAGAGACATGTCCCAGCCACCGACCGGAGCGGAGGGCTACCCGCCCCAACCGCCGGGCGGCACCGTGTACGGCAGCCCGTACGGCGGCCAGCCCGCGCCCCAGCAGTACGGCCCGGCCCAGCCCGAGCCCACCCTGCCCCAGCAGCCCGTTCCACCGGCGTCGGCCCCGCCGGTCCCCGGCCAGTACGTGCCGGGCGCCGCCCCGGTCTCCGCGCCGGGCTACCCGCAGCCGATGTCGGCCCCGCCGATGTCCGCCCCGCCGGTCTCCGGCCCCGGGTTCGGTCCGCTGCCGATGTCCGCCCCACCCGGCCCGGGTGTCCCGCCGTACGGGGCGCCTGCGGCGGGCGCCGGCAAGGGGCGCGCCACGCTGGTCCTCGCCCTGGTCGCCGGGCTGCTCTTCGTCCTCGGCGGCGTGATGACCGGCCTCTACGTCACCACCAACGGCAAGCTGCACCGGACCGAGCAGAAGGTCAGCCAGCGGGACGGCACGATCGCGGCCAACCAGCAGGAGATCGACAAGCTGAAGGTCGACCTCCAGACGGTCCGGGACAAGCTGGCCGACACCGAGCAGGACCTGACCGGCACCAAGAACGACCGGGACGAGCAGGCCCGGCAGAAGAAGGTCATCGCCACCTGCCTCGACAAGCTGACCACCGCCATCGCCGCGGCGTCGACCGGCAACAAGGCAGCCTTCGACAAGGCCAACAAGGGCCTGGACAAGGTGTGCGACGAGGCCGAGAACTACCTCTGAGCCAGCTCGGCGCGGGCCGCTCCGGTCACCCCGGGGCGGCCCGTCCGCGTTCCGGCGGGGGCGCTGTCCGGGCTCAGGCGGCGCCGGCGGGGCGACGGGTCGGCAGGGCGGTCACGCCGGGCGGCGGCAGCCCCGCCGTCGAGGCCAGCAGGGTGCACCAGCCGTGCAGGTGCGGGGCCAGGTCGACGCCGAGCGGCGTCCAGGAGGCGCGGATCTCGATGTCCCCGGCGGCGGGCGGACCGGCCAGCTCGCCGAACCGGGTGGAGAGCGTCTGGGTGACCGTGCCGCCGATCGCCCGGTGCCGGGCGTCCTGCGCGTCCAGCGCGTCGGTCAGCCAGGTCCAGCCCACCCCGGGCAGCAGCGGGTCGCTGGCCAGGTCCACCTCCAGTTCGGCGGTAACGTAGGTGACCAGCCGCAGGGTGCCCTGCCATGCCTCGTGCCCGGCCGGGTCGTGCAGCAGGATCAGCCGCCCGGTGGCCACCTCGTCACCCTCGCGCAGGACCGCGGCGGAGAGCGCGAACGCGTACGGGGCCAGGCGCTGGGGCGCCCCGACCTCCTCCAGCACGATCTCCGGCCGGGGTGTCACCGAGCGCAACCCCGCGACCGCGCGAGCGAAGGTTTCCGGGAGCGCGATCGGGGGGGCCATGACGGCAGCCTATGCCGCCGGCCGCCAGCGGCACGTGACGGCGCGCCGGGCGGGCGGTCACGATCATGCGGCGACGGCCCGCCCGGGAGCGGAGGGTGGCCGGTCACAAAAGGTGACGGTGGCGGGGAGAGCCACCCGGGCCCGTGGCACGATTGCCGCGATGACCACCGACACCACGGGCACTGCCGCCCGAGACGGAGAATCCCGCCGCGCCGGGACGGCCGACTCGCCCTTCGTCCGCGCCTGCCGGCGTGAGCCGGCCCCGCACACCCCGGTCTGGTTCATGCGCCAGGCCGGCCGGTCGCTGCCCGAGTACCGCGAGATCCGGGCCAACGTACCGATGCTGGAGTCGTGCCGCCGCCCCGAACTGGTCGCCGAGATCACCCTCCAGCCGGTCCGCCGGCACGGGGTGGACGCCGCCATCCTGTTCAGTGACATCGTGGTCCCGGTGGCCGCCGCCGGGGTCGACCTGGACATCGTGCCCGGCACCGGGCCGGTGGTCGCCGAGCCGGTGCGCACCGCCGCCGACGTCGACCGGATCCGACCGATCACCCGCGACGACGTGTCCTACGTGGACGAGGCGGTCCGGCTGCTCGTCGCCGAGCTCGGCGACACTCCGCTGATCGGCTTCGCCGGCGCCCCGTTCACCCTGGCCAGCTACCTGGTCGAGGGCGGGCCGTCGCGGACCCACGCGAAGACCAAGGCGCTGATGTACGGCGACCCGGACCTCTGGCACGCGCTCTGCGCCCGGCTGTCCGAGGTGACGCTGTCGTTCCTGCGGGTCCAGGTCGACGCCGGGGTCTCCGCGGTGCAGCTCTTCGACTCCTGGGCCGGCGCGCTGTCCGAGGCCGACTACCGCCGCTACGTGCTGCCGCACTCGACGCACGTGCTCGCCGGGCTGGCCGACGCCGGCGTGCCCCGGATCCACTTCGGGGTGGGCACCGCCGAGCTGCTCGCCGCGATGGGCGAGGCCGGCGCCGACGTGGTCGGCGTGGACTGGCGTACGCCGCTGGACGTGGCGACCCACCGGATCGGCCCGGACAAGGCCGTACAGGGCAACCTCGACCCGTGCGTGCTGCTCGCCCCCTGGCCGGTGGTGGAGGCCGAGGTGCGCCGGATCCTCGACCAGGGGCGGGTCACCCCCGGTCACGTGTTCAACCTCGGTCACGGCGTGCTGCCGGAGACCGACCCCGACGTGCTGACCCGGGTGGTCGCGCTGGTGCACGAGCTCAGCGCGCGGCCGGTCGACCAGAGGAGTTGATCGTGGCGCGACCGTGGCGGGTGGCGATCGTCGGTGGGGGGATCACCGGGCTGGCCGCCGCCGTCCGGTTGCGCGACCGCGCCCCCGCCGGCACCGAGGTCACCGTGTACGAGCAGTCCGGCCGCCTCGGCGGCAAGCTGCGCACCGGCGAGCTGGCCGGGCAGCCCGTCGAGTTCGGCGCCGAGTCGTTCCTCATGCGGGACCCGACCGGCGCGGAGTCGGGGGCGGTGACCCTGGTCCGCCGGCTCGGCCTGGCCGAGAAGATCGTGCACCCGACGGTCGGGCAGGCGGCGCTGGTCGTCGACGGCGGGCTGCGCCCGGTGCCGGGCGGCACCCTGGTCGGCGTACCGGGGGACCTGGACACGGTGACGGCGGTGGCGCAGCCGGCCGGGGACGCCGACCGCGACGCCGGCCGGCCGCTGCTCGGCCCGGACGAGGACGTGGCGGTCGGCGCGCTGGTCCGCGACCGCCTCGGCGACCAGGTGGTGGACCGGCTCGTCGACCCGATGCTCGGCGGCGTCTACGCCGGTCGCGCCGACGAACTTTCGCTGGTCACCACCATGCCGGCCCTCGCGCGGGCGGCCCGGGTCGAGCACACCCTGGTCGGGGCGGTCCGCGCCGCGCAAGCCGCCGCGCCCCGCGCCCCCGGCGCCCCGGTCTTCGGCACCCTGGCCGGCGGGCTGAGCACCCTGGTCGACGCCGCGGAGCGGTACAGCGGCGCGACGATCCGCCGGGACGCCGCCGTCCGGGACCTGCAGCCGACGCCGACCGGGTGGCGGCTCACCGTCGGCCCCACCCGCGAGCCCAAGCACCTTGAGGTCGACGCGGTGCTGCTCGCGGTGCCGGCCCGCCCGGCGGCGCGGCTGCTCGCCGGCGCGGCGCCCGAGGTGGCGGCCACCGTCGGCGGGCTGGACTACGCCAGCGTCGCCCTGATCACCATGGCCCTGCCCGAGCCGGAGCTGCCGGCGCTCTCCGGCTTCCTGGTCCCGGCCACCGAGGGGCTGCTGATCAAGGCGTCCACCTTCTTCTCCACCAAGTGGGGGCACCTGCGCCGCCCCGACGGGCTGGCCCTGGTCCGCGCCTCGGTCGGCCGGTACGGCGACGAGACGTCCCTCCAGCTCACCGACGACGACCTGGTCGCCACCGTGCACCGGGAACTGGCCAAGGTGCTGGGCGGCCCGCTGCCCGCCCCGGTCGCCCGGCACGTGCAGCGGTGGGGCGGCGCCCTGCCGCAGTACACCCCCGGCCATCTCGCCCGGGTGGCGGCGGTCCGGGCGGAGCTGCGCGCCGCCCACCCGACGCTGGCCCTGGCCGGGGCCGGTTACGACGGCGTCGGCATCCCGGTCTGCGTCCGCTCCGGCGAGACGGCAGCCGAAGAGATCATCACAGCACTGGGAGGATCGGCATCATGACCGAACAGAGCAACGCGGCCCGGCTGCGGGAGCTCAACGAGACCATCCGCTACACGATGTGGTCGGTGTACCGGGCGACCAGCCCCCTCCCGTCGCTGCGCGAGAACGTCGTCGACGAGGTCGAGTCCCTCTTCGAGGAGCTGGCCGGCAAGGATGTCACGATCCGGGGCACGTACGACGTGGCCGGCCTGCGCGCCGACGCCGACCTGCTGATCTGGTGGCACTCCTCGTCCAGCGACGCGCTGCAGGACGCGTACCTGCGGTTCCGGCGGACCACGCTGGGGCGGGCGCTCACCCCGGTCTGGTCGCAGATGGCGCTGCACCGGCCGGCCGAGTTCAACAAGAGCCACATCCCGGCCTTCCTGGCCGGCGAGGAGGCCCGGGCCTACCTCTGCGTCTACCCGTTCGTCCGCTCGTACGAGTGGTACCTGCTGCCGGACGCCGAGCGGCGGGAGATGCTGGCCGAGCACGGAAAGATGGCCCGCGGCTACCCGGACGTGCGGGCCAACACAGTGGCCTCGTTCGCCCTCGGCGACTACGAGTGGATGCTCGCCTTCGAGGCCGACGAGCTGCACCGGATCGTCGACCTGATGCGCGACCTGCGGGCCGCCCGGGCCCGCCGGCACGTGCGGGAGGAGATTCCCTTCTACACCGGCCGCCGCCGCTCCATCGCCGACATCGTCACCTGCCTGGTCTGACCCGGCAGCGGGCGGCGCCGGGAGCGGCCCGGCGAGCGTCCGGACCGCCGATGTGAACGGGCCCCGGAGGAAGTCCTCCGGGGCCCGTCGTCGTCCGAGGGTCAGCGCACCACGGCGATGCCGTCGAGGGTGACCTGGGGGCGGCCCGAGGTGCCGACCACCACGACCATCACGCTGTGCGAGGCGCTGCCGCTCCAGGTTCGCGTCCAGACCGCCTGGCGGTGGGCCGTGCTGCCGGCCTTCAGGTCGACCGTGTTGACCCTGACGCCGTCCACGTAGACGTAGACCTGGCCGGAGGTGGTGCTGCGGCTGGCGATGACGGCCACCGACCGGCCGGTGAAGGTCCACTTCAGCCAGGCGTTCCGCGTCTTCGAGGTCATCGCCCTGCCGCCCAGGTAGGACGAGCTGCTGGCGGTGGTCCAGGTGCCCGAGCGCACCGCCGAGGATTCGGCGGTCAGCACCGGCGTACGGCTGGCCGACGAGGTGCCCGAGTTGCCGGCCCAGTCCGTCGCCCGCATCGACCAGGTGGTGGCGACGCCCGGCTTGGCGGTCACCGGCCAGCTCGTCCGCCCCGGGGAGAAGGTGACCGAGCTGGGCGCGGTGAGGTACGCCGCGCGCAGGGCCGTGTTGTCGGCCGCCCGCCAGCTCAGCGTCGCCGGGACCGCGCTGGTGCTGACCGTGCCGGTGCGCAGCGAGAGCTCCGGGGCGCGGGAGAAGGCCGGTGCGGTGGTGTCGCCGACGACGGTCACCGCGGCGGTGGTGACCACCCGCCCGAGCCGGTGCACGCCGCGGATCGCCAGGGTGTGCGTACCCGGGGCGACGGTGACCGCGGCCGACCGGGCGGTGCCGGCGGCGGTGGCCGCGACCGCGCCGTCCACCAGCACCTCGAACCGGTCGATCAGCACGCCCGGCGTGCCCACCGACCAGGAGGCGGTGAACGAGCCCCGGGTGTAGTAGGTGGTGCCGTTCTTGGTCGCGGTGAGCCCGGTGAGGGCCAGCCCGGACATCGTGGCGGCCTTGATCCGGATGGCGCGCAGCTGGCTGTAGAGCGCGTCGCCGGGGCACTCGGTCGCCCCCGCGTCCCGGTGGCCGGAGATCCGGTTCATCACCACGGACTCGCCGAGGTGGTACTTGGTGCCCTCGGTCCCGGACACCAGGGTGACGGTGCCGTACGGGTCGTTGCGGTACTGGCCCAGCTTGTAGGCCGCCACCTGCGCGATGGCGTCCTGGACCACGGTGGGCACGCCCGCGGAGATGTACGTCCCGAGCACCGCGATCGCCGCGTTGTTGGTGTTGAAGCCGTAGGTGTGGGCCCCGATCACCGGCTTGTCGATGCCGCCCTTGCGGCCCTCGAAGACCACGCCGCACTTGTCGACGAGGAAGTTGTAGCCGATGTCGCCCCAGCCGTTGCTCTTGACGTGGTAGACCTCGATGCCCCGGATGATGGCCGCCGAGTCGGCGCAGCTGTAGTTGTTGGTGCCGGCGGTGTGGTGGACGAAGAACGCCTTCACCGTGGTCCCGTACTCCGGGGGATCCACGATCGACTCGTCGGCCTTCCACTCGGCGCGGGTGACCACCTTCGGGGTGGGGACCGGGTTCGGCGGGGTGGTCGGCGGGGCGCTGGTGGTGGGCGCCGGCGCGGTGCTGGTGGTCGGGGCCGGCGCGGTGGTCTCGGCCGGCGCGGTGGTCTCGGTGGGCGCCGGGGTGGTGGTCTCCGCGGGCGCGGTGGTGTCGGTCGGCGCGGGCGCCGTGCCGGTGTCGGTGGGCGCCGGGTCGGTGGCGGTCGGCTCGAGCGCCCGCACCTCGGCGACCGGCTGCAGGCCGGCCGGGCGGATCGCCGTGCGGCCCGCGGCGCCGACCTTGCGGCGTTTGGGCTGGCCGGGGTCGACCAGTTCCAGGCGCAGCCCGGCGGGGAGCCGGTCGCTGATGTCGCCGCTGGCCGCCGCCGCGCGCACCTCGACGCCGTCGGAGGGGCCGACCCAGAGCGGGTCGCTGCCGCCGCGGGCCCGGGCGGCCTCGGCGCCCGTATCCGGCCCGCGGTGGTTCTCCAGCTCCAGCGGCTGCCAGTCGGACCAGCCGCCGCCAACCGCCCGGGTGCGGACGGAGATGGTGCCCCGGAAGTCGACCTTCGGGCTGGTCCAGGTCACCCCGACCATGGCGAAGCGGTCGGTGTCCCGGCGCGGGATGGTGACCTCGCGGCCGGTGGTGGCCGGAAAGTCGATGTTGTGCAGGGCGGTGGTGACCGGCCCGTCGGCGACCCACTGCGCGCCGCCGTCGCCGTAGCTGACCGCGATCAGGCTCACCGTGCCGGCCACCGCGGCGGCCACCGTGGCGGCCGCGATGCCGACCCTGCGGCTGGTCCACCGGATCCCCGTTAACTTCACGTTCTCGTTCCCTCCGCTGTGGTCCCACTGGAGGGCACAGCGCGCCGGTCGCCTGTGGCGTTACCTCACGGCGTGTCGCCACGCCGCCCGCCCTCGCCGGACGGCGCGGAAGCCCGGCACACGCTAGCTGACGTCGGGCCGACCCGGGGACCCCCCTTGGCTGGGACAGGTCTGCTCAGGCCGGCGGCCGCCCGGCGCGGCGCATCGGGGTGTGCGGGATGCCGTCCTCGACGTACCCGGGGCCGCTGATCGCGAAGCCGTGGCCGGCGTAGAAGTCGACCAGGTGGGTCTGCGCCTCCAGCACGCACGGCCGGTCGCCGAGCAGGGCCAGGGCCTCGGTCATCAGCCGGCCGGCCAGGCCGCCGCCGCGGGCGGCCGGCGCGACCACGACCCGGCCGATCCGGTCCACCCCGTCCGGGTCGGCGAGGATCCGCAGGTACGCCACCACCGCACCGTCCCGGGTCAGCCACAGGTGCCGGGTGCCGGGCTCCACGTCCCGGCCGTCCAGCTCGGGGTACGGGCACGCCTGCTCCACGACGAACACGTCGATGCGCAGCCGGAGCAGGTCGTGGAAGGTGCGGGCGTCCAGCTCGGCGAAGCTCGCGACGTGCGACTCGATGGGCATCCCGCGATGCTAGGTCGCGTCCACCTCGCGGCGCCGATTGGCCCGGGCGGGAGTGGCGTCGGCGCGGGCGGTGGCGAGCCGCCGGCGGACCAGCGTGCCGACGGCGGCCGACCCGACCAGGGCGGCGACGACGCCGGCGACGGCCCACGGACCCAGCTCGGCCAGCCCGTCGCGCACCGCGCCCTGCACCCGGCCGGCGGCGGCGATCAGCGGGTCGTCGGCGTCGCCGCCGGCGAAGAGCCGGACCTCGTACCAGCCGTACCAGGCCACGTAGCCGCCGGTGAGCACCAGCAGCAGACCGGCCAGCCGGCCGAGCAGCGGCGCGGCCCGCCGGGTGCGCCGGACCAGGGACTCCCGGACCAGCGCCACCGCGAGGGCCGCCGCGCCGACCGCCAGCCCCATGCCGAGGGCGTACGCCACGAAGAGGCCGACCCCGGCTGCGGGGCTGCCGGCCCGGAAGCCGGCCACCACCACGGCGAGGAACGGCCCGACCGTGCAGCCGAGCGAGGCCACCGCGTACGCCACGCCGAAGAGCGCCATCGAGCCGAACCGGGCCCGGACCGCGGGACCGGTCGCCGGTCGCGGGGTGACGGTCGGCAGCTGCCGACCGGCGAGCAGCCAGCCGCCGGCCGCCACCAGCGCCGCGCCGATGAGCACCGACACCCACGGCAGCCGGCGCGCGACGGCGTCCGCGACCGGCCCGGCGAGCAGGCCGAACGTGCCGAAGACCGCGACGAAGCCGGCGGTCATCGCGCCGGTCAGGGCCAGTGCCCGGCCGACCGGCCCGAGCGGTCCGCGGGCGGCCGCCGGGCCCTCGCCCAGCACCAGCACCGACAGGTACGCGGGCAGCAGCGCGAACCCGCACGGGTTCACCGCGGCGAGCAGTCCGGCGGCGAGGGCCAGACCGTAGGGGGCCTCGGACATGTCAGGCCAGCTCGGCGACCCGGCGGCGCAGTTCCGCCTGGGACAGCGCCCCGGAGTGCACCACCGCGCCGGTGGAGTCGAGCAGCACGTACCACTCCTGGCTGGTGACGCCGAACCGGCGCCACACCGCGCCCTCGTCGTCGGCCAGGTTGGGGAAGGTTGCGATGCCGGTGTCCCGGGCGAACCGGCGCATGGCGTCGCCGCCGCTGCCCAGCCCGGCCACGCCGATCAGGTTGACCCGGTCGGCGTTGTCCCGGCGCAGCGCGGCCACGTCATCGGCGACGCCGCGGCAGCGGCTGCACCAGGCCGCCCAGAACCACAGCACCGCCGGCTCGCCGGCGAGGCTGCTCCCGGCGAACGACCCGCCGTCGATGGTGCGCGCGGTGAAGTCGAGCGTGGCGGGCACCGGGGCGGCGGCGGCACCGGGCGGGCCGGTCGGCGTTCCGGCGGACGCCGGGGTGGTGGCGGCCGGGGTCGGCGCGGCGGGGGCCGCCTCGTCGGTGGTCCGGTCCGACCCGGTGCAGCCGGCGAGGGCGAGGACGGCGGTCAGGGTGATCGGCAGCAGCGTCGATCTGGTGGCGGGCATGGCCGGATGCTAATCAGACGAGAGCCCGTTCGACCCTTACCGACCGGTTACGGCCGGCCTCGCCGCCCGGCGGGCGTCAGGACGGGCGGGCGCCGACCGCGTCGCGGACCTCGGCGCCCTGGGCGCCCTCCACCGCGCGGGCGCAGTGCGCGCAGCAGAAGAAGCGGCCGTTGACCTCGACGCCGTGGCCGGCGATCTTGATCTGGCAGTGCTCGCAGATCGGTGCCATCCGGTGGATGGCGCACTCGAAGGAGTCGAAGGTGTGCACCGCCCCGCTGGCCGTGCGGACCTCGAAGGCCCCCCAGTAGTCGTTGCCGCAAACCTCACAGGTAGCCATGCGAAACCCCCCGAAAATGGACCCGTCATCCCAGGGTCGAGCAGGGGACACACCGGGGCAACCGAAACCGGCGAACCTGATCCGGCTCGACGGCGAGTCGCCCCCGGCGTGTCGCGCGTTGGGCCTGATGACCGCCCTCGAACCCCGGAGGACCCCGTGATCAAGCGCAACAAGCTCTTCGGCAACCAGACCCGGGTCACCTTCTGCCTGCCCCGGGACACCCCGCCCGGCACGGTGAGCGTGGTCGGCTGCTTCAACGACTGGGAGCCCGGCCGGCACGAGCTGGTGGCCCGCCGGGACGGCACCCGGACGGTGACCGTGCGGCTCGGCCCGGGCGAGTACCGGTTCCGCTACCTGGCCACCGGCGGGGTGTGGCTGGACGACGACTCCGCCGACGCGATCGACGAGCAGGGCAGCCGGCTGCGGCTCTGACCGCCCGGCGTCACCCGGGGGTGACGCCGGGCCGCGCGTCAGCCCTGCGTCGGCTCCAGCCGGACGGAGATCGAGTTCACGCAGTGCCGGATGTCCTTAGGGGTGAAGCCCTCGCCCTCGAAGACGTGCCCCAGGTGGCTGTCGCAGCGGGCGCAGCGGATCTCCGTACGCCGCATGCCGAGGGTGTTGTCGGAGATCTCCTTCACCGCGCCCGGGATCGCGTCGTCGAAGCTCGGCCAGCCGCAGTGCGAGTCGAACTTGTCCTCGCTGCGGAACAGTTCCGCCCCGCAGGCCCGGCAGTGGTAGACGCCGGGGGTCTTGGTCTCGACGTACTCGCCGGTCCACGGCCGCTCGGTGCCGGCCTCGCGGAGCACCCGGAACTCCTCGGGGCTCAGCCGGACCCGCCACTCTTCCTCGGTACGGGGCAGTTCGCTCTCGGAAAGACTCACCGGTCAACGGTACGTCGAGCGTCGGTGCCATCGCATATGGTCGCCGAATGGCTGGCAGCAAGGCAGCAGTCGAGGAGATCGAGGTCGCCGGGCACACCGTCCGGCTGAGCAGCCCGGACCGGGTGATCTTCCCGCAGCGCGGCTTCACCAAGGCGGACGTCTTCCACTACTACCTGTCGGTCGGCGACGGGATCATGCGCGCCCTGCGTGACCGGCCCACCACGTTGCAGCGCTTCCCCGAGGGCATCGAGGGGGAGATGTTCTTCCAGAAGCGGGTGCCCGCCCGGGGCGTACCTCCGTGGATCCGGACCGCGGAGATCAGCTTCCCCAGCAGCCGCAAGGCCGCCGAGCTGTGCCCGGCCGACCTGGCGCACGTGGCCTGGGCCGCGCAGATGGGCACCGTGGTGTACCACCCGTGGCCGGTCCGCGCCGCCGACGTCGACCGCCCCGACGAGCTGCGGATCGACCTCGATCCGCAGCCCGGCACCGACTTCACCCACGCGGTCACCGCAGCCGGGGAGCTGCGGGCCCTGCTGGACGAACTGGGCGCGACCGGTTGGCCGAAGACCTCCGGCGGTCGGGGCGTCCACGTCTATCTGCGCATCCACCCGCGGTGGACCTTCGTCGAGGTGCGCCGGGCCACCATCGCGCTGGCCCGGGAGTTGGCACGCCGCCGTCCCGACCTGGTCACCACCGCCTGGTGGAAGGAGGAGCGGGGCAGCCGCGTCTTCGTCGACTTCAACCAGATGGCCCGGGACCGGACCATCGCCTGCGCGTACTCGCTGCGGGCCAACCCGAAGGCCACCGTCTCCACCCCGGTCGACTGGGCCGAGCTGACCGAGGTGGACCCGGACGACTTCCACCTGGGCACCGTGCCGGCCCGGTTCGCCGAGCGGGGCGACCCGCACGCCGGCATCGACGACAGTCCGTGGGACATCAGCCCGCTGCTGGAGTGGGCCGAGCGGGACGCCGCCGCCGGGCAGGGCGACCTGCCGTATCCGCCGGAGTACCCGAAGATGCCGGGTGAGCCGAAGCGGGTGCAGCCCTCCAAGGACCGGGACCGGCCGCGGGACTGACCTGGCGGTACGCGGCGATCGCCTCGTGCTTCTCGTCCCGGGCCAGGTGCGCCCGCGCCTCGGGCAGTTCGGGACTGATAACGATCACGTAACGCGCGCGAACCTTTCCCGGCCCCTGACCGGTCTCCCTGGTCGTCGGCCCGACGGGGGCCAGGGGAGGGCGTCGGATGAAGCTGGTGTGGAGACGGGCCGTCGAGGCGCGCGGGCTGCTGCTCGCCGCCGCGGTCGCGGCCCTGGTCGCGGTCGCGCTGGTGACCGGGCTCTCCGACTACAACCGCCGGGCGGTGGAGGCCGGCCAGCGCGCGGTGCTCGGCGCCGCCCCGGCCGAGGAGCGCAGCCTGCTGGTCAGCGGCTCCGGCGGCGGGGACGCCGCCGCGTACGCCGATCGCGACCGCGCGGTGCGCGCGCAGTTCGCCGACGGTCTGGGCGGCGTGCCGGCCACCGTCGCCGCCGCCCGCTACGGCACCGGGCGCGAGCTCACCGGCGACCTCGGCGCCGCCCGGATCGGCGACGACCCGATGTTCGCCAACCTCGCGACGCTGACCGACCTGACCGCGCACGCCCAGCTCACCGCCGGGTCGTGGCCGACGCCCGGGGCGACGCCGTTGCAGGTCACCCTGCCGGAGAAGATCGCCGGACAGCTCGGGCTGCGGATCGGCGACCGGGTGCCGCTCTACGACCGCAGCGCCGAGAAGGCCGGCGCGGTGGTGGTCGCCGGCACCTGGCGGCCCCTCGACCCCGGCGACGCGTACTGGCGGCTCGCCCCGGGCGTGGGCGACAGCAAGGGCACCGGGGCGGTCACCTCGTACGGGCCGTTCGTGCTGGACCCGGCCGACTTCGCCCGCACCTTTCCCGGCTCCACGTCGGCCGCCTGGCTGGTCGCCCCCGACCTGGCCGTGGTCGCGCCGAGCCGGCTGACCGGGGTCACCGACGCCCTCGCCACCGTCGCCGACAAGCTCCCCGAGGCCACCGGCCTCGGCTCCTCCGCCCAGACCGTCAGCAACCTGGACCGGCTCATCGACCGGCTCGGCCGAGCCGACCTGGTCGGCCGGTCCGCGCTGCTCACCCCGCTGCTGCTGATCGTGGTCCTCGGCGGGTACGCGCTGGTGCTGGTCGCCGCGCTGCTCAACGAGGACCGGCGGGCGCAGACCGCGCTGCTGCGCGCGCGGGGCGCCGCCCGGGGCCAGCTCGCCGGTCTCGCCGTACGGGAGGCGACCCTGGTGGTGGCCCCGGCACTGCTGCTCGCCCCGCCGCTGACCGGGCAGGCCGTGCACCGGCTCGGCGCCGACCTGGGGCTGGCCGGCGGCGGGATCGCCCAGGTCTGGACCGTCGCCGTCGCCGCCGCGATCGGCTGCCTGCTCGCCATGGTCGTGCCGGCGCTGCGCCGGGCCGGCACCTACGTCGCCGACATGGCGGCCCGGTCCCGCCCGACCCGGGGCGCGGCCGCCCAGCGGGCCAGCGTCGACCTGGCCCTCGTCGCGCTGGCCGTGCTCGCCTGGACCCAGCTGCGGCAGTACTCCTCGCCCCTCGCCGGGGCCGGCGGGCGGCTCGGCATCGACCCGCTGCTCGCCGCCGCGCCCACCCTCGGCGTGCTGGCCGGGGCGGTCATCGCGCTGCGGCTGCTGCCCCCGGCGACCCGGTTCGCCGAGCGTTTCGTCGACCGGCGGCCCTGGACGGCCACCATGTTCGGCATGTGGCAGGCGGGGCGCCGACCGCACGCCGGTCCGGTGCTGCTGCTCGCCCTCGCCGTGGGCGGCAGCACCCTCGCCTGGTCGCTGGTCGCCTCCTGGGAACGGTCGCAGCGGGACCAGGCCCAGCACATCGTCGGCGCCGACCTGCGACTGGTGGAACGGAACGGTGCCGCCCCCGCCGACCGCGCGGCCGGGCTGGCCGCCGTACCCGGAGTCAATCGGGTGCTGGCGGCCTGGCGGGACGAGGTCCGGCTGGGCCGCGACGCCCGGCCGGCCACTGTGGTGAGCCTCGACACGGCCGCCGCCGGCGGGCTGCGGCTCGACGACGCCGACGGCGGGGAAGCCAGCGACGCGCTGCTCGGCCGGCTGGACACCGGGCGGGCCGCCCCCGCCGGGGTGGCCCTCCCGGCCGGCGCGCACACCCTCTCCGGCACCGTCCGCACCCCGGTCGACTCGCCGTACACGTCACCGCAGGTGTTCGTGTCCGCGCTGCTCACCACCGACGGCGGCACCGCCTGGCGGCTGCCGCTGGCGGTGGGCGGCGGGGCCGGCCGGCCGGTGTCCTTCTCGGTGCCGCTGCCCGGGACCGGCGGCGTCCCGCTGCGGCTGGCCGGGTTCGAGGCCGACGGCGGCGCGGCGGTCGGGGTCAGCTACCGGCTGCGGATCGACGGGCTCCGGCTCGCCGACGCCGCCGGCGCCGCGCTGCCGCTGCCGCTCGACGGCGACTGGCGGATCGTCGACGCCCAGGAAGGACCGGGTTTGCCGGCCACGGTTGCCGGGACCACCGTCGACGTCACCCAGCGGATCGACCTGCCGGACGGCCTGCTCGTGTACGCCCGCCAGCCCGCGGCCCGGTTCGCCGTGGTGCCCGCCGGGGACGACCCACCCGTGCCGGCCCTCGTCACACCCGGCGTCGCGGCCGCGCTGAACGCGCACACCGGTGACGAGGTTCCCCTCGCACTGTCCGGGGTCACCCTGAAGGTGAAGGTGGTCGGGCAGGTCAAGGCCGTGCCCGGTACCACCGGCGACGGGGTGCTGCTGGACCTGCCCGCCGCCACCAACCTCCTGCTCCGCCAGCAGGGCACCGTCCGCCCGCAGGCCGAATGGTGGCTGGGCACGGACGACGCCGGGCACGGCGCGGCGGCGGCCGCGCTCGCCGAGCTGCCCGGGACCACCCTGCTCGACCGGCGCCAGGTGGCGGCGGAGGCCGCCCGGGACCCGTACTGGCGGGGTGCGCGGACCGGCCTGCTCGCCGCGGCCGTCGGCGCGGTGCTGCTCGCCCTGGTCGGCCTGGCGGTGGACGTCTGGGCGACCGCCCGGCACCGGATGACCGAGTTCGCCGTGCTGCACACGCTGGGCGCGAACACCCGCCTGCTGGCCCGGGCGCTCCTCGCCGAGCAGGCCTTCCTGGCCGGCATCGGGGTCGGCGTCGGGCTGCTGGTCGGGGCGGGGGTCGCGGCCACCATGGTGCCGCTGGTGATCCTCACCCAGGCCGCCGGGCGGCCGGTGCCCGATGCGGCCTTCACGCTGCCCTGGACACCGGTCGGGGCGACCGCGCTCGGGTTGCTGGCGGTCGCCCTGCTGTTCAGCGCCGTCATCACCACCGGCCTCCGCCAGCGGGTGGCCGCCGTGCAGCTCCGGATCGGGGGAGAACGATGAGCCTGTTCGCGGCCGTGCGACGGGTCCGGGCGTACGGGGGGCAGTTCCTGCTGCTGGCCGTGCTGACCCTGGTGACCGCGCTGCTGATCACGGGGGTGCCCCGGGTCGCCGACCGCCTCACCGGGCAGGGGCTGCGCGAGTACCTGGCCGCCCAGCCGGTCGCCCGCCGCGACCTCACGTACACCGCCGAGGACGCGCCGCTCCGGGGCGGCGGCGCCGGCGCGGCCACCGCCCGGGCGGGCGAGCTCGACTCGCTCCAGGAGCGGATGCCGCCCGCCGTCCGGCAGGCCGTCGGCGAGCGCTGGTACGCCGCCCGAACCCTCTTCGGCCGGATGACCGGACCCGATCTGCGGGCCGACCAGGGGCTGCTGGACCTGAGCCTGCGGTTCATGAGCGGCATCCAGGACGCGGTCACCATGGTCGAGGGCCGGTGGCCCGAGGCGGGCGTCACCGGGGACGGGGCGGTCGAGCTGGCGCTCGCCGACACCGTCGCCGGTCGGCTCGGGCTGCACGCCGGCAGCCGGTTCCAGCTCGCCATCCTGGACCCCGACGGCAAGCCCATGCTGCGGCAGAAGCTCGCTTTGGTCGGGGTGTTCCGGCCGGTCGACCCGCGGGACGGGATCTGGGACGCCCTCCCCTCGATGCTCCGGCTCACCCCGCCGGTGAAGGACGGCCAGCCGACCCTCCTCGTCGGTGCGACGGCCGCGCCCGGCTTCGGCGCGATGGCGTCCGCCGGCTGGCCGGTCGGCTTCTCGTGGCGCTATCGGATCGCCCCGGACCGGGTCGCCCCCGGGGACCTGCAGCCGATGGTCGAGGGGCTGGCCGTGCTGGACCGGACCCGTCCGGCGGGGCTGGCCTTCACCCAGGGCGTCGACATCCCGCTGCGGCGCTTCGCCGAGTCACTCGCCGCCGCCCGTACGCTGCTCGCCGTCATCGCCGCCGGGCTGCTCGCCACCCTGGCCGGCCTGACCCTGCTCGCCGCCCGGCTCGCGGCCCGCCGGCGCCGCACCGAATATGTGCTGATCCGCGCCCGGGGCGGCTCGACCGGCGCGGTGCTGCGCCGCGGGCTCGCCGAGTCGGCGCTGGTGCTGCCCCTCGCGGCGGGCGCCGGCTGGCTGCTCGGCGGGCTGCTGCCGGGGGAGGGCGCGGAGCTGCACTGGGTGCTGCTCGCCGGGGTGCTGGCCACGCTGCTGCCGCCGGCTACCGCGCTCACCGCCGGGCGGGGCGGCGGCGGGCGGGCCGACCTGGTCGGCGCCCGCTCCACCGCCGTCCGGCTCACCGTCGAGGTGACCGTGCTCGGGGTGGCCGTGCTCGGGGCGTTCCTGCTGCGGCGGCGGGGGCTCACCCTCGACGGGACGGTGGACCCGCTGCTGGTGTCGGTGCCGGTGCTGCTGGCGGTCGCCGCGGCGCTGGTCGCGCTGCGGGCGTACCCGTGGCCGCTGCGGCTGCTCAGCCGGGCCGCCGCGCGGGCCCGGGGCAGCGTCGCGTTCCTCGGCACCGCCCGCGCCGGCCGGGCCGCCGCCACCGGCCCGCTGGTCGTGGTCGTGCTGGCCGTCGCCACCGCCGCGTTCTGCGGGGTGGTGGCCGCCGGCATCGAGACCGGCCGGGACCGCGCGGCCGTCCGGGCCGTGCCCGGCGACGTCCTGGTCAACGGCGAACGGTTCGCCCCGGACACCACGGAGGCGCTGGCCGCGCTGCCCGGGGTGCGCGCGGTGGCCCCGCTGCTGCTGGTGACGGGCGTGCGCCCGTACGTCGATCAGGCCGGCCGGTTCGGCGGCGTCGGCGACACCCGGGTGCTGCTGGTCGACGGCGCCCGCTTCGCCGAGGTGGCCCGCGCCGCGGGCGTCCCGGTGACCGTCCCCGACCCGCTGCGCGTCACCGCCGACGGCAGCACGCCGCTGCCCGCGCTGGTCTCCCCGGCGCTCGCCGAGGAGTTCGCCGATGCCGGGCTGGCCGATCGGGACGGGCGCCGGCCCGCCTGGCTGGACGTGCAGGGCAACCGGCTGCCGGTGCGGACGGACGCCACCGTCGAGGAGTTCCCGCTGCTCGACCGGAGCGTCACGCGGTTCGTGGTGCTGCCCTGGCCGACGCTGCCGGCGGACGCCCCGCACCAGCTCGCCCCCACCGGCTTCGTGCTGGCCGGGGACCGGGTCGACCCGGCCGGGGTGGCCGGGGTGGTCGACGAGGGGCAGCGGCGCTACCAGCGCATCGGAGGGGTGACCGGCGGCGAGCCGCCCCGGGCACCGGAGGTGCTCACCCGGTCGGCGGTCCGCGCCGAGCTGGGCGGCAGCGGGGTGAACGGGCTGCTGGTGTTCGGCTTCAGCATCGGCGCGGTCGGCGGCGGTGCGCTGGGCCTGCTCGCGCTCGCGTTCGCGGTGCTCGCCGGGGCGCGCAGCCGGGGTCAGGTGCTGTCCCGGCTGCGCACCATGGGGCTGTCCCGGCGGCAGTGGCGCGGGCTGCTGCTGGTCGAGCTGACCCCGCTGGTGCTGGTCTCGGTGCTCACCGGGGCGGTGGTCGGCGCGCTGCTGCCGGTGCTGCTCACCCCGGTGCTCGGCCTGCCCGCGTTCACCGGTGGAGTGGCGGTGCAGGTGCGTTTCGAACCCGGTCTGGTGGCCGGTGTGCTGGGCCTCGCCCTGGTGGCCCTCGGCTTCGCGGTCGCCGTCGAGGCCCTGAACAACCGCCGGATGCGCCTCGGCGAGGTGCTCCGGCTCGGAGAGGAGAGCTGAGATGACAGCGATCGCCGAGGTGTCCGCCGTGCCGGACCTGGCCGCCCTGCAGCAGCGCGCCGCGCAGCGCGCGGCCGAACGGGCCGGTGGCCGGGACCGGTTGCGCGGGCACATCGTCTGCGACGGCCTGGTCCGCATCTTCAAGACCGAGGGGGTGGAGGTGGTCGCCCTCCAGGGCCTCGACCTGGTCATCGACCGGGGCGAGCTGGTGGCGATCGTCGGCGCCTCCGGGTCCGGCAAGTCGACCCTGCTGAACATTCTCTCCGGGCTGGACACCCCCACCGCCGGCATCGCCCGGGTCGCCGATTACGACCTGCTCGCCCTGTCGAACCGGCGCCGGCTCGCCTACCGCCGCCAGGTGGTCGGCTTCGTCTGGCAGCAGACCGGCCGGAACCTGCTGCCGTACCTGACCGCGCTGGAGAACGTGGAGCTGCCGATGAAACTCGCCGGCGGGCGGTCCCGCCGGGCGCGGCGGGACCGGGCCCGGCAGCTGCTCGACCTGGTTGGAGTCGGCTACTGCGCGGACCGGAAGCCCGGCCAGATGAGCGGCGGCGAGCAGCAGCGCTGCGCGGTGGCCGTGGCGGTGGCCAACGACCCGGAGGTGCTCTTCGCCGACGAGCCGACCGGCGAGCTGGACGAGGCGACCGGCGCCGAGGTCTTCGCCGCGCTGCGGACCATCAACGCCGAGCTGGGCGTCACCATCGTGGTGGTCACCCACGACCCCGCCGTGGCGGGCCAGGTCCGCCGGACCGTCGCCATCCGCGACGGCCGGACCTCCTCCGAGGTACGCCGCACCGCCCGGGTCGGGGCCGACGGCAGCACCGAGCTGGTCAGCGAGGAGTACGCGGTGCTCGACCGGACCGGTCGGATGCAGCTGCCGGCGTCCTTCGTGGACGCCCTGTCCCTGCGCGACCGGGTCCGGCTCAACCTGGAACCCGAACATGTCGAGGTGCGGCCCGGCGACCGGGCGCACGCCGAGGAGAGTGAGTCATGACCGAGCAGCTGTCCGTGGCGCCGACCCGGGTCGTCACCACCGAGGCGGTGGTCCGGGTCGAGCGGGTGAGCCGCACCTTCGGCAAGGGCGAGCACGCCGTGCACGCCGTGCGGGACGTCTCCTTCGCCGCCGGCCGGGGCGAGCTGGTCGTCGTCCGGGGTCGCTCGGGCGCCGGCAAGACCACCCTGCTCAACCTCGTCGGCGGGCTGGACCGGCCGGACACCGGCCGGGTCCGGGTGGCCGGGCACGACGTGACCGCCGCGAGCGAGCGGGAGCTGCTCGCGCTGCGCCGCGGCACCGTCGGGTTCGTCTTCCAGACCTTCGGTCTCGTGCCGATCCTGTCGGCGGCGGAGAACGTCGGGGTGCCGCTGCGGCTGGCCAAGGTGCCGGCCGCGGAGCGGGAGCAGCGGGTGGCCGTGCTGCTGGAGCTGGTCGGGCTGGGCGGGCACGCCGCGCAGCGCCCGTACGAGCTCTCCGGCGGGCAGCAGCAGCGGGTGGCGGTGGCCCGGGCCCTGGCGAACGAGCCGGACCTGCTGATCGCCGACGAGCCGACCGGCCAGCTCGACTCGGAGACCGGCCGCTCCATCATGGACCTGCTCCGGGCCGTGGTGCACGCCCGGGGCATGACCGCCCTGGTGGCCACCCACGACCCCGCCCTCATCGAGATGGCCGACCGCACCCTCACTCTCCGCGACGGCCACCTGGTCGACTGATCCCCCCGCCTCGTCGATCATGAGGTGACGTGACCCCGACCTCATGATCGACGGCGGGGGAGCGATCAGTCGCGGCAGCGGCGGCGGTGGTAGGCGAGGGTGAGCACCAGGAGGAGGGGGCCCCAGAGGAGCAGGGGCGAGTAGCAGGCCAGCAGGAGGACGAGGCCGGACGGCGTGAAGCCCAGATCGCCGCCCCGGACGGCGCCGCCCCAGGCGGCGTACCCCCAGATCAGGATGAGCGCGACGGCGCCGGCGGTGGCGACGGTGACCGCGAACGACGGCGGCACCCGGCGCCCGCCCAGCAGTGGCAGCCGGCGGGGGAAAACCTCACCCCACGGGCGGACCAGGCCGAGCGCGAGCAGCGCCAGTGCCTCCGCCACCAGGCTCAGCGAGACGATGTAGACGCGCTCGCCGAGCCCGGGGCGGAGCGACGCGCTGTGCTCGGACAGGCCGAGCGGCACCCCGGCGACCAGGGCGATCCGCCACAGGCCGGAGGGAAGGGTGAGCAGCGGGATGAGGTGCGCGACGCGGACCGCCCAGGCGGGCGCGGGACGGCCGTCCCGGGGATGGGCGACGGTCGGTGCGACGGCGGTGGTCATGCGGACTCCGTTCGGTGGGCTGCCCCGTCAGCCTCCGCACCGGGCCGGCGGCGGCCGTCCCGCCCGCCGGGGAATCGGCTCCCCATGACGGGGGAGACCGCGTCAGAGGGCCAGCTTCATCCCTTCGTGGCTGGCCACGAAGCCGAGGTTGCGGTAGAAGCGGTGCGCGTCGGCGCGCGTCTTGTCGGTGGTGAGTTGCACCAGCGCGCAGCCCCGCTCGCGGGCCCGGTCGATCGCCCAGGTCATCATCTCCCGGCCCAGGCCTCGGCCGCGCAGGTCGGAGCGGACCCGGACCGACTCGATCAGCGACCGTTCGGCGCCGTGCCGGCCCAGCCCCGGGATGTACGTGATCTGCATGCAGCCGACCAGCTCACCCGCGGCCTCCGCGACCACCAGGTGGTTGCGCGGGTCGGCGTCGATGTCCGCGAACGCCTTCTCGTACGCCGCGTCCACCTCGGTGAAGTCGCGGGCCTTGCCCAGCACGTCGTCGGCGAGCAGGGCGATGACGGCAGGCAGGTCCGCCCGGACCGCCTCCCGGAAGATCACGTCGGTCATGCCGGCAGCCTGACACAGTGGCGTCCGACGATGTGCCGGCGTGGGTTGCCGGCACCCGGCAGCATGTCGGCCATGGACGTCCTGCTGCCGTTCCGGTGGATCTACCGGGGTCTCGTCTGGTTCGCCAACTCGCCCCGCACGCTGATCGCCTCGTACCTGCTGATGATCGTGGTGGCGGGCGTCATCTACAGCCAGGTGGAGCACAAGAACGCCGCGGACTCGGTCTGGTGGGCGGTGGTGACCGCCTCCACCGTCGGGTACGGCGACATCTCGCCGACCACCTTCGCGGGGCGGTTCCTCGCCGCGTTGCTCATCTCCACCATGGTCCTCCTGGTCATCCCGCTGATCACCGCGCACTTCGCCAGCCGGCTGATCGTCGACGACGACGCCTTCGAGCACGCCGAGCAGGAGGAGCTGAAGGCCGACGTGCGCCGGCTGCGGGCGCTGGTGGAGGAGATGGCCGCCCGGCAGGGCATCGAGGTGCCCGAGTCGCCCCGCCCCGAACCGCTGAACGCGCCGGGCAGCGCGGTCCCGGTCTGGGAGCGGTCCACCCGGCCGGGCCGGCCTCGCCGGCGGCGCTGACCCTCAGTGGGACGCCCCCGCCGGCCGGCGCACCGTCACCGGGCGGGGCAGCGCAACCCTTCCCGGGGGGCGGTGAGCGAGATCAGGTACGCGTCGACGGCCGCGGTCACGCAGGCGGTCTGCGGGTACGCGGTGTGCCCCTCACCCTCCCACGTGAGCACCCGCCCGACGCCCAGCATCGAGGCCAGCGCGGCGGTCTGCTCGTAGGGGGTTGCCGGGTCGCCGGTGGTGCCGACCACCACGATCGGTGGCGCGCCGACCGCCTTGCCGGTCGGGTACGGGTCCCGCCCGCCCGGCCACTGAACGCAGCCGAGCATCCCCACGGCCAGCGACGGACCGAAGAGCGGGTACTTCTGCCGCCACTGCGACTGGAGCTGTCGGATCTGCTCGCGGGTCGGCTTCTCCGTCTCGTCCGCGCAGTTCACCGCCATGTTCGCGTCGAAGAGGTTGGTGTAGTGCCCGTCCTCCTCACGGCCGGCGTACGCGTCGGCGAGCTTGAACACCCCGGTCGGGTCGCCGCCCTGCAGCGAGTCGATCGCCCGGGCCAGCTCCTGCCAGCCCGACTCGGTGTAGAGGGAGGAGATGACCGCGTAGAACACCCAGCCCGCGGTGGCCTCCCGGCCGTCCTTGCCGCGTACCGGGGAGACCCTGGCCTTGTCGATGGCGGCGGTGACCGCGCCCCGGGCGTCCGGCGCGATCGGGCAGCGGCCGGCGTTCGCCGCGCACCACCGGTCGAAGTTGTCGAAGGCCCGCTCGAAGCCCTTCGCCTGGCTCTCCGACCCGGCGATCAGCTTCTGCTGCGGGTCCACCGCGCCGTCGAGGACCAGGGCCCGTACCCGCTGCGGGTAGAGCTGTGCGTACACCGCGCCGAGCAGGGTGCCGTACGAGTAGCCGAGGTAGGTGAGCTTCTCGTCGCCGACCGCCGCGCGCACCGCGTCCATGTCCCGGGCGGCCTGCTCGGTGCCGTAGAGCGGGAGCTGGTCGCCGTACTTGGCGCCGCACCGCTGCCCGACCCGCTTGTTGAGGTCGACGAAGCCGTCGAACGACGCCTGGCTCTCCGGATCGGGGTCGTAGCCGAAGCTGGCGTCCAGGTCGGCGTCCGGGATGCACTTCACCGGGCTGGACCGGGCCACCCCGCGCGGGTCGAACCCGACGATGTCGAAGCGGTCGGTAACCGCGGCCGGCAGCCCGCCGAACCCCGAGCCGAACGAGAGGTAGACGGCGGTGTCCACCCCGGAGGCGCCCGGACCGCCGGGGTTGACCAGCAGCGACCCGATCCGGTCGTGCTGCCGGTTCGACCGGATCCGGATCAGCGCGATCTCGAAGGTCTCCCCGGTGCCGGGCCCGGCCGTCGCGCCCGTCGCCGCGCCGGCGCCCCAGTTCCGGCGTACGGCGATCCGGGCGCACTCGTAGCGCATGCCCGGCGCGCCCCGGCCGACCAGCTCGTCGGGGACCTCCGGACAGGCACGCCAGGTCGGGGTGGTGCCCGGGGCGGCCGCCTCGCCCCGGCCCTCGGTCCGCGGGGCGATCGCCGGCAGGGTGCAGCCGGCGGTGAGCAGCACCGCGGCGGCGAACCCGGCCAGGGCGGGCCGCACCCGGCGGATCCGGTCGGAGAAGCGGGTCACGTCGGAGCCTTCCATGATCGTGTCGACGGCCACGCTATGCCCGGCCGCGCGCGCCACCGACGGTCACCGCCGGATCCCCGCGCAGCACCTGGTCCACGTCGTAGCGGATCGGGCGCTCCAGCTGGTCGTACGTGCAGGAGCGGGGGTCCCGGTCGGGGCGCCAGCGGACGAACTGGGCGGTGTGCCGCAGCCGCTCGCCCTCCATCGCGTCGTAGCCGACCTCGGCGACCAGCTCCGGGCGCAGCGGCTCCCACTCGAGGTTGCGGGTGCCGGTCCACCGGCTCACCCCGCCCGGGATGCGCTGCCCCCGCTCGTGGTCGCCGTGCACCCACGGGTGGTCACCGTCCACGTCGCGGTACGGCTCCAGCTCCGCCAGCAGCTCCTTGCGGCGGGCCGCGGTGAACGAGGAGCTGACCCCGATGTGGTGCAGCACGCCGGCGTCGTCGTAGAGGCCGAGCAGCAGCGAGCCGACCACCGGGCCGGACTTGTGCCAGCGGAAGCCGGCCACCACCACGTCGGCGGTGCGAGCGTGCTTGACCTTGAACATCAGCCGCTTGCCCGGCTCGTACGGCAGGTCGGCCGGCTTGACGATCAGGCCGTCCAGCCCGGCCCCCTCGAACACCTCGAACCAGCGTCGGGCCGTCTCCGGATCGGTGGTCACCTGGGTGACGTGCACCGGCGGGCGGACCGTCGCCAGCGCCTGCTCCAGCCGGGCCCGGCGCTGCGGGTAGGGCTGGGCGGTGAGCAGCTCGTCGTCGAGGGCGAGCAGGTCGAAGGCGACGAAGTCGGCCGGGGTGGTCTCGGCGAGCAGCTTCACCCGGGAGGCGGCCGGGTGGATCCGCTGGGCGAGCAGCTCGAAGTCGAGCCTCGGCTGGCCGCCGGGTCCGTCCCGGCGGATCACGATCAGCTCGCCGTCGACCGCGCACCTCGGCGGGAGCTGACGGCGCGCCTGTTCGACCACCTCCGGGAAGTAGCGGGTCATCGTCTTGCCGCCCCGGCTGGCCAGCTCGACCTCGTCGCCGTCGCGGAAGATGATGCAGCGGAATCCGTCCCACTTCGGCTCGTACGTCATCCCGGGGGCGGTGGGGAGTTGGGGCACGCTCTTGGCCAGCATCGGCTCGACCGGCGGATTGATCGGCAGGTCCACGGCGACCAGTCAATCAGACGCCACCGACGGTCGTGAGGCGGATCACCGGCGGTGCCGGGCGGCGTGTCCCGGCCGCGACCCCTTCGTCACCCCCGACCGGATGGCGAAACCGCAGGTCAGCGCTACCGTTCGCGGCGTGCCGGAGTGGATCTGCGGGTGCTGCGGGCGCTGGCGGGTGAGCGTGGAGCTGATCCGCGGGCGGTACCGCTACCGGCTGGTGCACCGCTACCGTCCCGAGCACGGCGGCGGCGCCAACGTCGTCGGCGAGGTGGCCTCGGTGGCCGAGCTGGAGGAGCTGCTCCGGCGGCACGCCCCGGTCGGTCTGGCCGACCTCCGCGAGGCCGCGTAGCGACCGCCGGCCGGCGAACGGCGGTCACCCGGCCCGGCCGTACGCTGGCGGTGTCCCGCACCCCGAAAGGCGGCCGCCGTGCCCGAGCTGACGTACCCCGAGGTGGGGGCGACCCGCGACGGACGCCTGCCGGCCGGCTACCACCACCTGCGCCACCGGGTCCGGCTGCCGGACGGCTGCTTCCCGACGGCGGCGGACGCGGTGCTCGGCTGGCGGCTGCACCGGGCGGCGGGGGTGGCGATGCGCACCGGGGCGCCGCGCGCGGACGCGGGCGTGCGGGTCACGCCGGGGCTCGGCGTCGGGCCGCTGCGGATCTGGGGCCCCACCGAGGTGGTCTGGGCGGTGGACGAGCCGGACCGGGCCGGATTCGCCTACGGCACGCTGTCCGGGCATCCCGAGGTCGGCGAGGAGGCGTTCCTGGTGCGGCGGGCGGCCGACGGCGTCTTCTTCGAGGTGACCGCGTTCAGCCGTCCGGCCGGGTGGTACGTGCGTGCGGCCGGGCCGGTCGCCCGGGCCGTCCAGCGGGCGTACGCCTGGTGGCTGGGGCGCACGCTGCGTCGGCTCTGCGCGACTCAGTAGCGCGCGAAGCGTCGGCTCTGCGCGGCTCAGTAGCGCGCGAACGAGCGGATCGTCGCCCGGGGACCGTACCGCGGCGCCTGGATGCCGGCGGCCTCCAGGAGCAGGCAGACCCGGCCGCGGTGGCCCCGGAACGGCTCCAGCAGGTCGAGCATCCGGGCGTCGTCGCCGCGCGGTTCGCCGGCGAGGGCCCAGGCCACTGTGTTGGGGATGTGGTAGTCGCCGACGCTGACCGCGTCCGGGTCGCCGTACGCGATCCGGACCACCTCGGCGGCGGTCCACGGGCCGATGCCGGGGATCGCGGTGAGCCGGCGGGTGGCCTCGGTGGTGTCGGCGCAGCGTTCCAGCCGGTCCGCGACGGCGGCCGCGCGGCGCAGCGTGTCGGCCCGGCGCTGCTCCACGCCGAACGGATGGAAGGCCCAGTACGGGGTGGCCGCCACGGCCGCCGCGGTGGGCGGCAGCAGCAGCGGTTGCAGCGGCCCGGGTGCCGGCTCCCGGAAGTGCCGGACGGTCGCCGCGTACGCCCGGTACGCCTCCTTGCCGGTGACCTTCTGTTCCAGCACGGCCCGCAACACCCGGGGGAAGACCTGCCCGGTGGTCGGCATCCGCAGCCCGTGGTGCTCCCGGGCCAGCCGGGCCACCAGCGGGTGCGCCGCCGCGAGCTCGGCGAAGCCGGTGAGGTCGTCGCGGAGCCCGGCCACCGCGTCGGCCCGTTCGACCACCTGCTCGGCGCCCGGGCCGTACCCCTCGGCGACCAGTTCGCCAGCGGCGGGGCGCAGCGCGAGGGTGGCCGGTCCGGCCGGGGTGCGGGTGGCCCACCAGAAGGTGCCGGCGGCGACCCGGGCACATGGGTCGTACGGGCTGAAGGTGAGCCCGCGGACCGACGCGGCGAGTCGGTAGCCGGCCGGAGGGCGCAGCGTCCGGCGGGCGGCGGGGGAGGTCACCCCGCCACTCTGCCATGCAGGTCCGCCGTGACGGGCGACACCGCCGACGCGCCGGGGCGTGGGCAGCCCGCCGGCCCGGGCCGGGCGGATCCGCGGCGCCGGCCCGGGGCGGGCCGGCGCCGCGCCGGGACGCGGGGCGCTGCCGGTTACGCCGGCGTCCAGGTCACGACGGTGGCCGGCCGCGCCCTCCCCGGCTACGACCGGCCACCGCGTCCATGCGCGGCGTGGGATCAGTACGAGTACCCCGAGCCGCCGCCGTCCGAGCCGCCGGAGGCCGGCGGGGCGACCGCCTTCGGGGTGCCGCTGGGCAGGCAGGTCAGGTTCTTCCTGCCGTTCGCGTCGACCACGAACCAGGTGCCGCCGACGCCCTGGCCCTTCCACTGACCGGGCTTCTTGTCACCGATGTAGCGGTAGACCGGCCAGCCCCCGATGGTGATCTGCCGGGTGCCGTCCTGTCGGGTGACCGTGCCGACCTTGTCGTCGGAGACGCCCTGGAGCTGCGGGTTGCCGTCGGTCAGTGCGGGCGGCCAGACCTGGGCGCACTTGGCCACGCAGTTGGACTGCGGCGGGTCGGCCGAATCCTTGTCGAAGCGGTAGAGGACCCAACCGTCCTGGTCGGTCACGACCTGGCCCATCCGGGGCAGCCTCTTGCCGACGAGTTGGTCGGTGAGCTTCACGTCGGCCGGCGGCGCGGCCTGCTCGTTGGCGGGGGCGTCCGCGGTCGCGGAGGCCTCCGGTTCGGCCGTCGCGGTGGGTTCGGCCGCGGCGACGGCGACCGGCTCGGCCGCGCTCGAGTTCGCCCCGTTGTAGCCCGCTGGGGCGCAGGCCGTTAGTGCGACCATCGCGCTCGCGACGATGACGGTCGTCCGCTTCAGGTGTGCCACGTGCCCTCCTCAATCTTGGCAGTTCGCCGAGTAGTACGGGCGGCGCGTTGTCAAGGTTGAAGAGGAAAGGGTGCTCCATTTCACAGTGGACTGGTTGAACCGATCCCGCCCCCGGTGCGTATGGGAGCACGTCGGGGTGCGACGGGTCCGGGCACGCCGAAAGGGCGCCGGGCGGTGTCGCTGCCCGGCGCCGGAGCCCGGCGGATCAGAGGTCGGCCACCGTCACCAGCGGGCTGGCGATGCCGTTCACGTCGACCGACTGCACCTGGATCTTCTCGATGTCGTCCCGACCGGCCGAGGTGGAGGCGGTCAGCTCCAGCGGAAGCTGGTTGGTGCTCGTCCCGTAGCCGCCGCCCGGCACCGACCAGGTGGAGACCACCTCGCTGGTCGAGTTCTTCCGGACGATGACCAGCCGGCAGGTGCGCGGCCCGGGCAGCCGGGTGAGCTGGAGGTCGATCCGCGTGCCGTACTCCTTGGCGCTCAGCCACATGGTGGTCTTCACCCCGGTGCCCGGGTCGACCGCGTTGTGCTTCTCGCCCTCCTGCTCGTTGCCGCCGATGCCCGGGTCGTTCGGGTCGGTGGGCACGCTGCTCGGCGGGGTGACCGGCACGGTCGCCGTCGGCTCGGCCAGCGGGGCCGGCGGGCCGTCGTCGCCGAAGACGGTGGCGAAGCCGACCCCGGTCAGGCCGCCGAAGACCACCACGGCCGCCGCGGTGGCGAGGATCTGCCGCATCCGGGTCCGCCGGCGGTCCAGCCGGACCGCGACCAGGGTCCGGTCCAGCAGGGCGGGATCCGTATGGGTCTGCTCCAGCGCGGTCATCGTCTCGCCGTCGATGCCGGAGAGCAGCCCCACCACCGGGACCATCGTCTCCAGCTCCGCGGCGCACGCCCAGCAGGTGGCGAGGTGCTCCTCGAACCGCTCCGCGTCCTGCGGGTCCAGCACGCCGAGCGCGTACGCCGCGACGTCCAGGTGATCCGCCCGGCTCATCCCGTCACCCCCCTCTCCTGCAGAGCCGTGCGCAGCGCGCGCAGCGCGTAGTAGACGCGCGACTTCGCGGTGCCGAGTGGAAGGCCCAGCTCCTCGGCCGCCTCGGGCACGGTACGTCCCCGGAAATAGGTCGCCACCAGGATCTCCCGATGCGACTGGCTCAGCGTACGCAGCGCGTCCGCCACGGTCATCGTGCGCAGCACCCGGTCGGTGCTGTCCGCCTCGGCGAACGCGGTGAGGTCCCGGTCGTACGTCTCGGCCGGCCGGGCCTGCTCGCTGCGATGCTCGTCGATGGCGATGCGCCGGGCCACCGTCACCAGCCACGGGCGCAACGAACCCTGCCCCTGGACGCCCAGCCGGTGCGCGTTGCGCCAGGCCCGCAGCAGGGTCTCCTGCACGATGTCCTCGGCGCGCTGCCGGTCCCCGCCGGTCAGCCGCATCACGAACATCAGCAGCGGCCCGGCGTGCTCGGCGTACAACAGCCGGATCAGCTGGTCGGAATGACTGGCCTCGGTAGACGCCGCCTGGTGGCGCCCGGGCGCCGGTCGCGGCGTCACCGGGTCATTCTGGCGACCCGCGGAGTGGGCGTCGACCCCCCGGCCCGACCGGGACGCGCGCGACTGGGACTGCGCTCGGGCGAACATCCACTCGGGCCTCGCCACCTCGCCGTGCCAGCCGGCCGCCACCGCATGCATGCAGACCTCCGGTGTCCAATGACATCAGCCGGCCCCCACGGGCGTGGCCGCCCGGTGATACGGAGCGGTCCGCCGGACGGATCAACGACCCACGGAGAAAATTCCGGGCGGTGGTGGGGTGGAGTCGGTGGCGTCGGCGTCCCGGACCACCGGGGCGCCACCGGCGAACCGGTCCAGCTCGTCGCCGGCCAGCACCCGGCCCGGAAACCAGTCGCCGGCCGCCCGCCGGGACAGCTCCGCCACCGGCGGTTCGACCCGGGACGCGACCAGCACCAGATTGCCGTAGCGGCGCCCGCGCAGCACCGCCGCGTCGCTGACCAGGCAGGCCCGGGGCAGCACCGCCCGGACCGTGGCGACCTGGGCGCGGGCGTGCCGCAGCGGCGGGCCGTCGGCGACGTTCGCCAGGTAGAACCCGTCGGGACGGAGCACCCGGGCCACCTCGGCGGCGTACTCCACCGAGGTCAGGTGGGCCGGGGTGCGGGCGCCGGCGAAGACGTCCGCGACGACCACGTCGTAGCCGGCGTCCCGACTGGACGTCAGGGTGGCCCGGGCGTCCGCCACCCGCACCCGCAGCCGCGGGTCGGTCGGCCAGGGCAACGCCCGGCGGACCAGCTCCACCAGCGCGCCGTCCACCTCGGACACCCGTTGGGTGGAGCCCGGGCGGGTGACGGAGACGTACCGGGGCAGGGTCAGCGCGCCGCCGCCCAGGTGCAGCACCCGCAGCGGCGTGCCGGCCGGAGCGACCAGGTCGACCGCGGCGGCCAGCCGCCGGACGTACTCGAACTCCAGGTGGGTCGGATCCGTCAGATCCACATGGGACTGCGGGGCGCCGTCCAGCAGCAGCGTCCAGGAACCCGGCCGGTCCGGGTCCGGCACCAGCTCGGCCTGCCCCGTGTCGACCTGCTCGACCCGCCGGTCGGCGCCGCGTCGGCGGCCCATCAGCGCCGGATCCCCCGGGCCGCCGCGGTCAGCACCCGGTGCAGCAGGCGGGCGTCGCCGAGCAGCCCGCGCAGCCGGCGCTCCAGGCCGGCGATCGGGATCAGGTTCTGCGGGGCCCGCGGATCCTTGTACGGGGTGGAGGCGAACCGGGGGAGGGTGACCAGCGACAGGTCGGCCAGCTCGATCGCCTCGGTCTCGGTCAGCTCGGCGGAGCACTCCACCCGCACGATGCCCGCCCACGGCGCGCCGCCGGACACCGGCAGCCGCAGATACCAGGAGTAACCACCCCAGGCGGTGCCCAGCCGGAACACCGGGCAGCGCTGCCCCGGGGTCAGGCCGGTGACCACCGCGGTCAGCCGGGCGTCCAGGTACTGGCTGTGCTGGGTCTTGATGTAGCCCAGGGTGCGCGGCAACTGCCGGCGGCTGCGCAGCGGGCCGTCCACCACCAGCAGATCCCCGTCCGTCCGCGCCGCGTCGGAGACCGCCACCTCCAGCGCGGTCAGCGGCGCCTGCACCGCGGCCGGCAGCTTGCTCAGCTCACCGGTGCCGCCGACCCGGTGCACCGGGTAGCGGATCCGCCCGGCCACCACGTCCTGGGCGGACGGGCTGGCGGTGAACAGCCCCCGGCCCACCTTCGCCCCGGCCAGCTCGGCCGCGCCGCGCTCCAGGTCGCAGCGGACCACGCCGGCGGCGTACGAGGCGGCGATGCCGGGGAACGAGCCGCCGTCGTCCTCGACCGTCCAGACGCTCGCGTCGATCCGGCGTACCCCGTCGACCAGCAGCACCACGTCCGGGGCGGGCACGTCCCGCCGGACGCCGATCGCCCGCCAGTCGGTCGCCGGCAGCTCGACCTCGGCGTCGACCTGGGCGCTGCTCGGCGCCGCCGGGCCGCCCCCGCCGCCCGCCTCGAACGACGCCCCGTACGCCGGGTCCCACGCGTCGACGAAGAGCCGGGGTTGACTCACAGGCCGGTCCGTTCCACGCGGGCCGTGCGGGCATCTTTGCGGACCTCGAAACGGACCGGGATCCGCTCGGCGAGGGCCGGCACGTGGGTGACCACGCCGACCATCCGGTCGCCCCGGGCGGCCAGGTTCTCCAGGGTGGCCGCGACGGTGTCCAGGGTGGCCGCGTCCAGCGTGCCGAAGCCCTCGTCGAGGACGATCGACTCCAGGCTCGCCGCGGTGGTGGACATCCCGGCGAGCTGCTCGGACAGCGCGAGCGCCAGGGCCAGCGACGCCTGGAACGTCTCGCCGCCGGAGAGCGTGCGCACGCCCCGGCGCAGCCCGGCGTCGTGGTGGTCGACGACGAAGAACTCGCCCTTGTCGTGCACCAGGTCGTACTGGCCGTTGGAGAGTTCCCGCAGGATCCGCGAGGCGCCGTCCACCAGCAGATCCAACGCCTCGGCCAGCAGCCAGCGCTCGAAGTTGTTGGCCCGCAGGTGCCCGGCGAGGGCCCGGGCCACCCGGGCCTCCCGCTCGTGGCCGGACCGCTGCTCGCGCAGCTCGGCGGCCTGGTCGCGGCGCTCCGCCAGCCGGCGCAGCTCCGCCTCGGCCCGCTCCACCGCCACCGCGGTGTCCCGCTGCGGGTCGTCGCCCCCGTCCAGCCCCGCCGCGGTGAAGAGCCCCGCGATCCGCTCCGCGACCTCGCCCGCGGCGGCCTCGGCCGCGCCGACCGAGGCGGCCAGCCCGTGGCGGTCGGCGCGCCGCCGGTCGGCCTGCTCGTTCGCCCAGCCGGCCAGGGTCGTCCAGGCGGCGGCCACGTCGTCCCGCTCGGCGGCGGGCGGGCCGAACCGGGCCAGCCCGTCCCGGACGGCGTCGAAGTCGCGCCAGACGCGGCGGAGCCGCTCCTCCGCGCCGTCGAGTGCCCCCCGGGCCCGGCGGGCCGTGTCCCGGCCGGCGCGGACCGCGCCCGCCGCCTCCTCCAACGCGCGGCGCAGCCGGGCGTGCTCGGCCAGCGACTCCCGCAGCGTGTCCGGCGCGGCGGCGTCGGCGAGCTGCCCGTCCAGCTCGGTCAGCCGGGCCCGCAGCTGGTCGTGCTCGGTCCGGGCGCGCAGCAGCACCCGGTCCAGCTCGCGGGCGGCGGCGTCGCGCTCCTGCACCACCCGCTTGGCCGCCTCGCTGGCCGCCCGGGCCGCCTTGCCGGCCGCGACCGCCCGGGCCACCGCCGACTCCTCGGGCACCGCCGGCACCCGGGGGACCACCTGCTCGCAGACCGGGCAGGGGGCGCCGTTGACCAGGTGTGCCCGCAGCGCCACCGCCTGGTCGGTGGCCTTCGCCTCCTCGTGCGCCCGGAACGCCGCGTCCAGCTCCGTCTCGGCCCGCTCGGCCGCCGCCCGGGCCTGCGCGAGCGCCGCGGCCGCCGCGTCGTGCTCGGTCCGCGCCGCGGTCACCGCCGCGCCTACGGCCGTCACCTGGCCGGTCAGCTTCTCCCGGTCGGCGTGCGCCTTGAGCAGCAGCCGCAGCGCGCTCTCGTCGCCGGCCGCGGCCAACTCCCCGCGCAGCTTCTCTTCCCGCTCCTCGGCGAGCCCGACCGCCGCCGCGGCCTCGTCGGCCGCCCCGCGCGCCGCGGCCACCGCCCGGGCCAGCTCGGCGATCCCGTCCGGCGGCCGGACCCCGGCCAGCACGGTCAGCTCCGCGTCGAGCGCCGCGAGGGCCGCCGCCTGCTCGCGCGCCGTGGCCCGGGCCCGGTCCAGCTCCGGTACGGCCGCCGCGACCGCCCCGGCCAGCTCCCGCATCCGGTCGACCCGCTGCTGCGCGCCGGCCAGCGTCGCGTCGTCGACGTCGGCGAGCCCGCCGAGCATCTTGTCGATCGTCTCCAGCCTGGCCTCGGCCTGGCCGGCGCGCTCGGTGGCCCGCTTCTGCACCTCCTCGTAGATGCCCAGCCCGAGCAGGTTGACCAGGATCTGCTGCCGGGTGGCCGGCTTGGCGTGCAAGAAATCGGCGAACTGCCCCTGCGGCAGCACCACGCAGCTGGTGAACTGCTCGTACGGCAGCCCGACCGCCTCCAGCACCGCCTGCTCCATCTCGGCGGGGGTGCCGGCCACCACCTCGCCGAGGTCCTCCGGGCTGAGCCCGGTGTCGAGCTTGGTGACGTCGAACCCGGGCGGCATCAGCTGGAGGCCGGCGTTGGCGGTCTTCACCGTGCCCCGGCCGTCCCGGCGGACCACCCGGGTCGCCACGTAGCGGTCGCCGGCGGACTCGAAGACCAGCCGCACCCGGGCCTCGGTGGCCGACGGCGCCAGGGCGTTGGCCAGGCCGCGGGTGCCGCCCCAGCGGGGCACGGTGCCGTAGAGGGCGAAACAGATGGCGTCGAGCACCGTCGACTTGCCGGAGCCGGTGGGCCCGACCAGCGCGAAGAAGTCCGCGTCGGTGAAGTCGACGGTGGTCTCCTCGCGGAAGACGGTGAAGCCGGCCATGTCCAGGCGCATCGGTCGCATCAGCGGTCAACCTCCTCGAGCAGCTCGTCGAAGAGCTCCTGGACGCCCTCGTCGGCGTGCCCCCGGCTGCCCAGGTAGTCGGCGAAGAGCTCGCGCGGCGACCGGCCGGCCCGCTGGGCGGTGCGGGTGGCGCTGCCGGGGGCGGGCACCAGCTCCGGGTCGATCCGGATCTCCAGCGCCCGGGGCAGCAGCTCCTGCACCTCCTCGCGCAGGCCGGCGCGGGGCTGCTCGCGGACGTAGACCCGCAGCCAGCCCTCGGGGGCGTCGAGCTCGGCGAGCTGGGCCAGAGTGCCCCGGACCGTCCGCAGCGGGGTGGCCCCGGGCACCGGCACCTCGCGGATCTGGGCGGCGGTGGTCGCGGTCACCTCGACGATCGTCACCGAGCCGACGTTCTCCTGCTCGCCGAAGTCGATCGCGAGCGGACTGCCGCTGTAGCGGATCGGGCACGGGCCGATGACCCGCTGCGAGCGGTGCAGGTGGCCCAGCGCCACGTAGTGCGCGTTGCCCGGGAACACGGTGGCCGGCACGGCGTAGCCGAGGACGGTGTGCGCGTCCCGCTCGCCGCCGCCGGTGCTCGCCCCGACCACGGTCAGGTGGGCGGTGACCAGGTGCACCCGGTCCGGCTCGGTGAAGCCCTCGGCGAGCCGGGCGAGGACGCGGCCGAGGTGGTCGGCGTAGGTCTGGTTGGCCTCGGCGGCGGTCAGCTCGTACATCTCCACGGCGCGGACGGCGTACCGCTGGGAGAGGAAGGGCAGCGCGGCCAGCTGCCAGCGCTCGCCGCTGGCGGTGACCCCGTCGATGACGTGCTCGGCCGGGTTGTCCCGGACGCCGCCGCGCAGCGTGATGCCGGCCGCCTCGGCCCAGGGGCGCAGCGCGTCGAGCGCCTGGCCGTTGTCGTGGTTGCCGCCGATCGCCACCACGTCCGCGCCGGTGCGCCGCAGCGCGGTCAGTGCCCGGGTGACCAGCCGGGTCGCCTCCGGGGTGGGCGCGGCGGTGTCGTAGAGGTCGCCCGCCACGATGACCAGGTCGGGCCGCTCGGCCTTCGCGATCTCGATCACCTGGGCGAGCACCTGCTTGTGCTCCTCGGCACGCGACTGCCCCTTGAGGACCTTGCCGACGTGCCAGTCGGAGGTGTGCAGGATCTTCATGGCTCAGGTCACCTCAGAACGGGATGTCGTCGTCGGAGGTGCCGGAGCCCACCACCGCGAACGGGTCGGCCGCCTGGGTGATCGAGCGCAGCGTCTCCGACGGCGCTCGGCCGGCCTCGGAGACCCGGGTGGCCCAGGCCGGGAAGGGGAACTCCAGACAGAGCGGGACCGGGATGTCCGGCTGGTTGACGAACATGGTGCCCGGCTTGGCCAGCAGGGCCCGCTGCCGCTGGGCGGGCGGGAGGAAGCCGTACTCCGGGCGGGACGCCTCGGCCGGGTCGAGCCGGCCGACCACCCGGATGGCCGAGTTGGTCACGATCCGCCGCTCCACCTCGCTGGCCGTCTGCTGCGCGCCGACCAGGATCACGCCGAGCGAGCGACCGCGCTCGGCGATGTCCAGCAGCACCTCCTTGATCGGCGAGGAGCCCTCGCGTGGGGCGTACTTGTTGAGCTCGTCGAGCACGACGAAGAGCAGCGGTTTGGCGGTGCCGGCCTTCTCCTTGCGCTCGAACTCGCTCTTCAGCGTCACGCCGACCACGAAGCGCTGCGCCCGGTCCGGCAGATTGTGCAGGTCGACCACGGTGACCTGGGCGCTCTCGGACGTGTTGATCGAGTGCGGGCGGCGGGTGGCCAGGTCGCCCCGGATCAGCCGGCCCAGGTCCTTCTTGCTGCCGATCAGCCGGCGGGCGAACGCGTTGACCGTGCCCAGGCCGACCGCGCTGCCCGCCCAGTCGCCCCGGGTCTCGTCGTCGTTGAGCTGCTCGACGATGTGGTCGACCAGGTCGGCGTACGAGCCGAGCCGGACCCCGTCGAGGCTCACCCCGCCGTCGGCGGGCTGGGCGTACCGGGCCAGGTGGGCGGCGACCGAGTGGACCACCATCGTGTACTGCTGCCGCTCGTCGTCGGCGTCGGCGAAGACGTAGGGCAGGAGCCGATCGGCGCAGAACTCGCTCAGCGTCCAGTAGAAGCTGTCCACCCCGGTGAGCCGGCTGCTCACGTCCGGCGTGCCGGAGGAGTCGCCGACCCGGGGCGGCGCGTGGACCCGCACGTCGGGGAAGGCGCCCGCGTCCAGCCCGAGCTTCGCGTAGCCGGCCCGGGTGTCGTCGTCGAGCCGGGCGTTGGGGTGGTCGAGGAAGAGCAGGTCCTCGCCCTTGACGTTGAAGATCAGCGCCTTGGCGTTGACCGCGTCGCCGCCGAGCACCCCGGACCGGAAGACCGAGTAGAGCAGGAAGGTGGCGAAGCTGGTCTTGGTGGCCACGCCGGAGATGCCGGAGATGGAGACGTGCGCGCCCCGGGTGCCGTCGAGGAAGTCGGCGTTGAGGTAGACCGGGACGCCGTCCCGGCCCATGCCCATCGGGATGCGCCGCTCCATCCGGTCGAAGTGCAGCGCCCGGGCCCGGGCGTCGCCCTCGGCCCGGTGCACCACGGCGCCCGGGGTGGGCGGCACGTAGAACTCCGGGTCGACCCGGGTGGTGGTGACCTCGGCGGCCTCCTGCACCTGGGCCGGCAGGGTGCCGTCGGCGATGGCGAAGACGTCGGAGTCGAACTGCGCGCCCTCGTGCCGGGCGCGCACCTGGGTGACCACGCCGGCGATGGTCACCGGCTCCCGGTCGGGCAGCTCGCGGCGGGTGACCACCACGTCGTCGAGCTGGAGATAGCTGCCGGGGGCGACGGCGGTCCAGAAGGTGAGCGGGGTGGCGTCGGCGGTGCCGAGCACCCGGCCGACCCCGTCGCCGGGGCCGTCGAGCAGGTCGTCGGTCATCGGCGGTCTCCGGTCGGCTGGTCGTCCCGTTCGCGGCGCACGTGGTGCATCCTGCCCGAGGGATGCGACAGGTTGCCACGCGACGCGGCGGACGCCACCTCCCGGGTCGGTCGGGTTCGCGCAGCGGGGCCGGACGCTGACCCTCCGTACGGCTCGCGGTCCGTGATTCCGGCACGACCCGGCCGGATCCGCGAGATCCTGCAGGGAGCGCTGAGGACCGAGGGCGCGAGGAGCGGCGGTGGAATCGACCCGGACCCGGCTGGCGATGTTGCTCCTCCTCGCCGCGCTGCCGCCGGTGCTGGAGGAGGCGGTGCTGGTCGGCATCGGCTTCATCGGGGCGCGGGCGCTCGCCCCCCAGGCCACCGCGGCCTGGCCGTACGACTCGTACCACGACCTGCGCTGGCTGATGGTCTACCACAACTCGTGGGGACAGTTCCTGTTCGGGCTGCTCGGCGTTGTCGTCGTCCGCGGGTTGCTGTCGGCGGGGCTGACCGCGCTGGCCTGGCCCGCCCAGGCACCGCGTCCCCCGCTCGGCTGGCTGGTTCGGCGGAACCTGCAGGTCGCCGCCCTCGCCGCGGTGATCATCTCGCCGTGGGCCGCGCTCTCGGTCGCCTTCTCGGTGGTCGCGCTCTCCTGGTACCTGCTCGCCTCGCTGATCCCGATGCTGGTGCTCGCCCCGTTCCTGCAACGCGCCGGGGTGACCGGGACCTGGTGGCGGGGTCTGCCCACGATCGAGTTGCTCGGCTGGTCGGCGCTCAACTTCGCGCTGCTCACCCTCGCGGGGGCGGTGATCTCCAGCACCCGGGGCGGGTGGGGCGTCGTGGTGGCCGGCCTGGCCGGGGTGGCGAACGGCCTGCTCTGGCGGCAGACCGTGAAGGCGGCCGTGCTGCCCGCGCGGATTCGCTGGCCACGCGTGCCGGTGGCGCCGGTGGCGATCGGCCTCACCATGGTCGCCGCGGTGGCGGCGCAATGGCTCATCGGTCTCGCGCTCGGCAAGCCGGGGGAGTGGATGCCCCCGGTGGTCAGCGAGCGGCTCCCCGACCGGGTGCCGCACGCGGTGATCGCCATCGCCGGGCACGACTCGAGCTGGAACGGGCGGCCGCCGGTCGATCCACGGGTGGAGCGCTTCTCCTACCAGGGCCTCGACAAGCAGGGCCGTCCGCTGCCGTACGCCCCGGAGGCCACCCACCGGTCCCTGGAATCCAGCGCGGCCCTGCTGGCCGCGCACGTCGAGGCGCTGCACCGGCGCACCGGTCGGCCGGTGGCCCTGCTCGGGTCCAGCGAGGGCGCGATGGTGGCGCGTACCTACCTGGAGAAGTGGGCGAAGCCGACTCCGGTGGACGCGGTGATGCTGTTCAGCCCGCTCATCCGGCCCGGGCGCGCGTACTATCCGCCGCCGGGCCACAGCGGCTGGGGCGTGGCCACGGGCTGGGAGCTGCGCGGGATCTTCTGGCTGGCGAACCTCGGCCGCGAGGTGAAGAGCGGCCCGGATGAGCCCTTCGTGCGGTCGGTCCTGAGCAACGCGCCCTTCTACCGCAACCGCACGCTCTGCCCGGTGCCCGGCGTCCGCATGGTCGCCTTCCTGCCGACGGTCAGCGCGGCGGAGGCGCCGCCCGGCGAGTACAGCCGGGTGCCGGTGTTCCAGCTGCCCGCCTTCCACGGTGGGCTGGTCGGTCGGCGGGCCGCCGAGAACCGGGTGATCGACTTCCTGGCCGGGGGCCGGATCGATCAACCGAGGCGGGAGTACGACCTTTTCCAGCGGCTCGGCTCCGCCTGGCAGGCTCCGTCGCTCGCCCTCGGGCTCAACCCGGTGTGGGCGGCCGAACGGGAGGCCGACCCGGCGTTCACCGGCCGGATCTGCGAGCCCCGCTGAGCGGGACGGCCCGCCCCACGCGGCGGGCTGCCGGGCGCGGCGGCGCCGGAGCGGCAGCCGCACCGCCGCGCCGTTGAGCGCGGCCACCAGGATCGCCCGGACCGGCGCGTACGGGAAGAGCAGCGCGTCCACGGCGATCGCGAGCGCCGCGCAGCCGACGGCGATCCCGGTCGTGCCACGCCGACCGGAGTCCGCCACGGTGTTGGCGCAGGCGGACCCAGTCGAAAAATCTTGGCCGCGGGTCGTGACAGACAAGGGCCCGGTGGCGCAAGAATGTGCAACAGCACATCGAGGATCTTTCCTACATCGATGCCTTGTGCGCCGCCGTGCCCGCGCCACCCGCGCGGGCGCGGCCGATCCGTCGCGCCCACCCACCGGCGGGTCACCCGTCGGTCGGTACCCCCCCGACCGGCAGTCCTAGTGAAGGTAGGAGCTTCATGCGTCGTACCACCCTCCTCGGCGGGCTGGCCACCGCCGCGCTGCTGGCCGCCGCCGGCAGCCTGCCCACCACCGCCTCCGCCGCCCCCGTTTCCGGTGACGCGTTCACCCGCGCGGTGGCCCAGCTCAAGGCCCACCCGGGCAGCGCCCTCGTCGCCGACGGCCAGTCGTTCACCCTCCGGAACGTCGCCACCGACGCCAACGGCACCGAGCACGTCCGGCTCAACCGCTACCAGGACGGCCTCCCCGTCCTCGGTGGCGACACCGTCGTCCACCTCGGCAAGGGCAACACCTGGAAGGGTGCCAGCCAGAGCCTCGCGGTGGCCCCGACCCGGGGCGCCAAGGCCCGGATCAGCGCCGCGGCCGCCGGTCGCACCGCGCTCGCCACCTCGACCGCCGCGACCCGGCGGGTCGACGGCAGCCAGCTCGTGTACGACGCCGACGCCACCGGCACCGCGCTCGCCTACCAGGTCGTCGTGGGTGGCGCGTACGCCGACGGCACCCCGAGCGAGCTGCACGTGCTCGTCGACGCCACCATCGGCAAGGTGCGCGACTCGTGGGAGGGCGTGCAGCGCGACGGCGTCGGCAACACCTTCCACTCCGGCACGGTGACCGTGGGCAGCCTCCTCTCCGGCGGCACCTACCAGCTCGCCGACGCCACCCGGGGCGGCCACAAGACGTACGACCTGAACGGCGGCACCACCGGCACCGGGACCCTGGTCACCAGCGCCTCGAACGTCTTCGGCGACGGCACCCTCGCCAACCGCCAGACCGCCGCGGCCGACGCCGCCTACGGCGCGCAGGAGACCTGGGACTTCTACCAGGCCACGTTCGGCCGCAACGGCATCCGCAACGACGGCGTCGGCGCGTACAGCCGGGTGCACTACAGCACCAACTACGCCAACGCGTTCTGGAGCGACTCCTGCTTCTGCATGACCTACGGCGACGGCGGCTCCGGCTGGTACCCGCTGACCTCGCTGGACGTCGCCGGGCACGAGATGAGCCACGGCGTCACCAGCAACACCGCCGGCCTGCGCTACAGCGGTGAGTCCGGCGGTCTCAACGAGGCCACCAGCGACATCTTCGGCACCCTGGTCGAGTTCTACGCGAACAACGCCAAGGACCCGGGCGACTACCTGATCGGCGAGAAGCTGCGCACCAGCGGCGCCCCGCTGCGCTACATGGACAAGCCCTCCAAGGACGGCTCCTCCGCCGACTGCTGGAGCAGGTCCGTCGGCCGGCTGGACGTGCACTACTCCTCCGGCGTGGCGAACCACTTCTTCTACCTGCTCGCCGTGGGCAGCGGCTCCTCGTCGTACGGCAACAGCCCGACCTGCAACGGCAGCACGGTGACCGGCATCGGCAACGCCAAGGCCGGCGCCATCTGGTACCGCGCGCTCACCACCTACATGACCTCGCGGACCGACTACGCCGGTGCCCGCACCGCGACCCTGTCGGCCGCCGCCGACCTGTACGGCGCCGGCAGCGTCGAGTACAACACCGTGGCCGCCGCCTGGTCGGCCGTCTCGGTCAACTGATCGCCTGATCCGGCGTCGGCGGACTCCTCCGCCGCCGGCGTCGGAACGCAGCGCCTCGCGACGGCGGGCGCGGGTGTGCCGCACGGCATCCCGCGCCCGCCGTCGTGCCGGGCCCCTGCCCGGTGCGCGGGCCTCGGCCGGGGACGCGGCTCAGCCGTCGGCCAGCACCTCACGGAGCCGGGTGGCGAAGGCGCCCGGATCCTCCACGAAACCGAGGTGCCCGCCGGGGAACATCGCCGGGGCCGCGCCCAGCGCGGCGGCGAGCGCCCGCGAGGTGCGGTCGCAGATCTGGTCGGTCGACGCCTCGCCGAGCCCGACGACGACCCGGGTCGCGCCCCCGTGCAGCGTGGCGACGTCGGGGCGGAACCGGGTGGTCCCCCGGATCATGTGCAGGTACTGGAAGTGTTCGTCGGCGGCCGCCCGGGGCTCGGGCTCGCCGCCGAACATGCCCAGGACCACCTCCTCCGGCAGGTGGATGTTCGCGTTCGCGAGGAACTTGCGCCCGGCGCCGAGCCGGTCCCCGGCGAGGTAGGTGGCGATCATGTCGTCCTCCCGGGCCAACAGCTCCGTCCGGTCCGCCAGCAGCCCGAGCAGCGGCGGCTCGTGCGCAACGACCGTGTGCACCTGCTCGGGGTGGGCCTGGGCGAGGGCGAGGACGGTCACCGCGCCGCCGCTGGACCCCAGCACCGCGGCCGGGCCGGCGTCCAGGTGGGCCAGGAGCCGGGACACGTCGTCGGCGCGCAGCTCCGGAGTCGAGTCCTGGTGCGGGTCGTGCAGCACGCTGCGGTGGATGCCGCGCGGGTCGGTGGTCAGCACGGTGTGCTCCGTGGCCAGCAGGTCGGCCAGCGGCGCGAAGGCGTCGGCGTCCATCGGGGCGGCGACCAGGGCCACCAGGGGGCCCTGTCCGCGTACCTCGTAGTAGAGCCGCCCGTCGGGCACCGCCAGGGTGTCGGCCGTGACGTGCGCGGTGGAAGTACTGCTCATCGGATCCTCCGGATTCGTGGCTGGTGAGCCGGTCACCTTCCAGACCGCGCCGATGCGGCAGAATCGTCGCTCATGAGCGCCATTTCCGGGAGCGCTGCCCGATCCGGGGAGCAGGCCGGGCCGGGCGTGGTCGACGAGGCCGCCTTCACCACGCTGGTCGCACCGCTGCGCCGGGAACTGCACGCCCACTGCTACCGGATGCTCGGCTCGGTCCACGACGCGGACGACGCCCTCCAGGACACCCTGCTGCGGGCCTGGCGCGGACTGCCGGGCTTCGCCGGACGCGGCTCCCTGCGCTCCTGGTTGTACACGGTGGCGACCCGCGTCTGCCTGGACGCCGTCGCCGGCCGCCGGCGACGGGCCCTGCCGGTCGATCTCGGCCCGGCGAGTGACCGCGCCGTCCCGGACAACCGCGCGGACGAGAGCGTCGCCTGGCTCGGCCCCTACCCGGACGCCGGCCTCGCCACCGCGCCGGCCGCCCCGGATGCCCGGTACGAACAGCGCGAGGCGGTCGAGCTGGCCTTCGTCGCCGCGATGCAGCACCTGCCGGGCAACCAGCGGGCCGCGCTGCTGCTCTTCGACGTCCTCGGCTACTCCGCCGCCGAGATCGCGGCGATGATGAGCACCTCGACCACGTCGGTGAACTCGGCTCTCGCCCGGGCCCGCCGGATGCTCGCCGAGCGGCTCCCGGCCGTCACGCAGCAGCGAACCCTGCGCGCGCTCGACGACGCCCGGCTGCGGGAGATCGTCGCCCGGTACGCCACCGCCTTGGAGGACGGCGACGCCGACGCCCTGGTCGCCCTGCTCATCGAGGACGTCACCTGGTCGATGCCGCCCATGCCGCACTGGTACCGCGGCATCGAAGCGGTCATGGACTTCGCCCGGTCCGCGCCCCTCGGCCCCTGCGGTAGCTGGCGGCACCTGCCCGCCGGCGCGAACGGCCAGCCCGCGGTCGCCGGCTACCTGCGCCGGGCCGGGACCGGTCCCTACCTGCCGTGGTCGATCGACGTGCTGACGCTGCGGGGCCACCGGATCGCCGAGATCACCTCGTTCGTGGGCGCGGCGTACGTCGCGGCCTTCGGGCTGCCGGACTCGCTGACGCCGGAGCCGGCACCGCGGGCCGCCGAACCGCCCGGTCGAGCGGCGCGGCGGTCCGCGACGGCGGCGACCGGGTCGACCGCCCCCGCCCACGGGGCGGGCGTGCGGCGCCGGGCTCAGGCGGCGGGGGCGGCGCCGGCGGGCGTGGGCGCACCCGGGTCACGGGCGTAGCGCAGCATCAGCACGCCGTCCTCGGCGGCGAGCACGTGGCGCAGCGGCAGGTGGCGCGGCGGGCCGCCGTCCCCGGCGGTGATCCGGCCCGGGCCGGCGCCGGCGAGCAGCGGCGCGACGGTCAGGCAGAGCTCGTCCACCAGGTCGGCGGTGGTCAGCGCGCCGAACAGCTGCGGTCCGCCCTCGCAGAGCAGCTGATCCAGCCCGCGGCGGCGCAGCTCGGCGAGGCCGGCGGCGAGGTCCACCCGCGCCTCGCCGCAGCGGACCAGGTCGGCCACCTCGGTCAGTCCCGGCGGTGGCGCGACCCCGGCGCGGGTGAGCACCAGCGGCCGGACCGGCGCGTCGGCGAAGCAGGCCTGGGCCGGATCCAGGTCCAGCGACCCGGAGACCACCACCAGGGTCGGGTACTCGGCCAAGCCCTGCTCCCGGCGCCAGGCCCGGCGGGCCTCGCTCAGCCGGACCGCGCGGTAGCCCTCGTGACGCAGCGTCCCGGCGGCCACCACCAGGCCGTCACAGAGCATCCGGAGCAGGCCGAAGACCCGCTTGTCCGGCTCCCCGGAAAGTCCGGCGGAGTAGCCGTCCAGGGCGACCGCGCCGTCGGCGCTGGCCACGAAGTTGACCCGCAGGTGGGGCCGGGTGGCCCGGCCGTAGAGCGCGGCCAACTCCGGATCGGTCAGCGGACCGGTCGCGGGCGCCGGCCAGACCCGTGAGATCGGCGTCCCGGCGGTCATTCGCTGGCCGGACCGGTGACCGGAGGGGTGGGTTCAGGGGTACGGTGCTGGCAGTCGCACCACTTCCGGCCTGGACAGTCGTCGTGCCGCCGCTCCCGGCACGCTCGGCAGATCATGCTGGCAGCCTATGCCGAGGAAGGTTGGGACAGCATGCCGCGTCAGATCTTCCAGTTCACGGTGGCCCTCGTCGGGGTCCGACCGCCGGTGTGGCGGCGGGTGCTGGTCCCCGGCGGCTACACCCTGGACCGCCTGCACCGGGTGGTGCAGCACGCGATGGGCTGGCGGGACTGCCGCCTGCACTCGTTCGAGATCGACGGCCTGCAGTACGGCGAACCCGACCTGGACGGCGAGCTCCCGGTCCGCGACGAGCTGGACGTCCGGCTGGACGCCGTGGTGGGCAAGGGCAGCCGGTTCCGCTACCTCTACGACTTCGGCGACTGGTGGGAGCACGACCTGGTGGTGGAGGACGTCTGCGCCGGTGACCAGGACGAGCGCTACCCGGTCTGCCTCGACGGGGAGCGGGCCTGCCCGCCCGAGGGCGTCGGCGGTCCGTCCGGGCATGCCGTCCTGCTCGCCGCCCTCGCCGACCCGGAGCACCCCGAGCGCCGGACGATGCGGGAGTGGGCCGGGCCCGGCTTCGACCCGGCCGCCTTCGACGCCGCGCGCGCCACCACCCTGCTGCGCCGCTTCTGCTGACCGCGCCCCGGAAGACTTCGCCGGGCCGACGCGATACGATCTGGAAACGCTCCCACAGGCCTGTTGACAGATCGTCACCCTGCCCCTGTTCCTGGAAGGCGCCGTCAAGTCGTGAGCAACCCAGCCAACCCGCCCGCCGTCGGCGTCCTCGACCAGGGTCCGGAACTCACCTTCCCGCCCGGCTTCCTCTGGGGCGCGGCCACCGCCGCGTACCAGATCGAGGGCGCGGCGACCGAGGGCGGCCGCACCCCGTCGATCTGGGACACCTTCAGCCACGCAGAGGGTCGGACGGTGGGCGGGCACACCGGCGACGTCGCCTGCGACCACTACCACCGGATGCCCTCCGACGTGCGGCTGATGGCCGACCTGGGGTTGAGGTCGTACCGCTTCTCGGTCTCCTGGCCGCGGGTCCAGCCGGGTGGGGCCGGGCCGGTGAACCAGGAGGGGATGGACTTCTACCGGCGGCTGGTCGACGAGCTGCTGGCCCACGGCGTCGAGCCCTGGCTGACCCTCTACCACTGGGACCTGCCCCAGCCGCTGGAGGACGCCGGCGGCTGGCCGGCCCGGGACACCGCCGCCCGGTTCGCCGACTACGCCCAGCTCGTCGCGGACGCCGTCGGCGACCGGGTGAAGTACTTCACCACGCTGAACGAGCCGTGGTGCTCGGCGTTCCTCGGCTACGGCTCCGGGGTGCACGCGCCGGGCCGCTCGGACGGGGCGGACGCCGTCCGCGCCGGGCACCACCTGATGCTCGGGCACGGGCTGGCCGTCCAGGCGCTGCGGACCGCCCGGCCGGCGGCGCAGCTCGGCATCACGGTCAACCTCTACCCGGTCACCCCGGCCGGCGACTCGCCCCAGGACGCCGACGCGGCCCGCCGCATCGACGGGCTGGCCAACCGGTTCTTCCTCGACCCGGTCCTGCGCGGGGCGTACCCGGCGGACCTGCGGGCCGACCTGCGCGCGGTCACCGACTTCGGGCACGTCCGGGACGGCGACCTGGCGGTCATCTCGACCCCGCTGGACATGGTGGGCGTCAATTACTACAGCCGGCACGTGGTGGCCGCACCGGTCGAGGGGGTCGAGCGGGAGGCGTACTGGCGGGCGCAGTCGTGCTGGCCGGGCAGCGAGGACGTCCGGTTCGTCACCCGGGGGGTGCCGGTGACCGACATGGACTGGGAGATCGACGCCCCGGGCCTGCTGGAGACCCTCGAGCGGGTCCACCGGGACTACACCGACCTGCCGCTCTACATCACCGAGAACGGCTCCGCGTTCGTCGACGCGGTGGCGGACGGCCGGGTCGACGACCCGGACCGGCTGGCGTACTTCGACTCCCACCTGCGGGCCGCGCATGCGGCGATCAGCGCCGGGGTGCCGCTCAAGGGCTACTTCGCCTGGTCACTGATGGACAACTTCGAGTGGGCGTGGGGCTACACGAAGCGCTTCGGGATGGTGTACGTCGACTACGACAGCCAGGCGCGGATCCCCAAGTCCAGCGCCCGGTGGTACGCCGAGGTGATCCGACGCAACGGCCTGGCCGCCGCACAATAGGCTGGGCCGGCCACTAACGGGGCCCGGCCCCGATGCCCAAGCAGGTGTGGGTTCGTCCGGCGTAAGAGGGGGATTGACTAGTTGTCGATTTCCTCTGCAAACCTGTCTATGGTTGCTTGGCGTGAGTAATGTCTATCGGATCGGCGATTTTGCCAAGCGGGTGGGCCGCTCGGTGAGCACGGTGCGTCGGTGGGAGGCGGAGGGTCGGATCACCGCCCGCCGTCTGCCGTCCGGGCAGCGGTACTTCGACGACTCCGATGTTCGCACGGTGCTACAGCCGGGCTTCGATGCGGCGCGGCGGAAGGTCGTGGTGTACTGCCGGGTCTCGTCATCAGGGCAGGAGGCAGATCTGGCCATGCAGGTCGCGGCGATGCAGCGGTTCTGCTTGGCCCGCGGTCTGGCGGTAGACGAGTGGATCAGCGAGGTCGGCGGCGGGATGGACCTACGCCGTGAGAAGTTCCTGGCGCTGATGGACTCGATCGACCGCGGGGAGGTCGCCACGCTCGTGGTGGCCCACAAGGATCGGCTGGCCCGGTTCGGCTTCGACTTGGTGGAGCACGTGGCGGCGCGCAGCGGCTGCGAGATCGTCGTCGCGAACCAAGAGACGTTGTCCCCGCAGCAGGAGTTGGTCGAGGACTTGCTGGCGGTTGTGCACACCTTCTCGGGCCGGCTGAACGGGCTGCGACGCTACGAGAAGGAACTCGAACGGGCGAACCTGACCGTGGCGGGTGACCGGTGAAGGTCACCCGGATCGCGTACTCGACGGCCCTGAATCCGGGTAAGTACGCGGCGTTGGTGGAGCAGGCCCGCCGGTTGGGTCGAGTTCGTAGCGAGGTGTGGCAGCGCTGCGGGTCGGTCGCCGGTGTCGGGTCCGGGTTGAGGGACCGGCAGGTGCGGGACCGCTGGCTGGCCGACGGCACCCACGTTCAGTTCGGTGTGCTGGCAAATGCGTGGAAGGAAACCGTCCGCGACGCGATGGCCGACATCGCAGCGAACCTGGCGGCGGCGAAGGTCGAGGTGCGTCGGGCGGTCGCTCGGCGCATCAACGATCCCGTCGAGCTCAGGCGGATGTTGACCGCGCTGAAGGCCGACCAGTGGGCCGGGGACCCGTTCCTGGCTCGTCAGCTGCGCAAGCATTGGAAGCGGGGCCGCAACCACACCCACGATCAGATCGTCGTGCGCGCCGACCAGCACAACAGCATCACCGACGCGCGCGGCCGAGTATGGCTGGCCGTTCCCGGCCTCGTACGCCGCAAGATGGTCAAGATCCCACTGTCGACGACCGTCGCCCCGACGGGAACGCTGCGGCTGATCCTGCGCCGGGGTCGGGTCGAGGTGCACTACCAGATCGACGCGTCGCAGATGCGGTCGTCGCAGCGGCCATGCGGCGATGCGACTATCGGCGTGGACAAGGGCTACACCGAAGCGCTGACCGACTCCGACGGCGACCCCCACGGCACCCGTCTCGGCCAAATGCTGTCCAGCGAGTCGGACAGGTTGAAGGAACGCAATCGCCGTCGGGCGAAGCTACGCTCAATAGCAAACACCGCTGCGCTGCGTGGCGACCACGCGAAAGCGCACCGGATCAAGATCAACAACCTCGGGACCGTGAAACGGGACCGGCAGGTCGCCCGCCACCGGGCGCAGGTGCGCACGGAGGTCTTCACCGCCGTGCACCGGGTCGTCGACAAGGCCGCCACCGTGGTCGCCGAAGACCTCACCAAACGCTTCGCCGGCCGCAAGAGGCTCGGCAAGAACATGAATCGGCGTCTCGCCGCGTGGACCAAAGGAGTCACCGCCGAGGCCCTCACCAACGTGTCGGAGCGCAGAGGTTCTGCGCTCGTGCACGTCAACGCCGCCTACACCTCACAAACCTGTCACCGCTGCGGCCGGCTCGGCCGACGCAACGGGGACACGTTTCACTGCACCTGGTGCGGGGTGGTGTGGCAGGCAGACGTGAACGCCGCGATCAACATCCTGCAGCGAGCCGGCGACCCTGACATCGCCCTGCACACCCCCCACCACAGGGTGAAGCAGATCCTGCAGGACCGGACCGATCGCCACCGGACCAGACTGCCGGTCCAGGACTCCAGCCCGGCCACCGCCGAGCGGAGAGCGAACCATCCGAACCGCTCAACCACGAGCAACTAGTAGGAAGCAGCAGACGATGACAACGCAGCGCACCCGGTCGCTCGGGCGCCCGACCCTCGACGCGGTCGCCGCCCGCGCCGGCGTGGGGCGCGGCACGGTCTCCCGCGTGGTCAACGGCTCGCCCCAGGTCAGCCCGGAGGCCCGGGCGGCCGTCCAGGCGGCGATCGCCGAGCTGGGGTACGTGCCCAACCGGGCCGCCCGGGCGCTGGTCACCCAGCGGACCGACTCGGTGGCGCTGGTGGTCTCCGAGTCGGGGGAGCGGGTCTTCACCGAGCCGTTCTTCGCGGCCATCGTCCGGGGCGTCAGCTCCGGGCTACTGGAGACCCCGATGCAGCTCTGGCTGGCCATGGTGCAGTCGCCGATCGAGCGGGAACGGGTCGAGCACCACCTGACCAACCAGCACGTCGACGGCGTCCTGCTGCTCTCGCTGCACGACGCGGACCCGCTGCCCACGCTGCTGCAGGAGCGCGGCCTGCCCACGGTGCTCGGCGGCCGGCCGGCCCGGATGCTGCACCCGGACGCCCAGCCCGCCTGGTTCGTCGACGTGGACAACGTCGGCGGCGCCCGGCAGGCGGTGGAGCACCTCTTCGCCCTCGGCCGGCGGCGGATCGCCACCATCGCCGGCCCACAGGACATGGGCGCCGGCCTGGCCCGGTTGTCCGGCTACCAGGAGGCCGTCCGGGCCGCGGGCGGCAACCCCGACCCGGACCTGATCGCGTACGGGGATTTCAGCGAGGGCAGCGGCAGCGCCGGCATGCGCCGGCTGCTCGAGGTCCGCCCCGACCTGGACGCCGCTTTCGTCGCCTCCGACCTGATGGCCTTCGGCGCCCTGCGGACGCTCCGCGAGGCCGGCCGCCGGGTGCCCGAGGACGTGGCGGTGGTCGGCTTCGACGACGCCCCCATCGCCCGGCAGGCCGAGCCGCCGCTGACCACGGTCTTCCAGCCGGTGGAGGAGATGGGCCGGCAGATGGCCAGCCTGCTGGTCTCCCGCATCCGCGGCGACGAGGTCAGCCCGCACGTTGTGCTGGACACCAGACTCATCCACCGCGCCTCCGCCTGACCGGGGGCGTGCGCAGCGGCCCGCTGGGCGAGGTGGGTCACTTCTCCCGGACCGCGCGCAGACCGTGCTCGACCAGCGGCGCGACCATCCCGCCGATCCGGTCGAAGCCCGGGCCGAGCGTCTGGCCGAGGGTGTGCCGGTAGTGGATGCCCTCGCAGATCACCGCGAGCTTGAAGCAGCCGAGCGCCACGTGCCAGTGCAGCGGCCCGACGTCGACGTCGCTGCGGGCGGCGTACCGGTCGATCAGCTCGGCGCCGCTCGGGAAGCCGGCCCGGGGGCCGAGGCCGTCGGCCACCGGGTTGCCGTCGGCCAGCTCGCTGTCGCCGAGCACGCTCCAGTACGTCAGCAGCAGCCCCAGGTCGGCGAGGGGGTCGCCGAGGGTGGCCATCTCCCAGTCCAGCACGGCCCGGACGGCCACCGGCTCGACCGCGGCGAGGAGGTTGTCCAGCCGGTAGTCGCCGTGCACGATCCGCCCGGCGTTCGCGCCCTCCGGCACGCTGGCGGCGAGCGCGTCGCGCAGCTCGTCGATGCCCGGCAGCGGGCGGCTGCGCGAGCGGTCGAGCTGGCCGGCCCAGCGGCGTACCTGCCGGGCCAGGTAGCCCTCGGGGCGGCCGAAGTCGGCCAGCCCGACCGCGGCCGGCTCGACCATGTGCAGCGCGGCGAGGGTGTCCATCATCGCCATGGCCAGCTCGCGCCGCTGCCCGGCGGTGAGCGGGTCGGTCTGCGACCGGCTCCGGTAGACCTCGCCGTCGACCTTCTCCATCAGGTAGAACGGCGCGCCGATCACGTCCTCGTCGGGGCAGAGCAGCAGCGCGTCGGGGACCGGCACGTCGGTCGGGGCGAGCGCGGAGATCACCCGATGCTCGCGGGCCATGTCGTGCGCGGTGGCCAGCACGTGTCCGAGCGGCGGCCGGCGCAGCACCAGCTCGCGGTCGCCGCAGCGCAGCAGGTACGTCAGGTTGGACCTGCCCCCGGCGATCAGCCGCGCCGACAGCGGCCCGGCGGCCAGCTCGGGCCGGTGCGCGGCGAGGTAGGCGCCCAGCCGGTCGAGGTCGAGCCCGCGCGGGGCCGAACCGGTCGGGTTCCCTGGCGCGTCGACGGCCGGATCGGTCATCCGGATAGTTGATCGGCAGCTCAGCTTTCTTGTCAAGGTCGGATTTTCCGGGCGGACATGGCACTGCAACAGCGGCGAAATGGTCAACCGGCAGGCTGGGGCCCAGCCTGCCGGCCGCCCCGGCCGGCCCGCCGAGCGGAGGGACCAGACATGCTGCTGAGAGTTCGGGTGACCCTGCCGGACCGACCCGGCACCCTCGGCCAGGTGGCCCGCACCCTCGGCGTCTCCGGCGCCGACATCGTCCAGGTGGTCGTGTTGGAGCGGCTCGGCGGCCGGGCGGTGGACGACTTCACCGTGGTGTGGCCGGGCGCGGCGCGGGTGGAACGCCTGCTCGCCGGCCTGGCCGCGATCCCCGGCGTACGGGTGGACGGGGTGTGGCGGGCGATCGGCGCGCCGACCACCACCGGCCAGGACGCGGAGCTGCTCGCCCAGGTCGCGGCGAACCCGACCGACGGGGTCGCCACCCTGGTCGACGCGGTGCCCGGGCTGCTCGCCGCCGACTGGGCGGTGGCCGCGGTCGTACCCCTGGACTGGGCCGCGCGCAGCGGCGGCGCGGGCGAGGCCACCGTCGGGCACGCGAGCTGGCGCGCCCCGGTCCCGCCCCGGCTGCCGGAGGTGACCCCGCTGCGGGCCCGGGCGATGACCAGCCCCGAGGGGCACCACTACGCGGTCGCCCCGTTCGGCCGCGCCGGGCTGGTGCTGGTGGTGGCGCGGGACCACACCGAGCCCCTCGCCGCCGCCGCGTTCCACTCCACCGAGGTGGACCGACTGGCCCAGCTGGTCCGGGCCGGCGCGGTGATCCTCGGCGACCGGCTGGACCTGGTCGGCGCCCCGTCGGTGACGACCATCACCTGACCGGTTCCCGCCGTGTCACCGTCGGGCAACGGCATCGCAACAGCCGGCCGGCAGGGTCGAGGGTGAGGAAGGGAGCGAACCATGGCGCTGTGGCGAATCCGAGCCACCGTGGACGACCGGCCGGGTTACCTGTCGGTCCTCACCGCGAGCCTCGCGTTGCGCGGGGTCAACATCCTCACCGTCCAGGTGCACACCACCGAGGTGGGTGCCGTCGACGACTTCCTCGTCGACGCGCCCGACCAGCTCACCGAGGCCGACCTGCGGGCTGCCGTCGAGCGGGGCCGGGGCCGGGACTGGTGGGTCGCGCGCAGCGAGGCGCGCGGGCTGGCCGACCAGCCCACCCGGGTGCTCGGTCTGGCCACCCGGCTGGCCCGCGACCCGGATGCGACCGGGGAGGCGCTGCGCACCCTGCTCGGCGCGGACGCGGTGACCTGGCGGCCGGCGTCGGCCGGTCCGCTCGGCGGGGTGGGTGCCACGACGATGCTGCTGGCCGACCCGTCCGGCGGCCCGTACGAGCTGTGCCGGCAGGAGCCGAGCTTCACCCCGGCCGAGTACGCCCGGGCCCAGGCCCTGGTCGAGCTGGCCGCGGCCGTCGCCCGCCGGGACACCGACCGGGTCACCCTGGTGCTGCCCGACGCGGCCGAGGTGCAGGTCCGGTCGGCGACCGTGGACGACGTGTCCGGGCTGGTGGAGCTGCACGAGAGCTGCTCGGCCCGCAGCCGCCGGCGGCGGTACCTCAGCGGGGCGGCCCTGCCGTCGCCGGCCCGGCTGCGCCGGCTGCTGGAGCCGGCGCGGGGGCTCACCCTGATCGCCACGGCCGGCTGCGGCGGGGCGTCGGCGCCGGTCGTGGCGATGGCCAACCTGCTCGGTGAGGGGGACGAGGCGGAGGCGGCGCTGCTGGTCCGGGACGACTGGCAGCGGCGCGGCCTCGGCTCGGCGCTGCTGCGGCGGCTGCTCGGGCACGCCGAGCGGGTCGACTACGCCGCCGTCGAGCTGTACGTGCAGGCGGAGAACGCGCCGATGCTGCGCACGGTACGCGGGCTTCGGCGGCCGACGTCGGTGGAGCGGGACGGCAGCGTGCTGACCGTGACGCTGCCGTTGGCCGTCCGCCGGGTCGGCCCGTCCCGGCGGGCCGCCCCGGCCGCCCCGGCCGCCCGGTCGCACCGGGCGCACTGACCCGACGGGCGCCCGCCGCGACGCGTCCCGTGCCGCAACGGCGCGGCACGCCGACGACGACCGGCGGGCGTCCGGCACCGGCGCCGGGGCGGACCCGGCGCCACGTGGCCGACCTCCGGTGCGGGGGACGGTGACCCGGCAGGGCCCCCGGTGCGGGGGCCCTGTCCGTGTCCGGGTACCGCCCCGGGACCGGGTCGAGGTGGACGCGGGGGAAATCCTCCGCCCGGCTCCGGCCGGGCCGCTCAGGTCGTCGGGTAGCTGCTGTAGTCCGGGAAGTTGCCGTAGAGCCGGCCGTCGCCGCCCACGGTGACCGCCTGCACCAGCAGGTCGCCGCCGACGAACGCGCCCTTCCAGGAGGCGCCCCGGCCACCGAACGGCTCCTCCCGGTCGCCCCGGGAGCGGGGCTTGTTGATGCCCACCTTGAATGCCTGCAGGTCGACCGCGAGCTTGCCGGCCAGCTCCTCGTCGTCGCAGGCGAGGGAGGCGACCAGGGCGCCGTTGGAGGCGTTCATCTGGGCCAGCAGCTCGTCGGTGGTGTCCACCACGACGATGGTGTCGACCGGGCCGAACGGCTCGGCGTGCATCAGCCGGGACCGGCCGGGCGGGGCGAGCAGCACGGCCGGCGCCACGTACGCGGACGTGTCCTGCCCGTCGAGGAACGGCGCGCCGTCGAGCTTGCCCCGGTGCAGCGGCACGGCGCCGCCGCGTACCGCCTCGTCGACCTTGCGGCGCAGCTCGTCGGCCTTGGCCGCGCTGATCAGCGGGCCGAAGTCCAGCTCGGGCAGCGGGTCACCGGCGGACCAGTCGTCGCCGACGGCGAGCGGGTGTCCGAAGCGGACCGAACGCACCACCGGCAGGTACATGTCGAGGAACTCGTCGACCAGGTCCCGTTGGACCACGAACCGGGGGTACGCGGTGCAGCGCTGCTTGCCGTACTCGAAGCCCTTCTTCAGGTGCGCGGCGAGCAGGTCCCACCGGGAGAAGTTCCAGATGCCCCAGGCGTTGAGGCCCTCCTGCTCGATGAAGTGCCGCTTGTCGGAGTCCAGCAGCGCGGCGGCCACCTTGCCGCCGTTGGAGCGGCCGCCGACGAATGCCACCGCGCCGATCTCCGCGGCACGGACCAGCACCTCGGAGAGCTCCTCGCCGCTGCCGGAGAGCAGGGTGGCGGGCAGCCCGGCGCGGCGCATCAGCGCGTGTGCGACGGTGAGGCAGACCGCGCCGCCCTGGGACGGGGTCTTGGCGATGACCGCGTTGCCGGCGAGCAGTTGGACCAGTTCGGCGTGCACCAGCACGCTCATCGGGTAGTTCCAGGAGGCGATGTTGCTGACCGGGCCGGGCAGTGCCTCCCGGCCGTCGGCGAGCATCCGGTCGATCTCCTGCACGTACCAGCGCACGCCGTCCAGCGCCCGGTCGACGTCGGCGCAGGCCAGCCGCCACGGCTTGCCGATCTCCCAGACCAGCAGCATGGCGAGCAGGTCGCGGTGGGCGGTGAGCGCGTCGAGCGCCGCGGTGACCCGGGCCTTGCGTTCGGCGAGCGGGGTCTGCGCCCAGTCCCGGTGGCTGGTGGCGGCGTACGCGACGGCGCCGCGCGCCGCGTCCGCGTCGAGGCGGGCCAGGTGCACCAGGACGGTGTTGTCGACCGGCGTGCGCACCGGGGTCGGCGTGCCGACGCCCCGCCACTCGCCCTGGATCAGGTTGTGCAGGGTGGCGGCGCCGTCGGGTGTCGTGCCGAAGGCCTCCGGCGCGGCGGACACCGCGCGGGCGAGCGTGTCGGACCAGGAGGTGCCGTCGGCGAGTCTGAGAGCCATCGAGTTCTCCTCAGGGTTGTCCGGGGGAGCGGCGGCGTCGATGGCACCGCTGGTGTCGGGTACTGTCCCGCGTGGCCGAGCGCGCGGGCAACCGTACGCTCGTATGCCAGGACACCAGGCCCGCCGGTTGGCCCGGCCGCGCGACGTCGCGACCGTGCATCACCGGCTCCGACCCGGGAGTACGCCGGCGTCCAATTGAAGATAGTCGATAATGTGATCCAGCTCCGGGCGACATCGACCGGGTTACCCGTCGGTACGGGTCAGCCCGCCGGTCGGTTCAACCGCGCAGCGCGGCGATCGCCTCCGCAGTGGTGCAGACGGTGCCGAGTCGCCGGAAGACGTAGTCGACCGCGAACTCGTGGGCGTACCCGTCCAGTCCGGACATCGCGTCGTGCGGCAGGACCACCCGGTAGCCGATCTCGTCGCCGATCCGGGCGGTCTGCTCGACCCCGAAGTTGGTGGCCAGCCCGCCGATGACGAGGGTGTCCACGCCCCGCTCGCGCAGCGCGGCGTCCAGCCCGGTCTCGTGGAAGGCGCCCCAGCTGTGCTTGACGATCGCCAGGTCGCCGGCGCGCGGGCAGACCTCGGGCAGCAGTTCGCTCCCCTCGGGTTGCGGGTCGGCGCCGGGCCGGTCGACGCGGACCACCACGACGGTGGCCCCGGTGGCGCGGGCCGCGTCGGCGAGCGCGAGACAGCGCTCGACCACCTCGGGGCCGGTGTGCGGGGCGGTGGGCAGGTCCACGATGCGACGCTGGAGGTCGATCAGGACGACGGCGGTGCGGGTCGGGTCGAGAGCGTCCACGTTCAAGATCGTATCGGAGGCGCGGCGACACCGAGGTCCCGAGATGCGGAACCGGCCGCCGGACGGAGGTCCGACGGCCGGTTCCCGGCTGGCCCGAGGGTCAGCTGGTGAAGCGGATCTTGTCCCGGCGGCGCCGCAGCACCGTCAGGGCGACACCGCCACCGATCAGGGCGAGGCCGGTGAGCGCGGTGCTGGTCGCGGCCACGCCGGTGATCGGCAGGCTGCCACCGCCCCCACCGCCACCGCCACCCGCCGAGGAGCCCGGCGACGGGGTGCCCGACGAGTTGCCCGGGCCGCCCGGGGTCTCCGAGCCGCCCGGCGTCGACGGGGTCGGCGTCGGCGACTCGGACGAGCCGCACGGCCGCAGCCAGAAGACCTTGTGCTTCTCGGTCCACTCCGGGTGGTTCTGCCGGTCGACGGTCAGCTTGATGTGGTAGCCCTGCTTCGGGTGGGCCATCGCCGCCGTGAGGTTCAGGTCGGCGGCGGAGAACCGGAAGACCTCGTCCGGGTCGTTGCGGTACGAGCCACCGCTGGCCTTGTCGTTGCTCACCAGCACGTTCTCCACCCGCTTGACCTCGTGGAAGTCCGGGGCGGACGGCGGCCAGGCCTCGAAGATGAGGGTCGCGTGCTCGTCCTTGTCGAAGTTGAAGAACTCGACCTGGAACTCGCAGGTGACGTGCGGCTCGTTCCGGTTGTCCTCCTGGTACGCAGGCCCGTCGATCTTGACGGTGCCGTTCGCGCCGGGCGGGTCGGCGAAAGCGGGACTACCGAGAGCGAGGCAGGCAGTGGCGGCGGCTGCGGTGAGGGCGGCGCGCGCCACGTGCCGACGCTGTGGCATGGGGAATCCTCCGAGTGCGGGATAGGCGACGGCACATGATCGCATAGCAGGCCACCACCGGCGACATCGGACGTTCGGCCTGAGCTGCAACGATATGGCCACAGTGTCAGAGAAATCGAGCGTGATTCAGCCAACTCCAGGGCGTGTCGGCGTAACGCGGAACGGGGCTTTGGCGCTTCGGCTGTCCGTGCACCGCTCCGGCGGCGGCCACGGAACGACTCCGCCCCGCCCGCCCGGCTGGCTAAGCTCGACCCGTGCGGGCCCCGGGGCGCAGTGACACCGTGCTCTTCGTCGTCTACGACGGGATACGGCTCCTCGACGTCACCGGGCCGTTGGAGGTGCTCACCGTAGCCAACGAGCACGGCGGGTCGTACCGGCCGCTGCTCGCCTCGCTGGACGGGCGGGACGTGGTGAGCAGCGCTGGTGCCCGGCTCGGAGTCGACCTGGCGCTGGTTGAGGTGACCGGCCCGGTGGGCACGCTGATCGTGCCCGGCGCGCCGGACTGGCAGGCCGCGGCGGACGACCACGCACTACTGGATCAGATCCGCCGGCTGGCCGCCGGGTCCGCCCGGACCGCGTCCGTCTGCGCCGGGGCGTTCCCGCTGGCCGCCGCGGGCCTGCTCGATGGCCGCCGGGTGACCACGCACTGGGACCTGGCCGACCAGCTCGCCGCGCACTTCCCGACGGTCACCGTCGACCCGGACCCGATCTTCATCGTCGATGGCCGGATCATCACCTCGGCCGGGATCACCGCCGGCATCGACCTGACCCTGGCGCTGGTCGAGGCGGACCTCGGCCCGGAGACGGCCCGGGCGGTGGCCCGGCACCTCGTGGTCTTCATGCAACGCCCGGGCGGGCAGTCCCAGTTCAGCGTGCGGACCAACACGGCGAGTACCCGTAACGACCTGCTACGCCGGGTGCTGGACACGGTGGCCGCCGACCCGGCCCGGCCGTACGACCTGGCCGGCCTGGCGGCGCTGGCCGGAGTGAGCGTGCGGCACCTGGGCCGGTTGTTCCGTACCGAGTTGGGCATCACGCCGGCGGTGTACCTGGACCGGATCCGGGTGGAGGCGGCCCAGGACCGGCTGGAGCGGGGCGGCGAAACCCTCGACGTGGTGGCCCGCCGGGTCGGCTTCGGCTCGCCGGAGACGATGCGCCGCGCCTTCCTTCGCGAACTCGGCGTCACTCCTGGCGCCTACCGCTCCCGCTTCCGCACCACCGGGATCAACTCCGGCCGCTGATCGCCCCGCCCGCCCGTACCGGGGCCGGTCGTGCCGGCGGGGTCGGCGCCGCACGGCAGGCCCCGGACCGGGGCGGGACGGGGTCCGGTCAGCGCGGGGCGAGGACGGGTCGCGGAACCTCGGCCGGCACGATGTCCCGCTGGCGCAGGGCGACCAGGCCGGCTACGGCGAGGAGGGCGACCGAGAGCCAGAGCCCCACCGCGACGCCACCGGAGTCCGACAGCGCGCCCGAGATCAGCGGGCCGACCGCCTGACCGACCGAGAAGGCCACGGTGAGCAGGGCGATGCCGGCGGTCCAGCCGCCGGCCGGCAGGGCCCGGCGGGCGAGCACGGTGGCCGCCGTCGGGCCGGCCATGAACGAACTGCCGAAGACCACCGCCGACACCAGCGCCGCGGGCAGCCCGGCCGGCAGCAGCAGCACCGGCAGCACACCGACCAGCACCAGCACCGAGACCAGCGCGGGCGCCCGGCCGCCGGGCAGCCGCCCGATCACCCGTCCCCACACCGTGAGCGTGGCCAGCGCCGAGGCGATACCGAGCACCACGAAGAAGGTGGCGACGCCCGGGGTGCCGAGTCCCTGGTCGCGGAGCAGCGCGACAACGAAGGTCATGTAGCTGACGTAGCCGGCGCCGAACAGGACGTACCAGGCGAAGGTCGGGGCGAGCCGGGCCAGGTCGGTCCGGGCCAGCCGAGTGCTGGTCGTCCCCGACACCGGTGGCACCCGCCGGACGGCGAGCAGGGCCGGCCCGACCGCGAGCACCGCGACGAGTCCGAGCAGCAACCAACCTGCGCGCCAGCCGGCGTCCCCGGCCACCGTGAGCGCCGCCGGCACCAGGAGTCCGGACAGCACCACGCCGATGCCGACCCCGGCCATGTAGAGGGCGACCAGCAGCGCGGCCCGGCGCTGCCCACCACCGGCGGTGACCCGGGCGGCGAGCGCCGAGCCGAGCACGAAGGAGACCGCCGTGCTCAGCCCGCCGACGAACCGCAGCAGGCTCAGCACGGGATAGGCCGCGGTGGTCGCGGTGAGCAGCAGGGCGAGCGCGCTGACGGCGAGGGTGCCCGCGAAGGCGGCCCGGTCGCCGAGCCGACGGGCCCAGAACACCGCCGTTCCGGCGCCGATCACGTAACCGGCGGCGTTCGCGGTGTTCAGGCCGCCGGCTTGGGCGTACGTCCAGTGCAGGTCGCCGCGCATGGCGGGCAGCAGCAGGGCGTACGCGAAGCGGGTGAAGCCGAGCGCGACCACCGGGCCGGCGGCCAGGCCCAGCGCGATCAACGCCTCGCGTCGGCGTGAATTCTGGGACATGGTTCCTCCTCAGTCGGCGGGCTCGTCGGCCCACTGAGAGGGGGAACCTGCAGCGGCTCGGGGGCGATGGCCGTCCGGAAGGACACACTGCCCTCGGATCGGGACATCACCACCTGCCGGCGTTTTGGTGGAAATGGGGATTGATGGGAGAATTCGTCTGGTCGGCGGCCGCCCGCGTCGCGCTCCCGGCGACGGGTGGTACTGGCCGATTTCGCGGAAAGCGGTAGTTGGCCACGGTTGTGGGCAAGTCGAGTGCGTGTTGCTGACGGTGGGACACGGGGCCGCCGACCGGGAGCGGTTGGGGGAGTTGCTGGGCGGGGCGGGGGTGGCGCTGGTCGTCGACGTGCGGCGGTACCCGGCCAGCCGGGCCAACCCGGACGTCCGGCGCGAAGCACTCGAACGCTGGCTGCCGGCGGCGGGCGTCGACTATCGCTGGGAGCACCGCCTCGGCGGCCGCCGCCACGTCCGCGCCGGGGAGCCGCAGCCGGACACCTGGTGGACGGTCGCGGCATTTCGCGCGTACGCCGCGTACACCCGGACCGCCGACTTCGACGCGGCACTCGACGCGCTGCTCGCCGACGCGGCGTGGCGGACCACCGCGGTGATGTGCAGCGAGAGCGTCTGGTGGCGCTGCCACCGGCGGCTGATCGCCGACGTGACGGTGCTCGGGCGCGCCGTCCCGGTGCGGCACCTCATGCCCGACGGCCGGCTCAGCCCGCACCGCCCCGCCGAGGGCGCCCGCCGACTCCCTGACGGCCACCTGCTCTGGGACGCCCGCCCGTCCGAGCCGGGCACAGCAGACGGCTGACCGTCCGAGCCGAGCACAGCCGACGGCTGGTCGGGTCAGTCGGGCAGTTCGTCGGCCAGGAGGTCCATCAGGAGGGCGTCGTGCCAGCGGCCGTCCGCGCCGCGCTCGTAGCGGCGCATGATGCCGACCGGACGGAAGCCCACCTTCGCGTACGCGCGGATCGCCGCGGTGTTCGCTGCCGCCGGGTCGATGGTGAACCGGTGGTGGCCGTACTCGTCGATCAGGTGCCGGGCCAGGGTGCGGATGGCGTCCCCGCCGCGGCCGGCGCCGCGTACCGCCGGGTCGAGGAAGATGTCCAGGCTGGCGTGCCGGTAGTCCGGGTCGGTCTCGGCGTACCACTGGATCGCCCCGACGACCCGGCCGTCGTGTTCGATGGCGTACACGGTCAGTTCGTCGTCGGCGAGGTCGGCGCGGACCGCCTCGGCCAGGTCGTCGCCGCCGCGCCACCAGCGCCGCACCTCCGGGGTGGCCCGGATGGCCGTGAGGGCCGGCACGTCCGCGTCCGTCGCCGGTCGCAGCGTCACCGTCCGCCCCTGCAGCACGGGTCAGCCCCGGATCTCGCCGTGCTCGACGCAGACCGCCGACCAGCCGACCGGCAGCACCTGCACCTTCATCCGGCGCCGGCAGTGCGCGCAGTAGCGCGGCGGCTCCAGCGCCCGGGCCGCGGCGCACCCTTCGTGCCCGCCGGCCGCCGCATCCTCACCGCAGCGGTCGCACCAGCGTGGGGCCGCGGCACCGGCCGGCACCGCGGACTCGACCAGCTCGGTCACGTCGTCCTCACCAGGTCCGTCTCAGAGCGTCGCCGAAAGCGCCTTCACCGGCATCTTCAGGTCGTCGAGCAGCTTCAGGTCGTCGGTCGCCGGCCGGCCCAGCGTGGTCAGGTAGTTGCCGACGATGACCGCGTTGATGCCGCCGAGCAGGCCGTCCCGGGTGCCCAGGTCGCCCAGGGTGATCTCCCGGCCGCCCGCGTACCGGAGGATGGTGCGCGGCATGGCCAGCCGGAACGCGGCGATGGCCCGCAGCGCGTCCTTGCCCTCCACCACCGGACGGTCGGCCAGCGGGGTGCCCGGGCGCGGGTTGAGGAAGTTCAGTGGGACCTCGTGCGGGTCCAGCTCGGCGAGCTGCGCGGCGAACTCGGCCCGCTGCTCCACCGTCTCGCCGAGGCCGAGGATGCCGCCGCAGCAGACCTCCATGCCGGACTCGCGGACCATCTTCAAGGTCTGCCAGCGCTCCTCCCACGAGTGCGTGGTGACCACGTTCGGGAAGTAGGAGCGGCAGGTCTCCAGGTTGTGGTTGTAGCGGTGCACGCCCATGTCGACCAGCTCGTCGACCTGCTCCTGGGTGAGCATGCCCAGTGACGCGGCGACCTGGATGTCGACCTCGGCCTTGATGGCGGCCACGCCGTCGCGCATCTGCTTCATCAGTCGGGCGTCCGGGCCGCGCACCGCGGCCACGATGCAGAACTCGGTCGCCCCGGTCGCCGCGGTCTGCTTCGCCGCCTCGACCAGCGCCGGGATGTCCAGCCAGACCGAGCGGACCGGCGAGGTGAACAGGCCGGACTGCGAGCAGAAGTGGCAGTCCTCGGGGCAGCCACCGGTCTTCAGCGAGACGATGCCTTCGACCTCGACCTCCGGGCCGCACCAGCGCATCCGCACCTCGTGGGCGAGCTGGAGGGCGGCGGGGACGTGCTCGTCGGGCAGGTTCAGCACGGCGCGGACACCGGCCTCGTCGAGGCCGACGCCGTTCTCGAGCACCTGGGTCCGGGCCTGGTCGAGGATCTCTGGCATGGCTCGTACCCTACAAGGCCGCCCCGGGGCGGAAAACGGCCGCGTCCGGTGCTCCGAGCAGCGACGCGGCTGCCCCGGCGAGCCGGACCGCGCCACGCCGGGCCCGCCCGGCCGGGTGGTAACTTCGCCCGGCGGAAGCGCCCCGAGGGGGCGAGTTGTCGGCGGGAAGGGACGTGACGGTGGCGGACTGGCTGGCGGCCCTGGACCGCCGCGCCGAGCTGCGGGCCAGGGCGGGGCTCACCCGCACGCTGCGTCCGCGCGCCGCCGGCGACGCCGTGGTCGACCTGGCCGGCAACGACTACCTCGGCCTGGCCACCCACCCGGAGGTCACCGCCGCCGCCGCGCGGGCCCTGTCCGGGTACGGGCTGGGGGCCACCGGATCCCGGCTGGTGCGCGGCTCCACCGACCTGCACCACGCGCTGGAGGACGCCCTCGCCGACTGGCTCGGCACCGACCGGGCGCTGGTCTTCTCCTCCGGCTACCTGGCCAACCTGGCCGCGGTCCGTGGCCTGGTGCAGCCGCGGACGCTGCTCGTCTCCGACGCCCACAACCATGCCTCGCTGATCGACGGGTGCCGGATCTCCGGCGCCGAGACCGTGGTGACCCCGCACGCCGACGTCGACGCGGTGGCCGCCGCGCTGGCCGCCGCACCCGGCCGGCCCGCGGTGGTGGTCACGGAATCGGTCTTCTCCGTCGACGGCGACCTCGCCCCCCTCGCCGCGCTGCACGCCGTCGCCCGCCGCCACGGCGCGCTGCTGCTGGTGGACGACGCGCACGCGCTCGGCGTCACCGGTCCCGACGGCGCCGGTGGGGTGGCCGCGGCCGGCCTGGCCGGCGAGCCGGACGTGGTGGTCACCGCCACCCTCTCCAAGGCGCTCGGCGGGGCCGGTGGTGTGGTGGCCGCGCCGGCCGAGTACGTCCGGCACCTGGTGGAGACCGGCCGGACGTTCATCTTCGACACCGCCCTGCCGCCGGCGGTCGCGGCCGGCGTGCTGGCCGCGGTGCGGCTGGCCCGGGCCGGCGACGAGCTGCGCGCCGAGCTGGCCGAGCGGGCCGCCCTCGCGGTGCGCCGGCTGGGCGCGGCGGGACTGGAGGTCTCCGCCCCCGACGCGGCGGTGGTCTCGGTGACCGCGCCCGGTCCGGAGGCGGCGACCGCCTGGGCGGCCGACTGCCGGGACCGCGGGGTCGCGGTGGGCTGCTTCCGGCCGCCGTCCACCCCGGACAGCCGGTCCCGGCTCCGGTTGACCATCAGCGCCGGTGTGGCGGGGCAGGATTTCGAACGGGCCCTCGACGTGATCCTGGAGTGTGCACCCGTGAGCGCGAGGAGTGAGCCGGGCTTGCGAGCCCCGCAGTCGCGAACGAAGGAGGGCTCATGACGGGTGGCTGGACCGGGCCGGTGCTGGTGACCGGCACGGACACCGAGGTCGGCAAGACCGTGGTGACGGCGGCGATCGCGGCCGCGGCGCAGGCCGCCGGGCTGCGGGTCGCGGTGGTCAAGCCCGGCCAGACCGGTACGGCCACCGGCGAGCCCGGCGACGTCGACTCGGTCACCCGGTTGGCCGCCCCGCTCACCGGCCGGACCCTGGCCAGCTACCCGGACCCGCTCGCCCCGCTGGCCGCGGCCCGGGTCGCCGAGCTGGAACCGCTGGAGCTCTACACCGCCGTCGACGCGATCCGCGAGGAGATCGACAAGCACGACCTGGTCCTCGTGGAGGGGGCCGGCGGGCTGCTCGTCCCGATGGGGCTGCGGCCGTCGGGCGAGCCCTGGACGATGGCCGACCTGGCGGTGTCGCTGGGCGCCCCGGCCGTGGTGGTGGCCCGCGCCGGCCTCGGCACGCTGAACCACACCGCGCTCACCCTGGAGGCCCTGGAACGGCGGGCGATCCCGGCGGGCGTGGTCATCGGCGCCTGGCCGGCCGAGCCGGAGCTGGTGCACTGGCTCAACCTGTCCGACCTGGTGCCGAACCTGCTCGGCGCGGTGCCGACGGGGGCCGGCGCGATGGACCCCGGGGTGTTCCGGCGGTCCGCCTCCGGCTGGCTCACCCCCGCCCTGTACGGAGTGCTGGACGACTGGCGGGCCTGGGCCGAGGACGTCAGCTGAGCACCTGACTTTCGTCGGTGTCCGGCCCCGGCCGCCGTGGGTAGCGTGACCGGCGTGGAAGCGCGGTGGTGGGGACCGGACCCGGAGGGCTCGACGGGCCGGCGACGGGTCGCCGACCTGCTGCTGTGGGCCGCGGTCTCCGCGCCGGTGGCGTACGCCGGGTTCACCCCGCCCTGGCCGCGGTACGCGGTGCCGCTGCTCGTCGGGTCGCTGGCCCTGCTCGCCCTCGCGGTCGCGGTCGGCCGCCGGCTGCCCCTCGCCGCGCTGGTCGCGGTGGTGCTCGGCTCGCTGCTCGACGGCAACTTCGTCTTCGCCATCCCGGTGTTCAGCTACCTCGCCGGGCGGCGCAGCACCGGCACCGGCCGGGTGGCGGTGGTCTTCGGCGTGATCGCGGTCGCCGGGACCGCGCTCAACCTCGGGCTGCTCGGCACCGGGCCGGCGACCTGGTTCCTGCTCGCGTCGGTGCTGCTCGTCGCCGGGGTGTTCCCGTGGCTGCTCGGACGGCACCGGCGGCAGCAGGAGGCCCTCGCCGACGCCGAGCGGCGGCACGCCGAGGCGGTGGCCCGGGAGCGGACCGGCGCGGCGGACCGGATCCGGCTGCGGGAGCGGGCCCGGATCGCCGAGGAGATGCACGACTCGCTGGGCCACGAGCTGAGCCTGATCGCGCTGCGCGCCGCCGCGCTGGAACTGGCGATCGACCTGGCTCCCACCCACCGGGCCGCGGCCGGCGAGCTGCGGGCCAGCGTGGCCGCGGCGACCGAGCGGCTGCACGGGATCATCGGCGTGCTCCGCGAGGAGCCCGCCGGCTCCCCGCGACCGGCCGACGAGACCGTGGCGGAACTGGTGGCAGGGGCCCGGGATGCCGGGATGGCGGTCGAGCTGCGCGCCGGTCCCGGCGCCGACCTGCCCCCGCTCACCGCGCACGCCGTGCACCGGGTGGTCCGCGAGGCGCTGACCAACGCCGCCCGGTACGCGCCCGGCGCCCCGGTGACCGTCACCGTCGACCGCCCCGGCGGCGAGGTGTGCGTCAGCGTGGTGAACGCGGCCTCGCCGACCGGGCCGCTGCCGGGTCCGGCGTCGCACGGCTCCGGCCTGCTCGCCCTGCGGGAGCGGGTCCGTCTCGCGGGCGGGACGTTCGACGCGGGTCCCCGCGGCAGCGGTTTCCTGGTGTCCGCCCGACTGCCGCTGACCGCTGACCCGACGGTCGGCGCGGCTGGGCGCCCCGGTCCGGACGCGGCGCTGTCCGGTGTGGCGGGGCCCGACCCGACAGCGGCCGGTCCGGCGTTGGCCGAACCGGTCTCCGGCTGGCCCGACCCGGCAGCGAACGACCGCCCCGCCGAGGCGGCCCGCCGGCTGCGGGACGCCCGGCGGCGGGTCCGGCGGAGCCTGCTGGTGGCGTTCGGCGCGCCGGCCGTCCTCGGGCTCGTGCTCGCCCTGGTCTACTACCCCCTCGCCACGGCGGGAGCGGTGCTCGACCGCGCCGGCTACGAGCGGCTGCGCGTCGGTGTTGCGCGCGACGGCCTCGGGCTGCCCCGGCGGCAGGCGACACCGCCGACGGCCGACGGCCCGGCGGGCTGCGAGTACTACACCGACGGCAACTTCCCCTTCGCCGAGCCGACCTGGCGGCTCTGCTTCTCCGACGGCCGGCTGGTCAGCAAGGAGCGGATCGCGCGGTGACCGACGACCACGGGTGCCCCCTGCGGGTGGTGCTCGCCGACGACGAGGCGATGGTCCGTGCCGGGGTGCGGGCCATCCTGGCGGCCGATCCCGGGATCGAGGTGGTCGGCGAGGCCGGTGACGGCCGGGGGGCCGTGGAGTTGGTCCGGGCCCACCGACCCCGGGTGGCACTGCTCGACATCCGGATGCCCCGGTGGGACGGGCTGAGCGCGGCGGCGGAGATCCGGCGCCTGGTGCCGGAGACCGCCACGGTCATGCTCACCACGTTCGGCGAGGACGACCTGATCGCCCGGGCGCTCGGCCACGGCGCGAGCGGCTTCCTGCTCAAGTCGGGCGATCCCCGGGAATTGCTCGCCGGGATCCGGGCGGTCGCCGACGGCGGGGCGTACCTGTCGCCGCGGGTGGCGCGCCGGGTGATCGAACTGAGCGGCGGGCGGATGGCCCGGGAGCCGTACGCCCGGGACCGGCTCGCCGGGCTCACCGACCGGGAGCGGGAGGTGCTGGCGCTGGTTGGGGCGGGACTGTCCAACGCCGAGATCGGCCGCCGGCTGCACCTCGTCGAGGGCACCGTGAAGAGCTACCTGACCAGCATCTTCACCCGGCTCGACGTGCGCAACCGGGTGCAGGCGGCGATCCTCGCGTACGAGGCGGGGCTGGTCCCGCCCACCGGCTGACCAGCCCCGCTCCGGCTCAGGCGTCCCGGCGGCGCAGCGCCCACCGGCCGAGGGTCAGGGCGACGCCCGCCCAACCGGCGAGCAGCAGCAGCCCCACCACCGCCGGGTACGGTTCGGTGTCCCCGGCCAGGAAGTGGTTGCCGGCGACCCCGGGGAACGCGTCGGCGATCCGGGTGAGCACCGTGATCCCCGGTTCCTGCAGCGACAGCGGCACGATCATCAGCAGGGCGAAGAGCACGGTCAGGGTGAGCACCGCGCCGCGCAGCGCCGCCGCCAGGCCCAGCGCGAGCACCCCCACCAACGCCAGGTAGCCGGCCGAGGCGGCCACGTCGGTCAGGGTGTCGCCGAGCGGGGCGCGTCCCCACTCGCCCAGCACCGGCCGGGCCACCGCCGCGCCCGCGCCGCCGAGCAGCAGCCCGACCAGGAACGTCACCCCGCCGACCACGGTTGCCTTGGCCAGCAGCACCCGGCCCCGGGACGGGGTGCAGCGCAGCGTCGTCCGGATGGTGCCGGTGGCGTACTCGCTGGTGATCGCGAACAGCCCGAGGGCGAGGACGACGTACTGGGTCAGTTCCAGGGAGCCGGTGACGATCTCGCCGACCGGGACGATGCCGGGATCGACCGTCGGGTCGTCGTCGGCGTTGGCGTTGACGGCGTAGATGGCGAGCTGGGCGGCGGTGGCGGCCATGGTCAGCGCCGCCGCCAGCAGGGTCCACCAGGTGGACCGGACCGACCAGAGCTTGGTCCACTCGGCGGCCACCGCCCCGGTGAACGGGCCGGTGGTCGGGGCGGGCCGGGACGCGCGCCGGGTGGGGATGACGGTGGGCAGGGCGGTCATCGGGCCTCGCTTCCGGTCGGGCCGGCGGCGTACTCGACGCTGGCGGCGGTGAGTTCCAGGAACGCCTCCTCCAGCGAGGCGGCCACCGGGGTCAGCTCGTGCACCCGCACCTCCAGCTCGTACGCGAAGTCGCCGACCCGGGCGGCGGAGGCGCCGGTTACGGTCAACCCGTCCCCGCCGTCCGGGGTCACGGTCGCCCCCTCGGCGGTCAACCGCGCGCCGAGCGCGGCGAGGCCGGCCGGCTCCGGGCCGCGTACCCGGACCGACGTGGCCGGACTGGCCGCGATCAGCTCGTCCAGCGGCGCGTCGGCGATCAGCCGGCCCCGGCCCAGCACCACCACCCGGTCGGCGGTCTGCTGCATCTCGCTCATCAGGTGGCTGGAGATCAGCACGGTGCGGCCCTCGTCGGCGAGACCCCGGGTGAACCGGCGGATCCACCGCACCCCGTCCGGGTCGAGGCCGTTGACCGGCTCGTCGAGGAGCAGCACCGGCGGGTCGCCGAGCAGCGCGCCGGCGATGCCGAGCCGCTGTCCCATGCCCAGCGACAGCGCGCGTCCCGGCTTGCCGGCGGCGCGCCCGTCCAGGCCGACCAGGTCGAGCACCTCGTCCACCCGGTGCGCGGGAATGCCGTTGCTGCGGGCCATCGCCTGCAGGTGCGCCCGCCCTGAGCGGGTAGGGTGGATGCCGGTGGCGTCGAGCAACGCGCCCACCTCGTGCAGCGGGTGCCGCAGCTCCCGGTACGGGCGGCCGTTGACCAGGGCCCGCCCGGCGGTGGGCCGGTCCAGCCCGAGCACCATCCGCATGGTGGTGGACTTGCCCGCGCCGTTGGGGCCGAGGAAGCCGGTGACCTGCCCCGGTCCGATGTCGAGGGTCAGGTCGTCGACCGCGGTCGCCGTCCCGAACCGTTTCGTCAACCCACGTAGTGTGATCATGCGCCGACGGTAGGCAGCGGGCGGGGCGGCGCACCGCCGTCGAACGGCGGCGGCCCGACCTGACTTTCGTCAGTCCCGGCGGATCACGAAGGCGTCCGGCATCCGGAAGGTCAGGTTGTCCGGGCACCACGGCGGGCGGACCACGGTCACCCGGTCGAGCAGCGGCGCCGCCTCGGCGACCACCACCGCCGCCTCCATCCGGGCCAGTTGCGCCCCTACGCAGCGGTGCGCCCCCGCCCCGAAGGCCAGGTGCCGGCGGGATCCGCGCTGCCCGGGCCGGAACTCGTCCGGCGCGGCCACCACCTCGGGGTCGCGGCCGGCCCGGGCCAGCCAGGCCACGATGCTGGTGCCGGCCGGGACGGCGGTGTCGCCGAGCGTGGTGTCCACCGCGGCCACCCGCCGCCAGGTGACGATCGGCGGTTCCAGCCGCAGCCCCTCCTCGACCACGTCGGCGACCGCGACCCCGCCCGCGCGCAGCCCGGCGCGGACCCGCGGTTCGCCGGTGAGCCGGTGCAGCAGCAGGGTGAGGAACTGCGAGGTGGTCTCCTGGCCGGCGACCAGCAGGAAGAAGAGCGCCCCGACGACCACGTCGGGGGAGTGCCCGGCGGCCCGCAGCCGGGCGGCCAGCCCGCCGCCGGTGGCCGCGAACGCGCGCAGCACCGTGTGGAACCGGCCGACCTCGGCGGCGAGGGCGACCTGCCGGGACTCGTCGAGCGGCGCCCAGAACAGCTCCAGGGCGGCCCGGGCGAAGTCCTTGACCGCGTCGACCGGCGCGTCCGGAAGCTCGACCAGCCGGGCCAGCACCAGCAGCGGCAGGTCGGCGGCGAGTTCGGCGTACAGGTCGACCGGCCGGCCCGCGTCGAGGGCGGCGGCCAGCCGGGTCACCCGGTGCCGGACCAGATCGGTCAGCCAGGGCTGCTGGGCGGCCACCCGCTCGGGGTGCAGCGCCTCGGCGACGATGGCGCGGATCTCCGGGTGGCTGGCGGAGGAGTTGTTGGCGAGGGTCGGGGGCAGCCGGAACCGGTGCCCGGCCAGGACCCGCAGGGCGGCCACCGGGATCGGGGTCACCGCGTCCAGGGCGTTGTCCGGCCGGAAGGTCTCCGGGTCGGTGAGCAGCCGGCGGACCAGGGCGTGCCGGGTCACCACCAGGTGCGGCACCCCGACGTGGTCGACCACGGTCGCCGCGTCGGGCCACGGCCCGTCGACGGACTCCCCCCAGCCCCGGAACAGCACGGCGTCACGCTAACGGGCCGCCCCCGGCGGGGCCGGGTCCAGCTCCCACACCGTGGTGTGCTTCACCCGTACGCTCTCCAGCGCCTCCGGCACCGGCACGTCGTACCCGGCCAGCTCGTGGAAGCGGTCGCGGGGCAGGAACGCCCGCCCGGGGTCGCCGACCAGCACCCGGGCCCCGGACCGGGCGGCCCGGAGCAGGAAGCGCAGCATCCGCTTCGCCATCGCCTCGCTGTAGAAGACGTCCCCGGCGAGCACCACCTCGGCCTCCCCGGCGTCGCCGTCGAGGATGTCGCCGAACTCGGCGTCGACGCGTACCCCGTTGGCCCCGGCGTTGAGCGCGACGGCCGCGACCGCCCGCTCGTCCACCTCGACCGCCCGGACGGCAGCCGCGCCGGCCCGGGCGGCGGCGATGGCGACCAGCCCGGAGCCGGAGGCGAGGTCGAGCACCCGGCGGCCGGCGACCAGCTCCGGGTGGTCGGTGACGTAACGGGCGAGCGCCTGCCCGCCGGCCCAGGCGAAGGCCCAGAACGGCGGCGGCTGGGCACTGCGGAACTCGCCCTCGGTCAGCTCCCAGAGGCCGATCGGCTCGTCGGCCTGGTGCAGCCGCACCTCGGGGACGAAGGCGACCGGGGTGAGCCGGGCGTGCAGCCGGACGAAGGCGGCGGACAGGTCGGACACCCGCTGATTCTGTCGTACGCCGCGACGTGGTCCGCCGGCGATCCCGGGCGTGTCACGGGGCCGGCGTGACCGGTTCACCACTGCGCGTGAAAAGGCCCCCCGCGGTTGGCGTTCCGTGCGAACACGCCCGTCTACCGGCTTGCCGGTGGCGCTCATAGCGTTGCCGAGTGGACGGGACCGACGGGCGGACGAGGCGGTGGTGAGCGTGTGGCGGTACGCGGTGCGGGTCGGGGTGGTGCTGACCTGTCTGTCCGGAGCGGGGGTCGGCACCACCGTGCCGGCCCGGGCGGCGGCCGCCTTCTCCACCGAGCTGAGCGGCCTGCCGGACGAGTTCACCGCCGGCGACCGGGTGGCGACGCTCGCCGCGGTGGTGTCCCGGTCCGACGGCGGCGGCTGCGTCAAGGTGCGCTGGTCGATGCTGCTGCGGGTGCAGGGCCTGCGGCTGGACCAGGTGACGGTGGACCGGGTGGAGGAGAGCGGCTCCTTCCCCCTGGAGATCCGGACCGAGGGGGACGTCGCCCGGCTGACCGACCGGGACCTGGATCCGGGCGTGCTCTGTTCCGGCCGGACGGTCACCGCCCGCTACCGGGTGGCGTTCGCCGAGGACGTCGCCCGGGGTCGGGTGAGCTTCGCCGCCGAGGCGTACGACCAGGACCTGCGCCTGCTGGCCCGGCAGACCGCCACCCGGCAGGTGGTGGGGGAGGACGCGGCGACCGACTCGACCGGGGCGGCGCCGGAGCCGACGGAGCACAGCGCCGGGCCGACCGACCCGGCGACGGACGAGCGGGCCACCGAGGAGCCGGCGGCCAGCGCCACGCCGGGCGATGAGGCGGTGGCCGAGCCGCCGCCGCCCGGTGCGGCCGGCCGACCCGTCTCCGCCTTCGGCGGGTTCGGGGTGGTCCAGGCGGCCTTCCTCCTCGGTGGCCTGCTGCTCTTCCTCGGCGCCGGGCTGCTGCTGCGGATGCGGCGCCTGCTGCGCCCGGTCCCGGCGGTGTCGCCGGACGAACCGGGCCTGGGGTACGGGCGGCGGCCCGCGCGGTCCCGGTGGCGGTAGCCGCCCCGGATGCCGGCGATAAACGTCCACCCGGCCGGCCGCACTCAGTGGAGCTGGGCCGGCTCCAGGCCCAGCTCCCGGGCGGCGACGAGCCGGATCCACTCGGCGATCTGCCGTCGGGTGATCACCCGCTCGTGCACCGAGAGCTGCACGGCGAGGCCGTCCATCACCGCGCTGATCCGCCACGCCGCGCCCGCCGGGTCGGGACAGTCGAAGGTGCCGTCGGCCACCCCGGCGGAGATGACCGCGCCGAGATCCTGGCGCCCGCGCAGGTCGAGCCGGCGGGAGAACTTCTCCAGCTCGGGGGTGCGCAGCGACTCGGCCCAACCGTCGATCCAGATGGACCACGAGGTCGGCCGGCCGGTCGGGGCGTAGAGGCGGAGCATCCGGCGCAGCTTGGCCAGTGGTGGGGCGGCGGAGCAGACCACCGTGTCGAGCCGGGCCAGGTCCTGCTCGACGGCGTATGCGAAGGCCTGCGCGAGCATCCGGTCCCGGGTGGCGAAGTGGTAGAAGACCAGGGCCTGGCTGACCCCGGCGGCCGCTGCCACGTCGGCCGTCCGGGTGTTGGCGAGGCCACGCTCCGCGATGACGTCGCAAGCTGTACGCAACAGGGCATCCAGGCGGATTTCGGCAGTGCGTCTCGTCACGGTCGCTACCGTAGCCTATCCGACCGGCCACGGGGAGTTACTGAAGCGACTGGTCGGGGATCGACGGTCAGAAATTGGACTCTCCCGCCGGGTGCGTCCGCCACCCCCGCCGCATCGACCGCCCCAAACGCCGCCCACTCAGGTCCTAGGAAGCTTCAGGCGATGGGTCGGCCGTCACCCGAACGTGCCGGAAAGGGACCCCGATTTGGCAACCCTTCCCGGGCTCGGCTAAAGTTCTCATCCGTCACCGGGAAACACCGGGGCACGCGGACGTAGCGCAGCTGGTAGCGCATCACCTTGCCAAGGTGAGGGTCGCGGGTTCGAATCCCGTCGTCCGCTCGGAGATGCCGCCACGCATGTCGGGGGCAACCTCGGTGGAGTGGCCGAGAGGCGAGGCAACGGCCTGCAAAGCCGTGTACACGGGTTCAAATCCCGTCTCCACCTCGGCAGTAGACGAGGGCGATTGGCGCAGTGGGAGCGCGCTTCCTTGACACGGAAGAGGTCACTGGTTCAAACCCAGTATCGCCCACCACGTGGATGAACAGAAAGGCTCGTCACCGGACACCGGTGACGAGCCTTTCTGTTTCTCCCGCCGGTGCCTGCCCTCAGGCGGCGGCGGTCAACAGCGCCTCGGCGACGGCCGTCCGGCTGCTCAGCAACGACCGGCCCTGCCGGTGCGTCACCACCAGGCCCGCCGCGCGCAACACGGTGAGATGCTGCGACACCCCGGCCGGGGACAGGCCCGTCCGCCGGGCCAGTTCCGTGGTCGACCGCGGCGTGTCGAGTTCCGCGAGCAGGCGCGCCCGGCCCCGCCCGAGCACCGCGCCCAGTGCGTCCGGCGCGGTCCTCGGGCACTCCCACAGCGCACCGACACCCCGGGCCGGGTACGCCAGTTGCGACACGTCCCCGGCCGCGATGCTGAGCACCGACGGCCAGACGAAGACCGAGGGCACCAGGACCAGCCCGGCGCCGTCCGGCACCTCCGGGGCCGCGCAGTGGCGCTGGCTGATCAGCAGCGCGTCGCCCTCCCAGCGGACCCGCTCGTGCAGGTCGTTGAGCAGCCCCGCCGCGCCGTCCTCGGCCAGCCGGCGGGCCCGCCGGAACACCTCCGCGTCGAGCACCGCCCGGATCCGGGGCCAGTCGCCGGCAAGGGCCAGCCGCCAGTACGCTCCGATCTCCTCGGCGAGTCGGTGCAGCCCCTGCTCGGGATCGGCGTACAGGGCGGTCAGCGCCGGTGGCCGGGGGCCGGGATAGAGGTCCAGTTGAGCGCGGACGGTCCCGGGCGGGGTGGCGCGCAGGACCGCCAGTTCCTCAGCCAGGTCGGAGGTCAGGCCCGCGGGCGGCGGGGTGAGGAAGTCGGCCAGGTAGCCCGGCGCGGGCGGGACGAGGTGCCGGAGCAGGCCGGCGTCCGGGTCGAGCAGCCCCGCCTCGGCCAGGCGTGGCCGGACCCGGTTCACCCAGGGCAGGTGGATCGCGTGCTGGCCCGGGTCGCGGAGCACCCGCACGCTGGCCACGACCTCCCACAGGCAGGAGAGCGCGAAGCGGACCCGCGCCACGGCGCCCGCCGACAGCCCGATCGCGACCACGCCGCCCCCCTCGTTTCAGCTAGGACTGAAACATTATGGCGACGGGCCGCGCCGACCCAGACTGGCCGGGTGAACGATCACCACACCCGAACCCTGCACTTCCGTTCCCTGCACGTACCCGGCGAGCCGCTGGTCCTGGTCAACGCCTGGGACGCGGCGAGCGCGCGGATCGTCGCCGCCGCCGGCGCCCGCGCGGTCGCCACCACCAGCGCGGGCGTGGCCTGGAGTCTCGGCGCCCCCGACGGCGACGCGCTCGGCCGCGAGGCCGCCGTCGACCTGGTCCGGCGGGTCGTCGAGGCGGTGCCGCTGCCCGTCACCGCCGACATCGAATCCGGCTACGGCGACACCGCTGACGAGGTCGGTGCCACGATCGCCGCGGTGCTCGCGGCCGGCGCCGTCGGGGTCAACATCGAGGACGCCCGGCACGGCGGGGGCGAGCCGCTGCGTACCGTCGAGGACCAGTGCGCCCGGCTGGCCGCCGTGCGGTCCGCCGCCGACCGGGCCGGGATTCCGCTGTACGTCAACGCGCGCGTCGACACGTTCCTGCGGGGTGCCGGCGGGGTCCGGGAGACCGTGGGCCGGGCCGAGGCCTACCTGGCCGCGGGCGCCGACGGGGTGTTCGTGCCGGGCACGGTCGACCCGGAGACGGTGGCCGCGCTGGTGGCGGCGATCCCGGCCCCATTGAACGTCCTCGCTGGGCCGGGCGGCCCGTCCGTGCCGGAGTTGGCGAAGCTGGGGGTGGCCCGGGTCAGCCTCGGCTCCTCGGTCGCCGAGGCCGCGTACGCGGTGGCCCGCCGGGCCGCGGAGGAGGCGTTGACCGCCGGGACGTACGGCGCGCTGGCCGGCGCCTATGACTACGGCGCGTTGAACGAGCTGATGCGCCGCTGACCGGTAGGCCGAACGGGGGTGCCGGTGGGCACCCCCGTTCGTGGCTCAGCGGGACCGATCAGCTCCGGCGGCCCCGGTACGCGTGCGTCACAGCGGCGGGGCCACGTCCCGTCGCTCCTCGACTCGCCGGTACTCCACCGGGTCGGTGGTGGTGACCACCTCGCGCCGGCGGCCCCAGACGAGCGTGAACATGATCAGGCCGAGTGCGCCGGCCGCCATCAGGATCCAGCCGACGACGTCCAGGTTGACCCCGCCGATGCTGGCGTTCATCGCGAAGGTGAGGATCGCGCCGACCGCGATCAGGAAGATGCTGGTACCGATTCCCATGACAGCCTCCTTCGGGGATGTGGTGTGCTGTCGATCCGAGTCAGTACCCAGGCGGTCGCCGGCCCAATCCGCAGGCCGCGACCAAGGGCCGACGGCCGGCGGGTCGGTTCGACCGGCGATCTTGTCATCGGGTACAGTTCACCCCGTCGCCGACGCAAGCCGGCGGCAGGCGGACGTAGCGCAGCTGGTAGCGCATCACCTTGCCAAGGTGAGGGTCGCGGGTTCGAATCCCGTCGTCCGCTCGCGATTTTCCCTCGGGCGATTGGCGCAGTGGGAGCGCGCTTCCTTGACACGGAAGAGGTCACTGGTTCAAACCCAGTATCGCCCACCAGTTTGATGCTCGTCACTCCGAGGGGGTGGCGAGCTTTTTGCTGGTTGCGCTTTCAGGCTGGGGGCGAGGGTGACCGGCTCCGGGCGGTCAGGCTTGATCCCTGCGCCGGTCACCCTCGCCCCCAGCCCGTCGTGGTCGTCCGCCGCCGGTCCGTCGCGGTCTTGCTGTGGTACGCAACGGCCGCTGGCCGGCACCCCTGTCTCGGGGTGCCGGCCAGCGGCTTTTGTCTTGCGTGTGGGTCAGTTGTTCCAGTGCTGGGCGACGAGGTCGGCGGCCTGCTGTTCCCACTGGGCGTAGGCGTCCGGGTAGGCCGACACCTGCACGGTCTGGGCGGCCTGGGTCAGCGGCATGTCCTGCCAGCCGTCGACCTGCTTCAACCCCTTCTCGAAGGCGAGGGTCGAGTACTCGGGGTTGGTGATCTGCTCCGGAGTACCCCAACCACTGGAGGGGCGCTGCTGGAACAGGCCCAGCGAGTCGTGGTCGTTGGCGTCGCCGAGGTGGCCCAGGTTCTCCAGCTTCGACTCCTGCAGGCTGGTGGCGATCGAGATGACCGCGGCCCGCTCCGGCAGACCGGCCTTCTTCGTCGCGGCGATGATCGCCTTAGCGTTGCCGACCTGCTCGTCGTTCAGGTCGATCTTCGACTGGGTGCCCTGCACACCGTGCGGGATCAGCTTGGCCTTGTCCACGCCCGGCTTGTCGGCCTGCACGACCGCGGCCTCGTGGAGCCCCGTGGTCGGGGTGGCCTCGTGGTGGTTCAGCGGACCGGCGGCCAGGCCACCGGCGAACGCGAGACCAGCAATACTGAGCACGCTCTTACGCAGCATCGTGTTCATGGGAAAGCTCCATTCGGGGGTTGGCGCACACACCGAAGGGGGGTCGGCTCGTGCGCAAGCACCGTCAGGCGCTCAAAAGAGGGGGAAAGTCTTGGGGGGTTCCGGCGGGGGGTGGGGCCTCTTCGCGGCGCCGGGACCATGTGTAACGACCGGCGGCCCACCGTCATTCCGGGCTGCGCACGCCCGCCTCGGCGGGGCTCTTCCTCGGTCGTACACGGGATTCAACGACCCCCGCCCACCCAGCATTCCGGCTGCGGGATGCCGCCGGTCACACCCCGAAACCGGACATCAGGTCGGACACCAACCGGCGGTGACGCCTCGGTGGGGCACCGCGGTTTCTGCCCATGGCAGATCCGCTCACCGTGAACATCGCTCACGGGCGGGGCGGCACCGGGCAGGGTGGGACGCATGAGACTGCTGGTACTGGGTGGGACGGGATTCGTCGGTGGGGCCACGGTGCGCGAGGGCCTGCGCCGCGGCTGGTCGGTGACGGTGTTCAACCGGGGGCTGCACGGGGACGTGCCGGCGGGCGTACACCGGTTGCCGGGTGACCGGACGGCACCGGACGGCCTGGCGGCGCTCGCCGGCGGCGAGTGGGACCTGGTGGTGGACACCTGGGACGGGGCGCCCCGCGCGGTGGGCGACGCGGCCCGCGCCCTGGCCGGTGCGGTGCCGCACTACGTCTACGTCTCCAGCGGCTCGGTGTACGCGCCGCCGGTCGAGCCGGGCGTGGGCGAGGACGCACCGACCGTCGAGGCCGACGCGGACGCGGGCGACGGGGACTACTCCCGGAACAAGGCGGGCGGGGAGCGGGCCGCCGTGGAGGTCTTCGGCGACCGGGCGCTGCTGGCCCGGGCCGGGCTGATCCTCGGGCCGGGCGAGGACATCGGGCGGCTGCCCTGGTGGCTGCAGCGGGTCGCGCGGGGCGGGGAGGTGCTCGCCCCCGGTCCGCGTGACCTGCCGTTGCAGTACATCGACGCACGGGACCTGGCGATCTGGATGCTGGACCGGGGGGTCGAGGGGGTCGGCGGGGCGTACAACGTGGTGAGTCGGACCGGACACGCGACGATGGGTGAGCTGCTCGACGCGGCCGTGGCGGTGACCGGCGCGGACGCGCCGCTGCGCTGGACGGACCCGGAGGTGATCCTGGCCGCCGGGGTGGAGCCGTGGAACGACCTGCCGATCTGGATCCCGCGTGGGCACGAGTACCGCTGGCTGCAGGAACGCGGCGTCGAGCGGGCGTACGCGGCGGGGCTGGTCTGCCGGCCGGTGGCCGACACGGTCGCCGACACCTGGCGTTGGCTGGGCGAGGTGGGGCGGGTGCCGGCGCGGGCGGGGCGACCGGCGCGCACCGCGGTAGGGCTGGACCCGGAGCGGGAGACGGCCCTGCTGGCCGCTGCGGCGCCCCGGAGCTGACCGGCCGTCGGGAGGCCCATGCCGGAGGGTGGACGGCGAGGCGGTCCCTGTTCGCTGCCGCGGGTGCCGCGGCGATCGCCGTCCCCTTCCGTCAGCCCTGAGGCACCGGCAGGTCGAGCACCTCCTCCACCGGCCGTCGCGGCGTGGCTGAACCCGGCTGTCCGTACCCGATCCGCATGACCATCTGCGGCGTGCCGAACCGTCCCAGCGACAGCCGCAGCGCCTCCCGCGCCCCCGGCACCTCGATCGGCTGGGAGATCATCGACACGGCCAGCCCCGCGTCCGTGGCGGTCAGCAGCACCCGCTGCAACGCCTGCCCGGCGATGATCTGGTCCGTCGCCGTGTTCCCCGCCGATCCCAGCACGGCCACCAGCGGCTCCGGCTCGAAGTCGCGCCCCGGGGCCCGGTTGCGCCCGCCGAATCCGCGCTGCGGCAGCAGGTCCTGCGGTTCGCTCTGCGGCCCGCCGGCCGCCGCGGGCACCCCGTCGGGGGAGGGCTCGGCGCGGATCCAGGCCGACCGCTCGGCCACGTACGCGGGTTCGCGTTCGAGGACGCGGTGGGCGCTGCGGGCGATCTCGGCGAACGCGTTGACCGCGCTGGTGCCGATCAGCAGTTCCAGCCAGCACTGCTCGGCCCGGGCGGCCTCGCCGAGCCGCCAGCGGGCGTCGGCGGGAACCGGGTCGGGCCAGAACGGGGCGCGGTTGCTGAACCGGCGGTCGATGGCCGCGTACAGGCTCTGCTCGGTCGGGGTGGGCCGGCGGGGGAGGTCCGGGACCAGCCGGGCCACCACGTCCGGGTCGGCGGGGTACGGGCGGAGCCGGACCGTGGCCGGGGTGCCCGCCACGGCGAGCGCCAGCCGCAGGTTGAACAGGGCCGCCCCGCAGCCGATCCGGGCGCCCCAGCCGCTCGGGTCGGTGGCGGGCAGCCGGCGCAGCGGGTCGACGGAGAGCTCGATCCCGCCGTCGCGCAGCCGGAACCGCCACGGCTGGGTGTTGTGCAGGGACGGCGCCCGGACGGCGTCGGTCGCGGCGACCCTCAGCTGTTCGACGGTGTAGCCCGTGGTCATGGTGCTGCTCCTTCCGTGCGGGCCGTGCCGCCCCCGGTTGGTCCACCTCCACGGTGCGTCACCCGGCAGCGCGGTGAGCAGGGCCGGAGGTCCCCACCTCGACGGGCCCGTCTGCCCTCCGGCAACGCGGCAGAGTAGGGACCTTCGACCCGTGTCGGGCGCCGGACCGACAGGGTAAAAATGACGGATGATCCGGGTGTTCCTGCTCGACGACCACGAGGTCGTCCGTCGTGGCCTTGCCGACCTGCTCACCAGCAGCGGCGACATCGAGGTGGTCGGTGATTCCGGCTCCGCCCAGGAGGCGGCCCGTCGGATCCCGGCGCTCCGTCCCGACGTGGCGATCCTCGACGCCCGGCTGCCCGACGGCAACGGCATCGACGTGTGTCGGGACGTCCGGGCCGTGGACTCCTCGATCAAGGGCCTGATCCTCACCTCGTACGAGGACGACGAGGCGCTCTTCGCGGCGATCATGGCGGGCGCCGCCGGGTACGTGCTCAAGCAGATCCGCGGCACCGACCTGGTGGACGCGGTCCGCCGGGTGGCGGCCGGTCAGTCGCTGCTCGACCCGGCGATCACCACCCGGGTGCTGGAGCGGATCCGCAGCGGCGTAGAGCAGCCGCGCGAGCTGAAGAGCCTCACCGAGCAGGAGCGGCGGATCCTGGAGTACGTGGCCGAGGGCCTCACCAACCGGGAGATCGCCGGGAAGATGTTCCTGGCGGAGAAGACGGTGAAGAACTACGTCTCCAGCGTGCTGGCGAAGCTCGGCCTGGAGCGGCGTACGCAGGCGGCGGTGCTGGCCACCCGGCTGCTCGGCAAGACCCACTGAGGCGGGCCCCCGGGCTCAATCGCCCAGCGGCACGCTCCAGCGCACCTCGGTGCCGTGCGGGATCACCCGACTGAGCTGGAAGTCGCCGCCGAGCCGTTCGGCCCGCTCGCGCAGGTTCACCAGCCCGCTGCGGGCCGCCTCCGGGTCGCATCCCACCCCGTCGTCGGTGACGGTCACCGACACCCAACCGGCGTCGACCTTCACCGTCACCGCCACCCGGTCGGCCTGCGCGTGGCGTACCGCGTTGGAGAGCGCCTCGCGGAGCACGGCGGTGAGTTCGGGGCGGAGCGCGTCCGGGACGGCGCTGTCGATCGGGCCGACCAGTTCCAGCTCGGGCCGGTAGCCCAGCGACTCGGCGGCCACCTCGATCGCCTCGCGGATCTCGGTGCGCAACGCGGCGCTCATCGGGGTGCGCAGCTCGAAGATGGTCCGCCGGATGTCGCGGATGGTGGCGTCCAGGTCGTCGACCGCCTGGTTGATCCGCTTGGCCACCTCGGGGCGGGTGTTCATCGCCCCGCTCTGCAGCTGCAGGCCGGTGGCGAAGAGCCGCTGGATCACCACGTCGTGCAGGTCGCGGGCGATCCGCTCGCGGTCCTCCAGGACCACCAGCAGCTCCCGCTCCTCCTGGCCGCGGGCCCGTTCCATGGCGAGCGCGGCCTGGCCGGCGAAGCTGCCCAGCAGCGCGACCTCGTCCTCGGCGGCGGGGCCGTGATCGGGTCGGTGGGCGATCACCAGCACGCCGTGCAGGACGTCCGCCGCGGCGAGGGGGGAGACCACCGCCGGGCCGGCGACCACCGGCCGTGGCCAGGGGGCGGCCTCGGCCAGGTCGTCCAGCAGTTCGTGGCGGCGCTCGGTGACCGAGCTGGCGAAGGTGGTCTCGGCGGCGGGCAGCACCGCGCCGACCAGCTCCCGGGCGGCCTCGTCGGTGCCGTCGACCACCTCGACGGTGAACTGGCTCTCGTCCTCGTCGTAGAGCAGCACCAGGGCCAGTTCCGCCTCGGCGACCTCCCGGGCGCGCCGGGCCACCAGGGTCAGTGCGTCGGTGCGGCGCACCTCGCCGAGCAGCACCGAGGTGATCTCGGCGGTGGCGGCCAGCCAGCGTTCCCGCCGGTGTGCGAGGGCGTAGAGGCGGGCGTTCTCGATCGCCACGCCGGCCGCCGCGGCGAGCGCCACCACGATCTCCTCGTCGTCCTCGGTGAACTCCGCCGCGGCCTGCTTCTCCGCCAGGTAGAGGTTGCCGAAGACGTGGTCGCGGATGCGCACCGGCACACCGAGGAAGCTGTGCATCGGCGGGTGGTGCTTCGGGAAGCCGTACGACTTGGGGTGCTGGGTGATGTCCGGCATGCGCAGCGGCCGGGGATCGTCGATCAGCAGACCGAGCACGCCGCGGCCGTGCGGGAGGTCACCGATCTTGGCGTGCAGCTCGTCGCTGATGCCGTGGATGATGAAGTCGTGCAGCAGCCGGTCGGGGCCGATCACGCCGAGCGCGCCGTACCGGGCGCCGACCAGCTCGCACGCCGACTCCACGATCCGTTGCAGGGTGCTGCGCAGGTCGAGGTCGGTGCCGATGCCCACCACGGCGTCGAGCAGGGCCCGTAGCCGCTCCCGGCTGGTGACCACCTCGCCGACCCGGTCGAGCATCTCCTGGAGAAGCTCGTCGAGCCGGACCCGGGACAACGGGGTCAGGCCCAGGGACGGGGTGACGTGCTCGTTCCGGGGATTCGGTGCACTGGTCACCGGGCGATGTTATCGCCCGGTGACCGGACGGGACGAGCCCCCGCTAAGGCAGCTGGCCGCGTACCGCCGAGGTGTCGACGGTCTGCGCGACGTCCAGCCGCGGGGTGTGCGGGGGGCCGGCATGCGTCGGGTCGGCGCGGCCGAGGCGCATCGAGATGTACGGGAAGCCCAGGCCGGAGAGCATCTGCCGGAGCACCTGCCGGGTGCCCTCGACCTCCACCACGCCGCTGAGCGGAACCAGGGACACCCCGAGCCGGGTGGCGGTGAGCCAGGCCGCGGAGAGCCCCTCGCCGGCGCGCAGCCAGCTGTCCGGCTCGTCCTCGGTGCCCCAGAGGATCGCGTAGGAGGCGGCCCGGTCGTGCCCGGGGCCCACCGGCAGGGTGCCGGGTTGGCCGAAGTCGCGGCCCGGGACGGTGGTCTGCGGGGCCTCGACCGGCAGCACCTCCGGCGGCAGTCCGGTGCCGGCGCCGGCCCGGCTGGTCCAGTACGCCAGCTCCTCGCGCAGCTCCGGGCTGCCCGCCTCGACCGCCGCGGCCTGCTGGGCGGCGCTGGCGAGCTGGATCTTCTGGCTGTCGTCGAGCACCTGGAGGTGCACGCCCTCACGGGTGGCCGCCCGGTCGATCTCCTCGAGGGCGGCGTCGGGGATCGGCTCGTCGCTGACCGGTCGCCGGTCGGTGTGCCGTACCTGGATGCACTGCACCGTGTGCATGGCGTCCGGGTCCGCCCCGGTGTGCTTGACGTTGGTCAGGCGGGCCAGCAGGTCCGGCTGGGCCGGGTCGGGCAGCCGCTCCACCACCGGCGTCCAGCCCTCCGCGGCCAGCGCCAGCCGGGCGTGGTGCAGCGCGGCGCCGCAGCTGACGGCCAGCAGCCGACCCTCCGGGTCGAGGGCGCTGAGGTGGCGCTCCCGTACCACGCGCAGCTCCAGCGCGTCGGGCAGGACGGTCCAGCGCCACGGCTGGGTGTTGTGCACCGAGGGGGCGCGGCCGGCCATCGCGGCGGCCTCCGCGAGCGCGGTGGTCAGCGAGCGGTCCGCAGCCGGCGTCTCGTGGCTCATCGTCACGACCTTTCCTGTTTTCCCCATCGTGCCCCACACCAGGCCCGCCCGGGTGGGGATGCCGCTCCATCCTCGGGCATGACCAGGCTGCGCGCACGGCCCGCACGGCCCGCCCGCCCGGGCACTTCGGCCCGCCGGATTACCCTCGTTTGCCCTACCCCGCCCGCAGCGGCGCTGAGACGATCCGCACGTGGGAGCGGAACCGCGCGAGTGCGTACCCGAGCGGCCGGTGCAGCGCCGCCGGACGGACTGGCTGCGACGGCGCCAGCTCGGCGCGTCTGGCACCGCGCCGCGACCTGGCCCCGTCGAGTGGGCACCGCTGACCCTGCTGACCCTGGCCGTGCTGGTCGGCGCCGGGCTGTGGTTCGCCGGGCTGCGCGGCGCGGGGCAGCTGGTCTGGGCGGCGGTGACCGTGGTGGCCCTGCTGCCGGCCACCTGGTCGACGCTGCGGCAGCTCCGGCGTCGGCAGTTCGGGGTGGACGTGATCGCGGTGCTGGCGCTGGTCGGCACGCTGCTGGTGCGCGAGTACCTGGCCGGCGCGGTGATCGCCGTGATGGTCGCCACCGGGCAGGCGCTGGAGAACTACGCCCAGCGTCGGGCCAGCCGCGACCTGCGGGCGCTGCTGGAACGCGCGCCCCGGCAGGCCCGGCGGCGCACTCCGGACGGCGGGATCGAGGTGGTGCCGCTGAACCGGGTCGCGGTGGGGGATCGGCTGGTCGTCGGCCCCGGCGACGTGGTGCCGGTGGACGGGACGGTGGAGGAGGCCGCGACGCTCGACGAGTCGGTGGTCACCGGCGAGTCGCAGCTGGTCACCCGGGCCGTGGGCGAGCAGGTGGTCAGTGGCGTGGTCAACGCCGGCGCGGGTTTCGGGCTGCGGGCCCGCCGGAACGCGGCGGAGAGCACGTACGCCGGGATCGTCCGGCTGGCCGAGGAGGCCACCGCGCGCAAGGCGCCGATGGTCCGGCTCGCCGACCGGTACGCGGCCGCGTTCGTGCCGTTCACCCTGCTGCTGGCCGGGGTGGCCGGGCTGCTGTCCGGCCAGTTCCTGCGGGCCGTGGCGGTGCTCGTGGTGGCCACGCCCTGTCCGCTGCTGCTGGCCACCCCGATCGCGATCGTCTCCGGGCTGTCCCGGGTGGCCCGGCGCGGCGTCCTGGTCCGCGACGGCGGCTCGCTGGAACTGCTGGGCCGGGCCCGCACCCTGCTCATGGACAAGACCGGCACGCTCACCGCCGGCCGCCCACGCGCCGCCGAGACGGTGGTCCCGCCCGGCGGCGACCGGGACGAGGTGCTGCGGCTGGCCGCCTCCGTGGAGCAGCTCTCCCCGCACGTGCTGGCCGCCGCCCTGGTCCGGCAGGCCCGCGAGCAGGGACTGCCGCTGACCGAGCCGACCGACGTCACGGAGGAGCCGGGGCGCGGGGTGACCGGCCGGGTGGACGGCCGGGTGGTGCGGGTCGGCCAGCTCGCGGGCGCGCCGCCGGAGTGGGCCCACCGGGCCCGCGAGCGCGCCGAGTTGGCTGGCCGGTCCACGGTCTGGGTCAGCGACGACCGGGCCCCGCTCGGCGCGATCCTGCTGGAGGATCCGGTCCGCCCGGACGCCCGGCGTACCGTGCGGCGACTCCGCGAGGCGGGGCTGGGCCGCCTGGTCATGGTCACCGGCGACCGGCCGCGTACCGCCCGGCAGGTCGCGCAGACCGTCGGCGTGGACGACGTCTGGGCGCAGTGCTCGCCGCGGGAGAAGGTGGACCGGGTCAGGGAGGAGTCCGGCCGGGCGGTCACCGTGATGGTCGGCGACGGCGTGAACGATGCCCCGGCGCTGGCCGAGGCGCATGTCGGGGTGGCGATGGGCGCCACCGGGGCGACGGCCTCCGCCGACGTGGCCGACGCGGTGCTCACCGTGGACCGGCTGGACCGGCTCGCCGACGCCGTCGAGATCGCCCGGTACGCGCGCCGCATCGCCGTGCAGAGCGCCACCGTCGGGATGGGACTGGCGGTCGTCGCGATGGTGGTGGCCGCCGTTGGCGGGCTGCCCCCGGTCGCCGGTGCCTTCCTGCAGGAGGGCATCGACGTGCTGGTGATCCTCAACGCGCTGCGTGCCCTCGGGGGTGGCCTGCGCCGCCGGGACGTCCCGCCGGAGACCCGGGCACTCCTCGAGCGGTACGCCGCCGAGCACGGTGGGGTGCGCGACGTGCTGGCCCGGCTGCGGGACACCGCCGACCTGGTGGTGACACACCCGGACGCGCCGCAGTGCGTACCGGCGCTGCGGGACGTGCACCGCCGGCTGGTCGACGAGGTGCTGCCGCACGAGGCGGCCGAGGAGGGGCGGCTCTACCCGGCCCTCGCCGGTCCGCTCGGCAGCGACGAGGCGACCTCGACGATGAGCCGCGGACACGTGGAGATCGGCCGGCTGGTGGACCGGATCGGCGGGCACCTGGCCCAGAACCCGGACGGTCGGTTGCGCCCCGACGAGGTGCCGGACCTGCTGGCCGCCCTGTACGGCCTGGACGCCGTGCTGCGGCTGCACCTGGCCCAGGAAGAGGAGGACTACTTCTCGCTCAACCCGGAGGAGGGCCCGGCCGCCTCGGGCCGCTGACCTGCCGGTGGGCGTCAGCGTTCCCGGACCACCGCCACCGGGCAGTGCGCGTGGTGGAGGAGTTGCTGGCTGACCGAGCCGAGCAGCATGCCCCGCAGCCCGCCCCGGCCCCGGGTGCCGACGACCACGAGCTGTGCCTCCCGGCTCGCCTCGACCAGCAGCGCGGCCGGGTTGCCCGGGGTCACCTGGACGTCGACCGGGACGTCCGGGAAGGCCCCCCGCCAGGGGGCGAGATCGCCCTCGGCGGCCGCCCGTTCGGTGGCGGTGGCCTCCTCCGGGTCGAAGCCGGACGGTACCCGGCGCTCGCCGGGCGGCTCCCAGACCCGCAGCAGCCGTAGTGGCACGTCCCGCTGGGCGGCGCGTTCGATGGCGAAGCCGAGCGCCCGCAGCGACGAGTCGGAGCCGTCCACGCCGACCACCACCGGGCCGGAGGTGGCCGCCTGCCCGTCCCGGACCACCACCACGGGGCAGTGGGCGTGGGCGGTGACGGAGACCGCGGTGGAGCCGGCGAGCAGCCCGCCGAAGCCGCCGTGCCCCCGGCTGCCGAGCACCAGCATCCCCGCCTCGGTGGAGCGTTCCTGCAGGACCAGGGCGGGCGGGCCGTCGAAGACCTCGCCGTGCACGGTGAGGCCGGGGCGCTCGGCGGCGGCGTCCGCCGCTGCCTTGCGGACCAGTTTCTCGACCTCCCGCCGCGCGGTCTCGTCCGGCCAGATCCCGGGCGCCACCCCGGGACCGATCCAGCCGGCCACGGTCAGCCACTCGAACACGTACGCCAGCCGGACCGGCCGGCCCGAGCGGCCGGCCTCGTCCAGCGCCCAGTCCAGGGCGACGGTCGCGTCGGTGGAGCCGTCGTAGCCGACCAGGATCTCGTCGCGACCGGGCGCGGCGGCCACGCCCGGGTTCACTGCCCCCTCCGCAGGCCGGGCTCGGTCTCCCGGATCCAGCGCCACTCGGCGACCCGGGGGTCGTCCTCGCCGTACTCGCGGGTGTAGTCGCGGGCGGCCTGTCGGGCGTCGACCATGTCCTGGCGCAGGTGGGCGGCGCGCGAGCGCAGCCCCGGCACCCGGTCGATGACGTCGATGACCAGGTGGAAGCGGTCCAGGTCGTTGAGCATCACCATGTCGAACGGTGTGGTGGTGGTGCCCTCCTCCTTGTAGCCGCGCACGTGCAGGTTGTCGTGGTTGGTGCGCCGGTAGGTGAGCCGGTGGATCAGCCACGGGTAGCCGTGGTAGGCGAAGATGATCGGCTTGTCGCTGGTGAAGATGGTGTCGAACTCGCTGTCCGGCAGGCCGTGCGGGTGCTCCGAGGGCGGCTGCAGCCGCATCAGGTCGACCACGTTGACCACCCGCGCCTTCAGCTCGGGCAGGTGCTGGCGGAGCAGGTCGGCCGCGGCGAGGGTCTCCAGCGTCGGCACGTCGCCGGCGCAGGCGAGCACCACGTCCGGCTCGGTGCCCTGATCGGTGCTGGCCCAGTCCCAGATGCCCAGCCCGCGCCGGGCGTGCTGGATGGCCTCGTCCATGGTCAGCCAGTTCGGTGCCGGCTGTTTGCCGGCCACCACCACGTTGATGTAGTGCCTGCTGCGCAGGCAGTGGTCCATGGTGGAGAGCAGCGTGTTGGCGTCCGGCGGCAGGTAGACCCGGACCACTTCCGCCTTCTTGTTGACCACGTGGTCGATGAAGCCCGGGTCCTGGTGCGAGAAGCCGTTGTGATCCTGCCGCCAGACGTGGCTCGACAGCAGGTAGTTCAGCGAGGCGAGCTGCTCCCGCCAGGGGATGCCCCGGGTCACCTTCAGCCACTTGGCATGCTGGTTGACCATCGAGTCGACGATGTGGATGAACGCTTCGTAGCTGGTGAAGATGCCGTGCCGGCCGGTGAGCAGGTAGCCCTCCAGCCAGCCTTGGCAGAGGTGCTCGGAGAGCACCTCCATCACCCGGCCGTCGGGCGAGAGGTGGTCGTCTTCGGGGTCCGTGTCGCCGACGAACGCCCGGTCGGTGACCTCGAAGGCGGCGCCCAGCCGGTTGGAGGCGACCTCGTCGGGGCCGAACAGGCGGAAGTTCTGCGGGTTGGCGGCGATCACGTCGCGGACCCACGGGCCGAGCACGCCGGTGGAGCCGGCCACCGGCTCGCCCGGCTTCTTCACGTCGACCGCGTAGGCGCGGAAGTCCGGCAGGTCCAGGTCCCGCAGCACCAGGCCACCGTTGGTGACCGGGTTCGCGCTCATCCGCCGGTCTCCCTTCGGCGGCAGCGCGGCCAGCTCGGCGACTGGGCCGCCGGTGGCGTCGAAGAGTTCCTCCGGCCGGTAGCTGCGCAGCCAGCGTTCCAGCTCGGCGAGCGCCTCCGGGTCCTTCCGTACCTCGTCGATGGGCACCTGGTGGGCGCGGAAGGTCCCCTCGACCTGCTTGCCGTGGACCTGCTTCGGGCCGGTCCAGCCCTTCGGCGTGCGGAGGATGATCATCGGCCAGCGGGGGCGCTCGGCGTCGCCGCCGGAGCGGGCCCGGCGCTGGATCTCGGTGATCTCGTCGACTGCCCGGTCCAGGGTGGCGGCGAGCGCCTGGTGCACCTGCGTCGGGTCGTCGCCGGAGACGACGTACGGCTGGTAGCCGTAGCCGCGCATCAGCTCGAGCAGGTCGTCGGTGGGGATCCGTTCCAACACCGTCGGGCTGGCGATCTTGTAGCCGTTGAGGTGCAGGATGGGCAGCACCGCCCCGTCCCGGGTCGGGTTGAGGAAGACGTTGGACAGCCAACTCCCGGCCAGCGGGCCGGTCTCCGCCTCGCCGTCCCCGATCACGCAGGCCACCAGCAGGTCCGGGTTGTCGAACGCGGCGCCGTAGGCGTGGCTCAGCGCGTACCCCAGCTCGCCGCCCTCGTGGATCGACCCCGGCACCTCCGCCGCCACGTGGCTGGGGATGCCGCCGGGGAAGGAGAACTGGCGGAACAGCCGGGCCATCCCCGTCTCGTCCCGGGTCACGGAGTGGTAGAGCTCGCTGTAGGTGCCCTCCAGCCAGGTGTTCGCCACGATCGCCGGCCCGCCGTGCCCGGGGCCGGTGACGTAGATGACGCTCAGGTCGCGGTTGACGATGACCCGGTTGAGGTGCGCGTAGATCAGGTTGAGGCCGGGGCTGGTGCCCCAGTGCCCCAGCAGACGCGGCTTCACGTGCTCGGGCTTGAGCGGCTCGCGGAGCAGCGGGTTGTCGAGCAGGTAGATCTGCCCGACGGTGAGGTAGTTGGCCGCTCGCCAGTAGGCGTCAAGCCGGCGCAGCTCGTCCTCGGTCAGTGGGCTGTGCAGGTCGAGAGCGGTGTCCATGCTGCGTTAGCCTCTCGCGGCTCGGGGTCTTGTGCCACCCGAAGGCGGAATCCGTCCGGGCCCGTCCAGCCTCACCCGGGGCCGGGGGAGGCGGTCAGGGCCGTTGGTCCCGGTACGCGCGGGCGTCATGGCCCGCCGCTCCCGGGTTCGAGTCCACGGACGACGATCACCGGGGCCGGCGAGTGGTAGAGCAGGGACTGGCTGACCGCCCCGAGCATGCCCCGCCACGCCTCGTCACCCCGCGCCCCGACCAGGACGAGCTGTGCCGAGCGGGACTGTTCGATCAGGACGGTGCCGGGATCACCGCGGACGGTGTGGCATTCGGCGGCCACCCCCGGGTGCCGGGCGCCGTACCGGGCGACCGCCGCTTCGAGCAGCTCGTCGCCGGGGTCGTGGTTGCCGGGCTCGACGACCCGGAGCGCGAGCAGCCGCGTGCCGCGCCGCTCGGCGCAGTCGAACGCGTAGCGCAGCGTGGCGCGCGAGCTCTCCGAGCCGTCGACGCCGACCAGCAGCGGTCCCTGCGGCGGTGGCGCGGCCCGGCCGACCAGCACCGGGCAGCCGGCCCGGGCGGCGAGCTGCACGGCGGGCGCGTCGGCCCGCACGCAGTGCCCGCAGTTCGCCATCCCGCCGTCACCGAGCGCCAGCAGGAACGCCGAGTCGGAGGCCCGGACCAGCGCCTCGACCGGCGAGCCCTCGACGATCTCGCCGCTCACCGGCACCGCCGGCTCGGCGGCGGAGGCCACCTCCCCGGCCCGCTCGAGGAGACCCTCGGCGTCGGCGCGCGGCCCGGCCGCGGTGGGCTTCTCCACGGCCGCCGCCCAGTTGAAGGCGTGCAGCAGGAGCAGCGGACGGTCGTGTACCGCGGCCTCGCCGGCGGCCGCCCGGACCACCTGGAGGTCCTCCTCCGACCGGCCGACGCCGACCACCACCGCGTCGTGGGTGGGTGCGGCCATCCCGCCTCACCTCCCGACCGTGCCCTCCTCACCCACGGTAATCGCGAGGGTCGCCCGGCCGGACCGGGTCGGCGGAACTGGAGCCGGTTCACCGCCGCGAAGAACCGGGCCCCGCCAGGGCCGGGTGACGCCGTGGGTCAGCGCGGTGCGGGGACCGTCGGGTGGACGCGGACCACCACGGCGGTGGCGTTGTCGTCGCCGCCCTCGTCGAGGGTGGCGGAGAGCAGGGCGGTGGCGGTGCGGGCCGGGTCCCGCCCGGCGGCCAGCAGGTCCCGCAGCCGGTGGTAGTCGAGCTGGTCGCTCACCCCGTCCGTGCAGAGCAGCCAGGTGTCACCGGTGCGTAGCGGGACGGCGAGCAGGTCCGGCTCCGGCCTGTCCGGATGGCCGACGTAGCGCAGCAGCTGGTAGCGCGCCCGGGCAGCCTCCGGGGAGGTCGCCGGCCACCAGCCGTGCACCACCCCCAGCCAGGCCATGGTGTGGTCCACCGTCACCAGCTCCAGCAGCCCGTCGCGCAGCCGGTACGCCCGGGAGTCGCCGAGCTGGACGAGCCAGCCCTGCCCGCCCTCCGGCTCCGCGACCAGCGCGGTCAGCGTGCAGCCGGTCAGTCCGGCCAGCGCCGCCCCGGCCCGGCGTACCCGGAGCTGGGTCTCGGCAGTCGCGGCGCGCAGCTCGGCCGCCCCGACGGTCGGCCAGCCGGCGCGGACCCGCTCGACGAAGCTGGTGATCGCGGTCCGGCCGGCGACCCGGCTGCCCTCGCCGTCGCCCATCCCGTCGGCGACCGCCGCCAGGGGCAGCTCGGGGTCGACGTGCAGCACGTCGAAGTTCTCCGGGTAGCGGTGGCCCACCACGCTCCAGCCGGCGATCTCGAGCGTGAGCCGCCCGACGGCCAGCCGGCGGGCGGGTTCGACGGGTTGATCCGGGGGTGGACGGCGGAACATCAGCGGACCGTAACACCGGTCAGGGGCTCCGCCGGGCGCGTCGGGCCTCGTGTCGAGGGAGCTGTCGTCAACTTAGGTTGACAGCGCGACCATCGTCAACCTAAATTGACAGCATGAGTCAGGTGACGACACTCGCCGCCGCCGGCGGCACCGACCCGAAGGACGGGCTGCCGGCCGTGCGCGCCCTGCGCCGGCTGCTCGACCGGTTGGAGACGGTTCACGTGGACAACGCCCGCTGCCAGGGCTGGTCCTGGCAGGAGATCGCCGACGCCCTCGAGGTCAGCCGGCGCACGGTCCGCCGCACGCACGCCGGGCGACCGGCGGTCCGAGGCACCTGGGAGGCGTGATGTTCGAACGGTTCACCGGGCGGGCCCGGACGGCGATCCGGCACGCGGTCGACGCCGCCCGGGCCGAGGACCCGGATCCGGCCCGACACAGCGCCCGCGGCGTCGCCGGCCTCACCGAGGCGGACGCCGCAGCGCTACGCGGGATCGGCATCGACCTCGGCGCGATCGTCGCCCGGGTCAAGGAGTCGTTCGGCCCCGACGCGTTGCGCGTAACGACCTCCCGTCGGCGCGGCAACGGGCGCTGGTCGCCCCGGGCGAAGAAGGCACTGGCGCTCTCCCGGCGCGAAGCGGTCCGGCAGCGCCAGCACCGGATCGGCACCGAGCACCTCCTGCTCGGCCTGCTCCACGAGACGAGCGGCCCGGTCGCGCTGGCCCTCGTCGAGGCCGGGACGGACCTCGGCGAGCTGCGCCGGCGGCTCGCGGTGGCGACGCGGACGGCAGCCTGATCCCCGCTCACCAGCGGCCGGCGCGGTCAAACCTGTTTGCGGTCCTCGCAACGTCGGTCGCCGTCGGCTCGCCGACCCACCCGAGTTGCTGCACACTGGCGCCGTGGATGGTGAGGACAAGCACCCGGTGACCGCAGGCAACCCCGCACCGCGGTCCGCGGTGGTGGTCAACCCCGCCAAGGTGACCGATATCGACCAGTTCCGCCGGACCGTGGACGGCGCCCTCGACGCGGCCGGCTGGCCCGCCCCGACGTGGTACGAGACCACCGTGGACGACCCCGGCCGGGGCCAGACCGAGCAGGCCGTCAAGGCCGGCGCCGAGGTGGTCCTCGCCTGCGGCGGCGACGGCACGGTGATGGCCTGCGTCACCGCGCTCGCCGGCACCGACGTGGCGCTCGCCGTGCTGCCCCAGGGCACCGGCAACCTGCTCGCCGCCAACCTCGGCCTCTCCAACGACCTGGCCGCGGGGCTGGAGGTCGCCGTCGAGCGGGGGATGCGGCGACTGGACGTCGGCGTGGTCGGCGACCAGTGCTTCGCCGTCATGGCCGGGATGGGCTTCGACGCGCAGATGCTCGACTCCACCTCCGAGACGACCAAAAAGCGGATCGGCTGGCCGGCCTACATCGTCGGGGCCGCCAAGCACCTGCGGGACCGGCCGATGCGGGTGTCGATCCGGATCGACGGCGGGCCGCCGCTGCGCCGCCGGGCCCGCTCGGTCCTGGTCGCCAACGTCGGCCGCCTCCAGGGCGGCGTACGCCTGCTCACCGACGCCGAGCCCGACGACGGCTGGCTCGACGTCGCCGTGCTCACCCCCCGCAGGCTGCGGCACTGGTTGGCGATGGGCTGGGCGCTGCTGCGCCGCCGGGGCAGCGTGCCCCGGATGGAGGTGCTCCGAGCCCGCAAGGTCGAGATCACCAGCAACCGGGCCCAGCCCCGGCAGCTCGACGGCGACCTGATCGACCCGGGCCGGTCGCTGAAGGCCGAGATCCGGCCCGAGTCGCTCTGGCTCTGCGTACCGCGGCCGGCGCGCCATCCCGACCTGTCGGTCGACGCCGACGCCGCCGGCGAGCGCGGCGAGCGCCTGGTCGAGGAGGCGGGCCGTGAGTAGCACCAAACTGGTCCCCGAGACCCGGCTGATGGCGGAGGAGGAGCTCTCCGCCGACGACGCCTGGCACACCCTGCGCCGGCACGGCGGTTGGTGCCTGCTGCGGGACGCGTTCATCCGGTTTCGGTACGGCGACGGCTTCAGCCACTCCCGGGCGCTCGCCCTGCAGCTCAGCCTGGCCGTGGTGCCGTTCCTGATCGCGCTCACCGGCCTGATCACCGACCTCGGCGCCGACACGGGCGGCAAGGTGGTCGCCGACACCGTGCTCGCGCTCACCCCGGGCCAGAGCGAGTCGGTGGTGCAACAGTTGCTCGCCGACGGCGAGGGCGCCGAGCGGGCCGGAGAGCTGGCGCTGACCCTCGGTCTGTTGACCGGGCTGATCGCGCTCACCACGACCATGGCCCAGATCGAGCGGGGCGCCAACCGGATCTACGGCGTCGAGCGGGACCGCCCCGCCCTGGCCAAGTACCTCCGCGCCGCCGTTCTCGCGGTGACCGCCGGTGTGCCCGCGCTCACCGGATTCCTGATCCTGGTGGGCGGCCGGGCGATGGGCGACTCGGTGCAGCGGCACTACGAGTGGGGCGGTTTCGCCAACGCCGCCTGGGACGTGGTGCGCTGGCCGCTCAGCCTCGGCCTGACCGTGGCGGCCGTGGCGGTGCTGTTCCGGCACGCGCCCCGACGTAACCAGCCCGGCCTGTCCTGGCTCTTCTTCGGCGCCGGGATCGCCACCGCGCTCTGGTGGCTGGCCAGCCTGCTGCTCGCCGCGTACGTCAAGTACAGCGGCGGATTCGGGCAGACCTACGGCGCGCTGACCGGCATGATGGCGCTGTTGCTCTGGGCCAACCTGACCGGGGTGGCGCTCTTCGGCGGGCTGGCCTTCGCCGCCCAGCTGGAGGCCATGCGGATCGGCGTCGAGGAGCCCGCCCAGCCCGACCTCTGGGAGCCGGAGGCCGAGCGCGAGGAGGTGCTCGACACCGGCGAGATGACCGCCCTCTGACGACCCGGCGCGTGTACGGGGAGCCGGAATCGGGTACAGCGCGCCTCGCAGAGGACAAGGGAGGTGCGGGGTGACCGCGGTCAAGGAGGCGAGGCGCCGGCCGCTCGGCCATTTCGCCGAGCGGAGCGTCGTGGGGCTGCTCGGTGTGGCCGGCGCGGGCGTCGCGTTCGGCGTGCTGCTCATGCTCGTCCGGTTCCACTGGGGGCCGCTCTACCACGCCGACCACGAGGCGGCGGAGTGGTTCAACCACCTCGTGGCGCCGCACCACGCGCTCGTCACCGTGCTCCAGGCGGTCACCGACCTGGGCGGGCGACCGGTGCTGATCTGGCTGGTCACCATCGCCGTGGTCGGCCTGCTGATCCGCCGCCAGTCCCGGCTGGCGGTCTACCTGATCGTCACCGGGGTCGGCGGGCTGATCCTCGACCCGTCGCTGAAGGCGCTGGTCGGACGGCTCCGCCCGGTGGTGGACGTGCCGATCACCCACGCCCCCGGCGACAGCTTCCCGAGCGGGCACGCGCTCGGCTCGTTCGTCGCGTACGGGGCGCTGCTGCTGGTCTTCCTGCCGGCCATGACGCCGCGTTGGCGCAAGCCGGCCATCGCGATCGTCGGTGTGCTGGTCCTCCTGATCGGGCTGACCCGGATCGCGCTGGGCGTGCACTTCGTCTCCGACGTGTTCGGCGGCTGGCTGCTCGGCGCGGTCTGGCTCGCCGTCACCGCGTACGCCTTCCGGCTGTGGCGCCGCGAGCGCGGCCGCCCGGTGCCGGCGATCACCGAAGGCCTGGAGCCGGAGGCGGGCGAGGAGATCACCCCCGCACCGGCCGAGGAGCAGGTGCTGGAGCACCCCCGCTCGTCCGTCGCCGAGCTGCTGGTCGGCTGGGTGATCGTCTTCGGCGCCCTGTACGCCTTCGGCATGTACGTCAGCTACCACGCCAAGGGCACGTTCCTCGACACCCTCGACACCGAGGTGCCGCAGTGGTTCGCGGCCCGGCGCACCGACCAGCTCAACGGGCTGAGCTGGTGGTGGAGCAAGTTCGGCGACACCCACGCGATCCTGCTGGTCTCGCTGGTGTTCTGCCCGCTGGTGCTGGCCATCTGGAAGCGCTGGCGACCGGTGCTCTTCGTGGTGCTGGCGATGTTCGGCGAGCTGAGCCTCTTCCTCGCCTCGGCCCGGGTGGTGCAGCGGCCCCGCCCGCCGGTGGAGAACCTGGACGGCCACCTGCCGACCTCGTCCTTCCCCTCCGGGCACATCGCGGCCACCATCTGCCTGTGGAGCGCGATCGCGATCATCGTGTTCGCGCGTACCGACCGGTGGTGGCGGTGGCTCTTCGTGGCGCTGGCCGTGATCATGCCGGTCGGGGTGGCCATCTCGCGGATGTACCGGGGCATGCACCACCCGACCGACTTCATGGGCGCGATCCTGCTCGCCGCCCTCTGGATCTCCCTGCTCTACTGGGTGGTCCGCCCCAACGCCGACGTGCACCGGGGCAACCGGCCCGCGATCGAGTCCGAGCAGGTTCGCGAGCTGGACGAGGAGCTGGCCAAGGCCAGCCGGGAGGACTGACCGGGCGCCGATGCTGCGGGTGATGACCTGGAACATCCTCACCGGCGGGCGGGACCGGGACGGGACCGACCGGTGGGACGGGATCGTCGCGGTCGTCGCCGCCCAGCGCCCCGACGTGCTGGCCCTGCAGGAGCTGCGCGGCCTGGACCGGGACGGGCGGATGACGGAGCTGGCGGGGCGGGTGGACATGGTGCCCCACCTGGCCCGCTCCTGTTTCGGCCAGCCGGTGGCGGTGCTGGTTCGCGCGCCGCTGCGGGTGCTCCGGTCCGGCCGGGTACGCCGCCCGTTCCACCACGCCGCCGTCCGGGTGGAGGTGGCCACCCGAGAAGGCCCGCTGATCGTGCACAGCACGCACCTGGACCCGTACTCCGGCGGGCGGCGGCGGACGGAGGCCGACTGGCTGGCGGTGGCCGTGCGACGTACCGGGGGACCGTTGGCGCTGCTCGCCGGGGACCTGAACACCCTCGAGCCGGCGGTCGACCACGCCGCGCGGCTGGCCGGCCTGTCCGCCCTCTACCGGCGGCGGCACCTGCGCCGCGACGGTCGTACCGTCGACACCCGGGCGGTGGCCCGGCTGCTCGACGCCGGCCTGGTCGACCTCTGGCCACATCTCGGCGGGGGCGAGCCGGACGGATTGACCGTGCCGACCCGGCTCGGCGGAGCCGAGTTCGCCGGTATGCGCCTGGACTACCTGCTCGCCACCCCGGAGCTGGCCGCCCTGACCCGCGAGGTCCGGGTGGTGCGGGGCGGCCACGCCGACACCGCCTCCGACCACTACCCGGTCGTGGCCGACCTGGCGTTGACCCCGGCCTGAGCGGGGCGGCGGCCGTTGCCGCGGCTGGCTACGGTGACGCCGTGACCGGCACCCCGCCCCTGCGTCCCGCCGACCCGGCCCGGCCGCCCGGGGCCGTGCCGACCGCCGCCGTGGTGCCGGCCGGTCGGTCGCGCGTCCGGTCTGATGCCGTCGCCGAGGAGCCGCCGCCGCTGGTCGCGGCCGTCGCCCGCGGTGTCGCCCTGGTCGTGGTGCTGCCGGTACGGCTGCTCTGGGAGCTGGTCGGCGCCACCGGCCGGTTGGTGAACCGCCACCTGCTCACGCCCATCGGCCGCTTCCTGTACCGCCGGCTGCTGCTCCCGCTGGCCTGGCTGGCCCGGACGCGGCTCTGGGTTCCGCTGGTCTGGCTGGCGCGCGGGGCGGCGTGGGCTGCCGTCACGCTGGTCTGGCGTCCGCTGGTGTGGGCGGCCCGGCGGTTGCTGTGGCTGCCGCTGGCCTGGCTGGTCCGGGAGCTGGTGGTGCGGCCGGCCCGCTGGCTGGCCGCACTGTTCGCGCCGGCCGGTCGGGCGCTGCTCGCCGGGCTCGCGGCGCTCGCCCGGGTCCTCGCCGCCGGACTCGCGGCGCTCGGTCGGGTGGCCGCAGTCGGGCTGCTCGCGGTCGGCCGGGCGCTGTGGGCCGTGGCCCGGTTCGTCGGCCGGGTGCTGGTGGACGCGGTCGTCGGCGCCTGGCGGCTCGCCGGACGGGTGCTCGGCTTCCTGTACCGGGTACTCCTGCGGCCGCTGGGACTCGCCCTGCGCTGGCTGTGGCGGCACCTCGCCGTGCCGCTGGGCCGGGCCGTCCGGGCAGTCTGGCGGGCCACTGTGCTGCCGCTGGCCCGCGGGGCGCGTGCGGCGTGGCGCGCCATCGTCGGGCCGACCCGCCGCTGGCTGCGCCGCGCCGTGCTGGACCCGGCCCGGCTGGCCTCGCGGGAGGTGCTCGTCGCACTGGGTCTGCGGCGCTGAACGGGGCGCCGCAGACGGGCGGCCGGGTTCAGATGAGCAGGTTCAGCAGCACGGTCAGCACGACCGAGGCGAGGATCGAGAAGAGGATCATCAGCAGGCAGCCGAGGCCACCACCGGCGGGACGGATCTCGGTGTTCCCGATGCGCATGGACTCACCTTCGCAGCACGGGCGCCAGCGGGCCACGGGTCGCGTCGGCCGGAAGCCTCACAGCTCGCGCAGCCGCGGCAGCAGCTCCTCCTGGGCCCAGTCCAGGAACATCGGCTGGCTGTCGCCGCCGACCTGCACGAGCGCCACGTGGGTGAAGCCGGCGTCGACGAACTTCTTGAACGCCTCGACGTGCCGGTCCACGTCCGGCCCGCAGGGGATGCCCTGGGCCACGTCGTCCTCGCGGACGAACCGGGTGGCCGCGGCGAACGCGTCCGGGTCGGGCAGGTCGGCGTTGACCTTCCAGCCCAGGCCGAACCAGCGGAACTGGTCGCGCACGACCTTGCGGCACTCGGCCTCGTCGGGTCCGTAGCAGATGGCCACCTGGCCGTAGCGGGGGCGGCCCGCGCCGCCGGCCTCCTCGTACATCTCGACCAGATGCGGCAGCGGGTCGGTGGCAATGAGGGCGTCGGCGTACTCGGCGGCCAGGGTGGCCGACTGCCGGCCGGAGGCGGCGACGGCCATCGGCACCGGGCGCTCCGGCCGGTCCCAGACGTACGCGTCGGGGACGTCGAAGTGGTTGCCGGAGAAGGTCAGCGTCTCGCCGTTGAGCAGGGGCCTGATGATCTGGAGGGCCTCCTCGAACATCTCGTGCCGCTGCTGCACGTGCGGCCAGCCGCCGACCACGTGCTCGTTGAGGTTCTCGCCGGCGCCGAGGCCGAGGGTGAAGCGGCCGTCCGAGAGCACGCCGATGGTGCTGGCCTTCTGCGCCACCACCGCCGGGCGGTAACGGCCGATCGGGCAGGTCACGAAGGACAGCAGCTCGGCCCGGCTGGTGGCGTGGGCGACCGCCCCGAGCACCGACCAGGCGTACGGCGAGTGGCCCTGGGTGTCGAGCCAGGGGTTGTAGTGGTCGGACGAGACGAGGTGGTCGAAGCCGGCGGCCTCGGCGCGGACGGCGTAGTCGACCAGCTGCTTCGGGCCGGCCTGTTCGCACATGAGGGTGTAGCCGACGTGGACCATGGGGCATCTCCTTCCGGGCCGATCGTCACCGGATACCCCGCCGCGCGGTGGTCAACCCTGATGTCCGCTTCCGCGGGGACCTGGCCACCTCCGTTTCGCCGTACGCCGGATCAGTCGGCGGCGGACGCCAGCCGCGCCGCCCGCATCTGTAGGTACCGCTGCTCGGGCAGGCTGGTGGTGCGTCCGGCGGCGGCCCGGTAGTGGGCCACCGCCGACTCCCGGTCGCCGGCCATCTCGTGAAGGTGGGCGCGGGCCGCGTCGAGCCGGTGGTGACCGGTCAGCCGCTGGTCGGCGTCCAGCGCGACGAGGGCGGCCAGCCCGGCGTCCGGGCCGTGCACCATCGCGGTCGCCACCGCGCGGTTCAGCGCGACCACCGGGCTCTCCACCAGCCGCTCCAGCACCTGGTAGAGGGCGAGGATCTGTGGCCAGTCGGTCTGCGCCGCGGTCGGCGCCTCGTCGTGCAGCGCCGCGATGGCGGCCTGGAGCTGGTACGGCCCGACCGGCCCCCGGGCCATCGCCCGGGTGATCAGCGCGGTCCCTTCGGCGATCGCGGCCGGGTCCCACCGGCCGCGGTCCTGGTCGGCCAGGGAGATCAGCTCGCCCGAGGGGCCGGTCCGGGCTGCGGCGCGGGCCTCGGTGAGCAGCATCAGGGCGAGCAGGCCGGCCACCTCGCTGTCCTCGGGCAGCAGTGTGTGCATCGCCCGGGTCAGCCGGATCGCCTCCTCGGACAGGTCCACCCGGCGCAGCTCGGCGCCGAGACTCGCGGTGTGCCCCTCGGTGAAGATCAGGTAGAGCACGTGCAGCACCGTGGCGAGCCTGGCCTGCCGCGCACCCTCGTCGGGCATCCGGAACGGCAACCCCGAGGCCCGGATGCGCTGCTTGGCCCGGCTGATCCGCTGGGCCATGGTGGCCTCGGGGACGAGGAAGGCGTGGGCGATCTCGGCGGTGCTGAGGCCGCCCACCGCGCGCAGGGTCAGCGCGATCGCCGACGACGTGGAGAGCGTCGGGTGGCAGCAGAGGAAGAGCAGGATCAGGGTGTCGTCCCGGTCCGCGGTCAACGGCTCGTCGGCGGCCGGCGCGGTCCGCCGGTCGTCGCCCTCCCGCCGCGTCGCCCGGTCCTCCCGGTCCCGGCGGGCCGCCTCGGCCCGGACCAGCTCGATCATCCGGCGGTACGCGACCTGGACGAGCCAGCCTCGCGGGTTGTCCGGCAGCCCGTCGACCGGCCACTGGGTGGCCGCGTCCAGCAGCGCCTCCTGCACCGCGTCCTCGGCGGTGGCGAAGTCACCGAACCGGCGGGCGAGCACGCCGAGGACCTGCGGCGCCAGCTCGCGCAGCAGGTCCTCGACGGTGTGGCCCGGGACGGCCAGGGGTCAGAGCTCCTGGGGCGGGGCCGACATGACCGGGTGCACCTCGATCGGCATGTTCAGCGGCCGTCCGCCGGGGCCGGGCGCGGTGGAGATGTGCGCGGCGATCTCCACCGCCCGCTGCGGGGTCTCGCAGTCCACGATCCACCAGCCGGCGAGGAACTCCTTCGTCTCCGCGAACGGCCCTTCGGTGACCACCGGAGCGCCGTTCTCGCCGGCCCGGACGATCCGCGCCTGCTGCGGCCCGCCCAGGCCCTCCGCCTGGACCCACTCCCCGTCGGCGGTGAGCTTCGCGTTGACCTCCCGCATGAAGCCGATGTGCGCCTGGATCTCCTCGGGCGTCCAGGTGTCGATCGACGGGAAGTCGGCGCCGGCGGCGCTGAACTGCATCAGCAGCATGTACTTCACGGTTCGCTCCTCACGTCCGAGCACCGATTCTCGATGCTTCCACCCTCCGGTAGAAGCTGCCACCCCGCTTCTCGACATCCGTCGGCGAGAAAATTCCGAGAAACTTCGTCGGGAACCGGGGCGGCCGGGCGGACAGGTGTGACATGTGGAGATGAGTGTGCGCGCCCGGATACGCGACGGGGATCCCGACGCGTTTCGGGAGCTGTTCGACGGACATGTCCGTACGCCGGACGGTGCCCGGGTCTCGCTGGACGGGGACCGCATGTTCACCCTCACCGCGGAGTGGACCGACCACCTGCCCGCCTGACGGGTCGCTGCTCAGCCTTTGGGTGCGTTTGTTGTCGCCCCAGCGGCAACAAACGCACCCGATCCTCACTGCACCGCGCTGATCTCCAGCAGCAGCGCCTGCTCCGGGTGCAGGGCCGGCAGCTGGAGCCCCACGGCACCCAGCACCGACCCGCTCAGCGTCACGCCGTGGTCGGCGGCCAGCCACCCCGGCGGGGTCAGCTGGAGCAGCGCCGGTTCCGGTACCCCGGCCGGCGGGCGGACCAGGTAGCGCCGGGACGGGTCGAGGCCGGGCAGCCGCAGCATGCCGGGCACCTGCGCCGCCGAGGTGGTCAGCCGGGAGACCGCGTACACCGCGTGGGAGCGGTCGTGGGCGACCACGCCGTGCGCCTGGACGGCCGGGTCGGCGTGGTCGAGCCGGACCACCCGGCCGCCGTGCAGCAGCGGGCGGAGTCGTTTGTGCAGCGCCACCCAGGCGGCGAGTTCGGCCCGCTCGGTCGCGGTGATCCCGCTGATGTCCCATTCGATGCCGTGGTGGCCGAAGAGCGCGGTGACCGCCCGGAAGCTCAGGTCGTGCACCCGGTGGGTGGTGTGTGAGCGCTCCGGGCCGATGTGGGTGCCGACCAGTTCGGGCGGGAGCAGCAGGCCGGTCCAGCGCTGGACGGACAGCCGTTCCAGGGCGTCGTTGCAGTCGCTGGCCCAGACCCGGTCGGTGCGCCGCAGGATCTCCAGGTCGACCCGCGCACCGCCGGACGAGCAGCTCTCGATCTCCACGCCGGGGTGCCGGGCGCGCAGTTCGTCGAGGAGCCGGTAGACCGCCACGGTCTGACCGTGCACCCCCGGCCGGCCGGCGTGCCCGGCCTCGGTGAGGTCCCGATTGTGGTCCCACTTCAGGTACGCGATCCCGTCGTGCTCCTTGAGCACCGCGTCCAGCCGATCGAGCAGGTGGGCGTACGCCTCCGGGTGCGCCAGGTCGAGCACCTGCTGGTGGCGCCATTCCGGCGGCAGCCGGCCGGGCGCCTGGAGCACCCAGTCCGGGTGGGCGCGGAACACCTCCGAGTCCGGGTTGACCATCTCCGGTTCCACCCAGAGCCCGAACTGCATCCCGTGCCCACGCACGTGGTCGATGAGGGGTTGCAGCCCGTCCGGCCACACGTCGTCGTCGACCCACCAGTCACCGAGCCCGGCCCGGTCGTGCCGGCGGCCCCGGAACCAGCCGTCGTCGACGACGAACCGTTCCACGCCCACCTCGGCGGCCCGGTCGGCGAGGCCCTTGAGCCGGTCCAGGTCGTGGTCGAAGTAGACCGCCTCCCAGACGTTCAGGGTGACCGGGCGCGGGGTGCGCGGGTGCTGCGGGCGGGCCCGCAGGTGGGTGTGCAGCACGTCGCTGAGCCCGTCCAGCCCTTCGGCGGAGTGGACCGCGTAGAGCAGGGGAGTGGCGTACTCCGCGCCGGGGGCGAGCACGATCTCGCCGGGGGTCAGCAGCTCGCCGCCCCCCAGGGTGGACTCGCCGGTCGGGCGGCGCTCGGCCACCGTGACGTGGTCGCCGCTCCACGCGGTGTGCACCGCCCACACCTCGCCATGCCCGAAGCCGAAGCCCGGGGTTCCGGCGACCAGCAGCAGCGTCGCGTCGTGCCCGGTCCGGCCGTGCCGGCCCTCGCGGACCCAGGCGCCCATCGGCCACGGGTGCCGCTGCGGCGTGCGTTCCCGGCACCAGCGCCCGGTGAGGTCGAGCAGCTCGGTGGCGACCGCCGGCACCGGCAGCACCGGGGTCAGCTCACGCACCTCGTACGGGGCGTCGCCGTCGTTGCGCAGCCGGTGCCGCAGCATCAGCAGCCCGGCCGGATCCAGGGTGAGCTCGACGGTCAGGGCCAGTCCCGCGCCCGGGTCCGTCGCCCGCACGGTCACCCGCGCGGCCGCGGCCCCGTCGTGGTCCCGGTCCTGCTCGGATACGCCCACCGCGTCCGCGCCGTCGCCACGCGGGTCGTCGACGTCGAGGGTGTCGAGGCGGAACGCGGTGGACCAGTCCCGGCCGTCGCGGTGCCCGGCCAGGCCGGGGCGGCCGCTCCAGCCGGCGCTCGCCTCGGGCAGCAGCGACAGCACCGTCGGCGCGTCGAAGCTGCTCGGCACCAACGGCGGGATGGTGGCGTCGACCAGCGCGGGCAGCTCGTCGGCCGGCAGCGGGCCGAGGTCGGTGCCCCAGTGCACGACCCGGGGCAGCCCGGGGCCGCGCGCGTCGAGCACCAGGCTGGTCCGCGCGCGGCGCAGGTGGACGATCGTCATCCCTTGCTGGCTCCCAGGGTCAGGCCCCGGACGAACTGCTTCTGCAACAGGAAGAAGATCACCAGGGTGGGGATCGCGACCAGTACCGAGCCGGCCGAGACGAGGTTGTTGTCGGTGAAGAACTCGCCGCGCAGGTTGTTCAGCGAGCTGGTCACCGGGAACTTGTCGCCGGTGCGCATCAGCACGGTGGCCCAGAAGAACTCGTTGTAGATCCAGGTCACCTCGAGGGTGGCCAGCGCGGCCAGGGCGGGCCGGCACAGTGGCATGGTGACCTGCCAGTACTGCCGCCAGACGCTCGCCCCGTCGACCATCGCCGCCTCGTACAGCTCGTGCGGCAGGGCCTTCATGTAGTTGCTCAACACGAAGACGCAGAAGCCGCACTGGAAGGCGACGTTGACCAGGATCAGCCCCCAGTAGCTGTCGTAGAGCAACTCCGAGTCGCTCATCCAGCCGGGCAGCGGGATCTCGGTGAACATCCGGAACAGCGGGATCAGCAGGGCCTGCTGCGGCAGCAGGTTCGCCGCGGTGAACAGGCCGAGCAGGGCGATGTTGAGCTTCCAGCTGAACCGGGCGATCACGAACGCCACGCAGGAGGCGAGGAAGAGCGTCAGCAGCACCGCCGGGACGGTGATGTAGACCGAGTTGAGGAAGTGCTTGCCGAAGTCGGCGGTCTTCCAGGCGGTTACGTAGTTGTCGAAGGTCCAGCCGCCGAGCGAGACGTAGCCGTTGGTGGCCGTGTACTCGTACGACCGCAGCGAGGTCAGCACCGCCCAGAGGATCGGGAAGAGCCAGCCGACGGCGACCGTACCCAGGAAGAGGTGCAGGACCACCCGGGCGGGCCGCAGCGGCCGGCGGCGCCCGGCCGGCGCGGCGGCCGTGGGCTCCCGGGTCAGCGTCACAGTGCTCATCGCCGGTCCTCCCGCATCACGGTGGCCAGGTAGAGGGTGATGAAGACCAGGGAGACGACCAGCATGATCGTCGCCAGGGCCGAGCCGAAGCCGATCCGGCTGGCCTCGCCGACCACGTTCTGGGTGACCAGCGCGGAGATCAGCTCCAGGCCGTTGCGGCCCTTGTTGACCACCCAGACCAGGTCGAACGCGCGCAGCGACTCGATCACCGTCACCACCAGCACGATGATGTTGATCGGGCGCATCACCGGGAAGACCACCCGGAAGAAGGTGCTGGTCTCCGAGGAGCCGTCCACCGCGGCGGCCTCCCGCAGCGACGGGTCGACGCCCTTCAGGCCGGCCAGGTAGAGCAGCATGATGTAGCCGACGTGCCGCCAGCCGGAGGCGACGAGCACCGCCCAGATGTTGACGTGCGGGTCGCCGTACCAGTCGGTGTCGCCGCCGAGCAGCGCGTTGAGCAGGCCCTGGTCGCGGCTGTAGATGAGCTGCCAGACGAAGCCGATCAGCGCCAGGGAGAGCACCACCGGCAGGTAGAGCGCGGTCTGGTAGAACCGGCTGCCGCGCAGCTCCTTGTCGAGCAGCACGGCGAGGAACATGCCGAACGGCGTGGCCACCACGAAGAGCGCGGCCAGCCAGAGCAGGTTGTGCTGGACCGCCGGCACGAACGGCGGGTAGATGTTCACCACGTCGTCGTAGTTCTTCAGGCCGACCCAGTTGATGTCGCCGAGCGGGCCGATGCCGTCCCAGTTGGTGCCGGAGAGCAGCACGGTCGCCGCCGCCGGCAGCCAGACCAGGCCGACGACGAGCAGCAGGGGTACCAGCACCATCAGCGTGATCACCACGCGGTCGGTGCGGGACAGGAGCCGCAGCCGGCGGCCACGACCACCCGTGGAGGTGGTCGCGGCCGGCGGCGGTACGGCGCGATCCGCTTGGATCAGGGGCAGGTCGGACATGGTGTCCTCCCCCTTTCCGCCGTCAGCTGGTGAAGATCGACTTCTTCTGGTTCTCGATGCTGGTCAGCAGCCCGCTGATGTCCTTCGGGTTCTTGATGAACTGCTGCAACGCCGGGATCATCACGGTCGAGGCGAAGTCCGGCCGGGTGTCCCGGTCGAGGAACTGGGCGATCTCGGTGGCCGAGCCGACCAGCTCGGCGGCCTTCTTCTTCAGTGCGGTGTAGCCGCTGGTGTCCCCGCCGCTGTTGGCCACCAGGGTGCCGGGGTCGCCCTTCACCATGATGTTCGCGGCGTCGACGCCGCCGATGTACTCCAGCAGCTTCTTGGCGTTCGCCTCGGACTTCGGCTTGCGGGCCATCATGTAGCCGTCGATCGGCGCGTCCAGCGCCTTGGCCCCGATGGTCGAGTCGATCTCCGGGAAGGTGAAGAAGTCGATGTCGTCCTGCTCGTCGTTGTTGAACTGCTGGGCGACGAAGAGGCCGAGCAGGTACATGCCGCTCTTCTTCTGCTGCAGCGACTGGGCGGCCTCCTGCCAGGTCCGGCCCAGCGCGTCCGGCTGGTGCAGCGGCAGCAGCCCGGCCCAGGTGTCGAAGACCTTCTTCACCTTGTCGGAGGTCCACGCCTCCTTGCCGGCCATCAGGTCGACGTGGAACTGGTAGCCGTTGATCCGCAGGTTCAGGATGTCGAAGGTGCCCATCGCCGGCCAGCCGTCCTTGTCGGCGAAGGCGATCGGGTTCAGGCCGTCCTTCTTCATTTGCGCGCCGAGCGTGTTGAAATCGTCGAGGGTCTTCGGCACCTGGTAGCCGTGCTGCTGCCAGACGGACTTGCGGTAGAAGACCGCCCACGGGTAGTACGACGCCGGCACGAAGTACTGCTTGCCGTCGTCCCCGGTGGACGCCTTCTTGAACGCGTCCGAGAACCCGGAGAGCTTGCCCCAGACGTCGCTGACGTCCCCGGCCAGGCCCTTGGCCGCGAAGAACCGCATCCGGTAGCCGGCGAACCAGGTGAACACGTCGTCCGGCTTGCCCTGCAGGTAGTTGTTGATGTTCTCCTGGAAGGTGTTGTGGTCGACCGTGTTGATCGCGACCTGGACCCCGGACGAGCTCTGGAAGCCGGCCGCCAGCTTGGCGAGGACGTCCTTCGGCGTCGGGTCCGAAGCGTTGGAGCCGACCGAGACCGTCTTCGAGCCGGCGCCGGAGTCGGAGTCGGAGCCGCAGCCGGCCAGCAGTCCCGTGCCGAGCAGCGCGCCCGCGCCGGCCGCGCCGGCGAGCAGCGAGCGGCGGTTCAGGCCGGCGATGGACGGGGGTACGAGTCGGGCGAGGTACTCGGCTTCGGTACGGGGACGGGACATTGTGCCTCCTGCGTGGAAGAGGTGCGCTGCGCCCAAGGGCCGTGATGGGTGGCGGGGATCGGTGTTCGTGCCGGCAGCGGTGGATCCACCGTGAATCCACATGTCCGAACACAAACAGCCGGTGGCGGTTGAAGCTACCCCTTGGTTCGGCGCTGTCAAGAGGGCAGAAGGACAGCAATAACCCAGTTGTTACGCGGTCGGGAAACGGTAAACGTTGGAAATCTGTCGATGTTGGAAAGTGTTGACTTGGGTGTCGTTCGGGGGCACGCTCTGCTGTCATGCGGAACTGGCAGGGCGAGAGCATCTGGTACGGCGCCGACTACAACCCCGAGCAGTGGCCCGAGCAGACCTGGGTCGAGGACATTGCGCTGATGCGGCGGGCCGGGGTCAACCTCGTCTCGGTCGGGATCTTCTCCTGGGCCCTGCTCGAACCGGAGCCCGGGAAGTTCGAGTTCGGCTGGCTGGACCGCGCGATCGACCTGCTGCACGACGGCGGGATCAGCGTCGACCTGGCCACCGCCACCGCCAGCCCGCCGCCCTGGCTGGCCCACCGCCACCCGGAGACGCTGCCCCGCCGGGCCGACGGGACCATCCTCTGGCCCGGCGGCCGGCAGGCGTACTGCCCCAGCTCGCCGGTCTTCCGGGAGCGCTCGCTCGCCCTGATCGAGGCCGTCGCCGGCCGGTACGCCGACCATCCGGCCGTGGTCATGTGGCACGTCTCCAACGAGCTGGGCTGCCACAACGTGCACTGCTACTGCGACGTCAGCGCCGAGGCGTTCCGCCGCTGGCTGCGCGACCGCTACGGCGACCTGGACTCGCTCAACGCCGCCTGGGGGACCGCGTTCTGGAGCCAGCGCTACCACGACTGGGTCGAGGTCAACCCGCCACGTACCGCGCCCACCTTCGCCAACCCGACGCAGCAGCTCGACTTCCTGCGCTTCTCCTCGGACGAGCAGCGGGCCCAGTTGCGGGCCGAGCGGGAACTGTTGACCCGGCTCGCCCCCCAGCCGGTCACCACGAATTTCATGATCGGCACCGGCGTGAAACACCTGGACTACCACTCCTGGGCGTCCGACGTGGATCTGGTCGCCAACGACCACTACCTGATCGCCGCCGCCCCGCAGCCGCAGGTCGACCTGGCCCTCGCGGCCGACCACACCCGCGGCGTCGCCGGCGGCGCGCCGTGGCTGCTGATGGAGCACTCCACCAGCGCGGTCAACTGGCAGCCGCGCAACGTCGCGAAGACGCCCGGCCAGCTGCGCCGCAACAGCCTCGCGCACGTGGCCCGCGGCGCCGACGGAGTCCTCTTCTTCCAGTGGCGGGCCTCCCGGGCCGGCGCCGAGAAGTTCCACTCCGCGCTGGTCCCGCACGCCGGCCCGGACACCAAGGTGTTCCGCGAGGTCTGCCGGCTCGGCGCCGACCTGCGGGCCCTCGCCGAGGTACGCGGCAGCCGGGTCGACGCCGACGTGGCGATCCTGTTCGACTACGAGGCCTGGTGGGGCGCCGAACTCGACTCCCACCCCAGCGTCGACGTCACCTACGTCGACCGGCTGGCCGCGCTGCACGGCGCGCTCTGGCGCGCCGGGGTCACCGCCGACGTGGTGCACCCGTCGGCCGACCTGTCCCGGTACAAGCTGGTCCTGGTGCCCACCCTCTACCTGGTCCGCGACGCCGACGCCGACGCGCTGCGCCGGTACGTCGAGGCGGGCGGGACCGTGCTGGTCACCTACTTCAGCGGCATCGTCGACGAGCACGACCACATCCGGCTCGGCGGCTACCCGGGCGCGTTCCGCGACCTGCTCGGCGTGCGGACCGAGGAGTTCTTCCCGCTCCCCGCAGGCGAGCGGGTACGCCTCGACGACGGCTCGACCGCCGACGTGTGGACCGAATGGCTGCACGCCGAGGGCGCGGAGGTGCTCGCGTCGTACGCCGACGGGCCGCTGCCCGGGGTGCCCGCGCTGACCCGGCACCCGGTCGGCGCCGGCGTGGCCTGGTACCTCGGCACCCGGCTCGACGACCCGGCCTCCGACCGGCTCGTCGCCCGGCTGCTCGCCGAGTCCGGTGTCCGGCCGCCGGTGGCCGCCCCCACGGGGGTGGAGGTGGTCCGTCGCCGGGCCGCCGACCGGAGCTGGCTCTTCGTCATCAACCACACCGACGCCGACGCCCGGCTGGCCGTCACCGGCGCCGAGCTGCTCGGCGGTGGCTGGTCCGACGGCGAGCTGGTGGTGCCGGCGGGGGAGGTGGCGGTGGTCCGTGAGGAGCCCGCCGCCGGGGACCCGGCGGCCGAGGCCGCCTGATCCCGCGTACCGTGCCTCGCGCACGTAGAGGAGGTGACATGCTCGCCCAGCAACGCCAGAGCGCCATCCTGGAGCTGATCCGCCAGCGTGGCGGCGTCCGGGTCAGCCACCTGGTCAGCCGCTTCGGCGTGTCGGACATGACGATCCGGCGGGACCTGGAGGTGCTCGCCGAACGGGGTCTGGTCGACAAGGTCCACGGCGGAGCGACGCTGGCCGGCCCGGGCTCGGCCGACGAGCCGGGCTTCGCCGCCAAGTCGATCCGGCAGCAGGACGAGAAGCGGGCCATCGCGGAACGGGCCGCCGGCCTGGTCGAGCCGGGCATGGCGATCGCGCTCTCCGCCGGCACCACCACCGCCGCCCTCGCCGCCCGGCTGGCCGACGTACGCGGCCTCACCGTGGTCACCAACTCGATTCCGGTCGCCGACGTGCTCTACCAGAACCCCCGTCCGGACCAGACCGTCGTGCTCACCGGCGGCATCCGTACGCCGTCCCACGCGCTGACCGGGCCGGTGGCCGAGGCCGCCATCGCCGCGCTCAACGTCGACCTGCTCTTCCTCGGGGTGCACGGGATGAGCCCGCGGACCGGGTTCACCACCCCGAACCTGCTGGAGGCGGCGGTGAACAAGCGGCTGATCGACGCGGCCCGGCGGCTGGTCGTGTTGGCCGACCACACCAAGTGGGAGACCATCGGCATCGCCACCATCGCCCCGCTGGAGGAGGCCGATGTGCTGATCACCGACGGCGGACTGCCGGCGGAGGCCCGCCGCCAGATCGGCGAGCAGGTCGGCGAGCTGATCGTCGTCGACGTCCAGTGAGCCGCTCACAGCCACTTCACAGCGCCGCGGGTTAGGGTGCCCTTCGTGGTCCCGCGCGCTCCAGGGTGGAGCGTGCCGACGGTGAAAGCGGGAGTGGCGATGGTCTTCAAGAAGATGCTGAGCGCGTTCGGCGTGGGCGGCCCGAGCGTGGACACGGTGCTGACCAACCCGAACACCCGGCCCGGCCTGACCCTCGACGGGCACGTCAACCTGATCGGTGGCGACACGCCGGCCAGCATCGAGCAGGTCACCGTCAGCCTGGTCACCCGGGTGGAGATCGAGGGCGGCGACTCCGAGTACGCCGGCATCATGGAGTTCCACCGGATGCCGGTCAGCGGTGCCTTCGAGCTCGCCCCGAAGCAGCAGCTGTCCATCCCGTTCCAGCTGCCGGTGCCGTGGGAGACCCCGGTCACCGACGTCTACGGCCAGCGGCTGCACGGCATGACCATGGGGCTGCGTACCGAGCTGGCGGTGGCCCGGGCGGTGGACCAGAGCGACCTGGACCACGTGGCGGTGCACCCGCTGCCGATCCACGAGCGGATCCTCGACGCCTTCCAGGCGCTGGGCTTCCGGTTCAAGCACGCCGACCTGGAGCGCGGCCGGATCCACGGCGTGCAGCAGACGCTGCCGTTCTACCAGGAGATCGAGTTCTTCGCCGCGCCGCAGTACGCCCAGGTGATCAACGAGGTCGAGCTGACCTTCGTGACCAGCCAGCGGGGTGTCGAGGTGGTGCTGGAGTGCGACAAGCGCGGCGGCTTCCTCACGGCCGGGCACGACGTCTTCGGCCGGTACGCCGTCCCGCACAGCGACGCCGACCGCACCGACTGGGTCCAGGTGGTGGACGGCTGGCTGCGCGAGACCACCTCGCGCTACGGCAACCTGCGCGCCCACGGCTTCGGGGCGCCGCACGGGCACCACGGCCACCGTGGCTCCGGGATGGGCGGCATGGTGGCGGGCGCCGCGCTGGGCGTGGTCGGCGGCCTGGTCGCCGGCGAGCTGATCGAGGACGCCTTCGAGGGCGACTTCGGCGACTTCGGCGACTTCGGAGGCGAGTAGCCACGACGTACGACGGTGGCCCCGGGGTGATTCCCGGGGCCACCGTCGTTCTCGGGTCCTGCGCTCGTCACTGTCGGGATCGGCGCTCCGCTACGGAACGGCGCGCGGTACCGGCCTTGGACAGACCACGGCTCACCAGGTAGGCGCCGGTCAGGACGGTCAGGTACCACCATGCCGCGTTCGGGTTGTTGATGTTCAGCCCGTTGGTGGCGGGGCCACGCCACAACGCGGCGATCACCACGACCACGATGGCGGCGGCGTACACCCAGAACTCGGTGGTCAAGAACGCCTGCTTGGTCTCGGTGCCCGGCGACGGCATCCGCTCCCGGTGCCCGTCGCCCATCACCGGCATCGGGCGGGTGGGCGTCTCCTGCATGGCCGCCCGGTTCTGCATGTCCTGCGCCGGCCGGTTCATGGGCCTGGTCGATGCGGCCTGCGTGCTCATCTGGTCCTCCTCAGGATGCGATGAGTCGTTCCCTCACTCCCTCGCCCCGCTACCGCGTTTCGGCCACGGCACGGTTCGCGTTCGTGGCGGGGGCACCCACCGTCTACCCGGGCCCCCGGCGAGGTAACGCCGGCCCCCGGCCGAATAGGAGCAGCCGGCCGGCGCCGGTGGAACCGGACGGCCGGGCATGGAGCGGACGTGCGGGTGGCGGGGCGGGGCGGGCCGGTTTGGGCGGCCGGTCGTCGGGCACGCACGGAAGATCCCGAGACGTCTGCGAGGTGGTTGACGTGCGTGAGGACGACATGCGGCAGGACGCCGCGCGGCGGGCCGAGGAGCGGGTCGCCGGTGGCGTGTACGGCAAGGGCGCGCTCGACGAGGTCACCGTGCCGCAGACCGATGTGCTGCGGGTGATCCAGGAGGAGGATCCGGACGACCCGGCGCACACCCCGGTGGACGCCAACGTGTTGCGCGACGGGGGACCGACCCGCGGTCAGGGTGCGATCACCACGACCGGTGGCACCGCCGGGCCGGCCAGCGCCCGCCGGTTGGCCCGGCAGCCGGAGCGGCACCGGGGCACGGTGGCGCCGACCACCACCGGCGACGCCACCACCGGCGGCCTGAGCACCCCGGCCGGCGGCTCCACCAGCGACGCGTCCAGCAGCGGCAGCCAGGTCGGCAACTTCACCGACGAAGAGCCGAACCCTGGCTGATCATGAGGTTGGCGGCACTCGGGGAGATCGAGATCGCCGTCAACCTCATGATCGACACAGGCGCGGCCGGCGAGGGTCAGGCCACGCGGAGGATGCCGAGGCGCTGGGTGGCGCGGGTGAGGGCGACGTAGAGGTCGCTGTGGCCGCGGGGGGACTCGGCGACGATCCGCTCCGGCTCGACCACCAGCACCGAGTCGAACTCCAGGCCCTTGGCCTGCTCGGTGGTGAGCAGCACCACCCGGTTCTCCAGCTCCGGCTGCTCGCCGACCGCCGCCTCGGGCAGGGCGGCGACGACCGCCGCGCCCAGCTCGTCCACCCGGCCGGTCGGCACGATCACCCCGAGCCGTCCGTCGGCCAGCCCGGTCGCCTCCCGCGCCGTCGCCTCGACGAGTTCGGCGGCGAGCCGGCCCGCCTCGACCGTACGGTCCCACGGCGGCACGCCGCTGGAGCGTACCGAGCGGGGCGGGCGCAGCGCCGGGTCGATCGCGCTGAGCACGTCGGCGGCGACCGCCATGATCTCGGCCGGGGTGCGGTAGCTGACGGTCAGCTCCTCCAGCCGCCACCGGTCCGCCACGTACGGTTCGAGGGCCTCCTGCCAGGACGGGGTGCCGGAGAGCGCCCCGGTCTGCGCCACGTCGCCGACGATGGTCATCGACCGGCTCGGGCAGCGGCGCATCAGCAGCCGCCACGCCATCGGCGACAGCTCCTGTGCCTCGTCGACGATGACGTGCCCGAACGCCCAGCTCCGGTCGGCGGCGGCCCGCTGCGCGGTGGTCAGCCGTTCGGCGTCCTCCTGCCGTTCCGACAGCCGGTCGGCATCGATCAGGTCGGTGACGCCGAGGATCTCACCGCCGTCCGCCTCGTCCTCGACATCGATGGAGCGGGAGCCGCGCCAGATCTCGAGCACGCCCTCGGCGTACTCGCGTTCCAGGGCCCGCAGCCGCTCGCGGCGGGCGACGGCGGCGCGCTCGTCCTCGCCGAGCAGCTCGGCCGCCTCGTCCAGCAGCGGCACGTCGGCCGGCGTCCAGCCGCCCGGCTCGCGGCGCAGCAGTGCGCGCTCGGCGTCGGTGAGCATCGGCGCGGCGGCGGCGATCCGCTCGTCGCTGGCGTACAGGTCGGCGAGCAGGCGCTGCGGGGTGAGCACCGGCCAGAGCTCGTCCAGGGCGGCGCGGACCTCGGGCTCCTCGCGCAGCTCCCGGCGGATCTCGGCGACGTCGGCCTCGGAGAGCAGGTTCTCCCCGCCGAGCGGGTCGGCACCGATCCGCTCGGCGACCTGGGCGGCGAGCGCGTGGACGATCTCGACGTCGAACAGCGCCCGGGCCAGGTTGTGCGGTCGCTGCGACCGGCGGACCCGGTCCCGGGCCTGGCGGACGACCGCCGGGTCGAGGGTGAGGATCTCCTGCTGCGGCAGCTCGATCTCCAGCGGCTCGTCGGGCACCCACTGCCGGTCCCGGACGGCGTTCGCCAGCACCTCGGCCAGCACCGCGCGCCCCTTCAGCGCGGCGGTCTCCGCCGGCTCGCTGCGCCGGGCGCTCACCCCGGGGAAGAGGTCGGCCTGGGTGCGGAGCAGCACGCCCGTCTCGGCCAGTGTCGGGAGCACTTGGGAGATGTAGCGCAGGAAGGTGGCGTTCGGGCCGACCAGCAGCACGCCCCGGGTGGAGAGCTGCTCCCGGTGCGTGTAGAGCAGGTAGGCGGCCCGGTGCAGCGCCACCGCGGTCTTGCCGGTGCCGGGGCCGCCCTGCACCACCATGACGCCCGGCAGGTCGGCGCGGATGATCCGGTCCTGCTCGGCCTGGATGGTCTCGACGATGTCGCGCATCCGGCCGGTGCGGCCGGCGTTCAGCGCCGCGAGCAGGGACGCCTCGCCGGTCAGCTCCTCATGGGCGGTCGGAGAGGCGGTGGCGATGTCCAGCACCTCGTCGTTGAGGCCGGTGACCTTTCGCTCCCGGGTGCGCAGGTGCCGGCGCCGGCGGACACCCTGCGGGTTGGCGGCGGTGGCGAGGTAGAAGGCGCGGGCGGCCGGGGCGCGCCAGTCCATCAGCAGCGGGTCGTAGTCGCCGCCGGTGTCGAAGATGCCGATCCGGCCGATGTAGCGGCGGGCGCCGTCGTCGCCGTCGAGGCGGCCGAAGCACAGGCCGCTCTCCACCGCGGAGAACCGCTCGACCTGCTCGGCGTACATCCCGACGGCGGAGTCCCGCTGCGACCGGGCCTGCAACGTGCCGCCGGTGGTCTGCAGCTCCTCGGTGAGCCGTCGGGCGGCCTGCTCCCGCATGCCGTCCAGCCGGTCGTAGAGCATCGAGACGTACTCCTGCTCGCGACCGATCTCGTCGTCCTGGTGCAGCTCACCCGATACGTCGGAGTGGGTTGACAAGCCGGCTCCTCATTGGCTAAAATGAGCGCAGGAATGGCGTTTTATCGCCATTCCTTTTTGCGTTTGAACTGAGAAAGATACCGCGTGGCCCGCCGCCGGACCAAGCTTGCCCGGCCGCCCGCGACGACGTCACACCGCCGCGCCGCAGACCCCGGAACACGGATCGGGGGCCCGGCCGGCTCACGCCGACCGGACCCCCGACGGGCCCTGCTCCCGGTTCAGCCCCGGGCGGCCTGGTAGAGCCGCTCCGGCGTGACCAGGCCGGCGAGCACCCGGCCGTCGTCGGTGAGCAGCACGCTGAACAGCTTCCCGGTGAGCAGCCGCCCGCTGCCCCAGTCCCCGCTCACCTTCGGCAGCCCGCCGAGCACCTTGGCGATCGCGTCGGCGCCCGCCGCATCGGGGCCGCCGGCCGGTCCGGCCGGCTTCGCACCCCGGGCAGCGCCGCCGGCCGCGTCGAGCTTCGCCACCAGCACCGTGGTCCAGCCGGTGCCGACGGTACGCACGTCCGGCGCGTCCTTGCCCCGGTCGGCCCCCGGCTTGGCCAGGTCGGCGTCCGGCAGGTGCTTGCCGGCCGGGCCGCCCCCGGTGGCCGGCTGCTCGGTCACGGTCACCCCCGGCGGCGGGTTGAACCGGAACTGGTCCGCGTCCGGCGTGCGGAAGTCGACCTGGGTGAAGGCGACCTCGAAGGCCGGCTCCTCGGCACCGTCGGCGAGCACCTCGAAGCGCAGCGGCACGTGCTCCTTCGCGTCCAGCGCGATCCGCACCTGGTGCACCAGGGAATCCTTGTCGCGCGGGGTGAGCACCAGCTCGTACACGCTCCGCCCGGCCACGGTGGCGGACCGGCCGACGGTGACCGCGGTGCTCGGGTCGATCGCGGCGAGCGCCCGGTCGGCGGCGTCGGCCGGGGTGGCCGGCGCGGACGGCGTCGCCGCGCCGTCCGCCGGCAGCGTCCGGTGCGACGCGGTGTTGGTCCGGCTGCTCCAGGTCCAGACGTCGCGGCCGTTGCGCAGCACGTCCCGCTCGCCGAGCGTGTCGACCAGGGCGAGCCGCTGCCGGTCCGGGCCCGCGTACCAGACCCGCAGGGTGTGGGTGCCGGTGATCAGGCTGGTCAGCTCGTCCCCGCCGGCCGCCCCCGCCAGGTCGGCGATCGGCGGCAGCCCGAGGTCGGCGCGCTGCACGACGGTGCCGGAGAGCCCGTCGAGGCGGGCCGTGCGCAGGTCCTCCAGCAGCTGCGCGGCGGAACGTGGGGGCAGGGCGGGGTCGGCTGCGGCGAACGTGCCGACCGCGGCGGCGCCGCCGATCACGGCGACCCCCGCGGTCACCGGGACCAGCCACCGCAGCACGGCGGGGTTCTTCAATACGGACATGGTGGACACCTCCTGACCGTAATGCTGCACCCCGGTCGCTGTGAGGGCGCTGAGGAGATTCCCTAGGGGGTGTCACCTGGTGGCACCCTGGACGCGTGCGGTTGCTGGTGGTGGAGGACGAGTCGCGGCTCGCGGGCGCGTTGCGGCGCGGCCTGCAGGCGGAGGGGTTCGCGGTGGACGTCGAGTCCACCGGCCCGGCCGGGTTGGACGCCGCCCGGCACGGTGACTACGACGCGATGATCCTCGACGTGATGCTGCCCGGCCTGTCCGGGTACGAGGTGGTGCGCCGGCTGCGGGCCGCGGAGCAGTGGCTGCCGGTGCTCATGCTGTCGGCCAAGGACGGCGAGTACGACCAGGCCGACGGATTGGACTGCGGGGCGGACGACTACCTCACCAAGCCCTTCTCGTACGTGGTGCTGCTGGCCCGGCTGCGGGCGCTGCTGCGCCGCGGCGCGCCGGAACGCCCCGCCGTGCTGGCCGTGGGCGACCTTCGGCTGGACCCGGCGCGGCGGCGGGTGACCCGGGCCGACGCCGAGGTGGCCCTGACCGCCCGCGAGTACGCCCTGCTCGACTACCTGATGCGCCGGCCCGGTCAGGTGGTCTCGAAGACCGAACTGCTGGACCACGTCTGGGACGCCAGCCTGGACACCGCCCCGAACGCCGTCGAGGTCTACGTCGGCTACCTGCGCCGCAAGATCGGCCGGGAGCGGCTGGAGACGGTCCGGGGCGCCGGCTACCGGCTCGCCACATGAGGCGGACCGGAAGGGCCCCTTTGTCTCGCCTCCGGCACAGGAGGGGACCCCTGCTCACGCTCGGCCTGCGGGCGAGGCTGATGGCGATCGGCGTGCTCGGGCTGGCCATCGGGCTCGCGCTCGGCGGGACGCTGCTGCTCGGCGCGCTCGGCTGGACGCTGCAGCGCACGGTCGACGCCGAGGCGTTGCGGACCGCGGACGCGGTGGCGCTGCTCGCCGACTCCGAGGCCCTGCCCGATCCGCTGCCGGTGGCCGGCGGTCAGCTCAAGGTGCAGGTGGTCGACGGAGCAGGCCGGATCCGAGCCGCCTCGATCGACGCGGACCGCCTGGTGCCGATGCTCCGCACCGACCAGCTGCGCGCCGGGCAGCGCCAGCGGCTGGTGGTGGACGGGCGGCGGGTCGGGCTCAACGGCCCGGTGCGGGTGGTGACCGTGCCGGCGGGCACCCCGGCCGAGCCGCTCACCGTGCTGGTCGCCAAGTCCCTGACCGACGTCCGGCACAGCCTGCACGTGGTCCGGACCCTGCTGCTGGTGGGCTTCCCGCTGCTGGTCGCCGGGCTGGCCGTGGTCGCCTGGCGGGTGGTCGGCGCCACCCTGCGGCCGGTGGAGGCGTTGCGCAGCGGCGCCGCCGAGATCACCGACCGGGCCGGTCCGGGGCGGCTGCCCGTACCGGCCGCCCGGGACGAGATCCAGCGGCTGGCGGTCACCCTCAACGACATGCTGGACCGGTTGGCGGCGGCCCGCGCCCGGCAGCGGGCCCTCGTCGCCGACGCCGCGCACGAGCTGCGCAGCCCGCTGACCAACATGCGGACCGAGCTGGAGGTGGCCCGGCGGCTGGGCGACGCCACCGACTGGCCGGCGGTGGCGGAGGACCTGCTCGCCGACACCGAACGGCTCGGCCGGCTCGTCGACGACCTGCTGCTGCTGGCCCGCCTCGACGAGCAGCCCGCCCGGCCCGACGCGCCGCCGCGCACCCTCGGCCCGGTGGAGCTGGGCGAGCTGCTGCGCGGGGTGGCCGCACGCTACCCGTCGCCGCCGGTGCGGCTGGTGCTGCCGGCCGGGCCGCTCTGGACCGAGGGGGACCCGGGGGAGCTGCACCGGGTGCTCACCAACCTGGTCGACAACGCGCTCCGGCACGCCCGCGGCGAGGTGCTGCTCGGGGTGACCGGCCCGGATCCGGACGGGCCGGTGCCCGCCCAGCGGGGGGCGGGGCCGGGGGAGCGGGCGTACCACGTGGTGACCGTGACCGACGACGGGCCCGGCATCCCGCCGGCCGACCGGGAGCGGGTCTTCCAGCGGTTCACCCGGCTGGACGACGCCCGGGCGCGGGACGCCGGCGGGGCAGGCCTGGGACTGGCCATCGTGCGGGAACTGGTCCGTCGGGCCGGCGGCACGGTCGACCTCGCCGACGCGGCGGCGGACGGTGGGCCGGGGCTGCGGGTGACTGTCCGGTTGCCGGCGCTGGTCGAGCCGGAGGCGGACTAGACGAGTAAGTCCTAACCCTGGGCGGGGCTGCGGGCGCAGCGAAGGGTGTTGATGATCCGTTTGTGACGACAGACATCAACACCCTTCTCAC
>NZ_JBIAIL010000011.1:0-185751 GCF_042871425.1 Micromonospora sp. NPDC005806 | reverse complement strand
CCAAACCGAAGCCTGACCAGTCCGGGGTATAAAACAATTGGCACTGGCTTATCAAGCACCCTGTTGAGTTCTCAAAGAACAACCACACACCATCCGGAAACCCCCCACCAGGAGGACCCCCATCCGGGGCATTTCGTCCAACCACACCCGCCGCTCTCGCGCCGGGCACTTTTACTACGTTACCCGGTGATTTCTGCCGTGTCAAACCGGTGTTTCGCGGTTTAACATGCTTCCACCCCTTTTGCCGGGCACCCCAATTCGACCGGCTCGCGCCGGGCGCTTCAAGGATTTCGGCAGAACGGCCGCTGCGGTTTCCCGCTTGCTCGTCCGTTTCCCTGCCGGCCGATGAACCTTACCCGGTCGGTTCCGCCTCGCCAAATCCGCCTCACGGCGAATCCGGGGCACCGCCCGTCGTCAGGATCTGCGCTCCGGCCTCCCAGGTCTTTCGCCCTGTTTCGTCCGTTCCGCGCTGGCAGAGAGAAAGTTACGCGCCCAGCGGTTTGATCGTCAAATCCCCTGGGCGCGTCCCGCGTCACACTGTCGACGTACGGCTATTTGCGCAGCTCAACGCCAGCGAACGAACGCTTGCCGCGGCGCAGCACCAGGTACCGCCCGTGCAGGAGGTCCTCCGGCGAGACGGTCGCGTCCACCTCGGCGATGCGGTTGTTGTTGACGTACGCGCCGCCCTCGGCGATGACCCGTCGGGCCTCCTTCATGCTCGGCACCAGCCCCGACTCCTTGAGCAGACCGGCAACGTCGGGCAGCTCGGTGAGGTGGACCAGGCCGGCCTCGGTGAGCGCCGCCCGCAGGGTCTCCGGGGAGAGCTCGTCGAGCGAACCACGCCCGAACAGGGCCTGGCTGGCCGTCACCGCCTGCGCCATCTCCCGCTCGCCGTGCACCAGCGCGGTCAGCTCCTCGGCGAGGGCCCGCTGGGCCAACCGCGCCTGCGGACGCTCGGCCGTCGCCTTCTCCAGCTCCTCCAGCTCCTCCCGGGAGCGGAAGCTGAAGTAACGCAGGTAGCGGGTCACGTCCCGGTCGTCAGCGTTGACCCAGAACTGGTAGAAGGCGTACGGGCTGGTCATCTCGGGGTCGAGCCAGACCGCGCCGCCCTCGGTCTTGCCGAACTTGGTGCCGTCCGACTTGGTGACCAGCGGCGTGGTGAAGGCCTGCACCGGCCCGGCGCCCCGACGCCGGATGTAGTCCACGCCGGCGGTGATGTTGCCCCACTGGTCCGAGCCGCCGTACTGGAGCTGGCAGCCGTACCGGCGGTGCAGCTCGAAGAAGTCGTTGGCCTGGAGCAGCTGGTAGCTGAACTCGGTGAAGCTGATGCCGCTGTCCAGCCGGGCCTTGACCACCTCACGGGCCAGCATCTTGTTCACCGGGAAGTGCTTGCCGACGTCCCGGAGGAACTCCACCACCGACATCTCGCCGGTCCAGTCGAGGTTGTTCACCAGCCGGGCGGCGTTCTCCGCCTCGTACGAGACGAAGGGGGCGAGCTGGTCATGGATGCGCCGGACCCAGCCCTCGACCACCTCGGGCGGGTTCAGGGTCCGCTCGGCGCTCTCCTTCGGGTCGCCGATCTGGCCGGTGGCACCGCCGACCAGCAGCAGCGGCCGGTGCCCGGCGAGCTGGAAGCGGCGGGCCGTGGTGACCTGCATGAGGTGGCCGACGTGCAGGCTGGGCGCGGTCGGGTCGAAGCCCACATAGAAGGTGGCGTTCCCGCCGTCGAGCAGCTCGCGAAGCTCGTCAACGCCGGTCGAGTCCTGGATCAGGCCCCGCCACAGCAGGTCTTCGGTCAGGGAGTCCCGCCCGTGCGGGACGTTGCTGTCGGTCACGGTCACCAATTCTCCCTCATCAGGGGCGCCGGCCCGTAGCGGGTTTGCCCACGGCGGGCCGACTAGGCTGACGGCTCCGTCGAGGCGAGGAGGGGCTGCCGTGGAGATGCCGGACCTGACCGGGGGCTTCGTCGCCCTGCTGGGCCTGAAGTTCGACGAGGTCAGCGGGGACCGGGTGGTGATCCGCTGGCAGGTTCGCCCGGAGCTGCACCAGCCGTACGGAATCCAGCACGGCGGGGTCTACTGCTCGGTGGTGGAGACGGCGGCCAGCATCGGCGGCGCCCTGTGGCTGGGCGACAAGGGCCAGGTGGTGGGCGTGTCCAACCAGACCGACTTCCTGCGCGCGGTCCGCGACGGAGACCTGACCGCGGTCGGCACCCCGATCCACCGGGGCCGGAGCCAGCAGCTCTGGCTGGTGGAGATCGCCGACGAGGGTGGCCGGCTGGTCGCGCGCGGCCAGGTGCGGCTGCAGAACCTCACCGCCGCCTGACCCGGCCGGGACCGGGGGCGGCGGCCTGGTCGATTCACCCAAAAAGAGGCATCTGACGCGGATATCGTCGCGTCGATGAGACCGCCCGCTCCCGACCCGCCGTGAGGAAGCTCCTCGCCGCCACGCTGGGCGTCCTCTCCGCCATCGGCGGCTTCGTCGACATCGGCGACCTGGTCGCGGCGAGCCAGGCCGGCGCCCGCTTCGGCATGGCCCACGCCTGGGTGCTGCTGGTCGGGGTGCTCGGCATCTGCGCGTACGCCGAGATGGCCGGCCGGATCGCGGCGGTGAGCGGCCGGGCGGTGTTCGACCTGGTGCGGGAGCGGCTCGGGCCGCGCGTCGCGCTGCTCAACCTGGTCGCGTCCTGGCTGGTCACGGTGATCACGCTGGCCGCCGAGCTGGGCGGGGTGGCCCTGGCGCTGCAACTGGCGACGGGCCTGAGCTACCTGCTCTGGGTGCCGGCGGCCGCGGTGGCGGTCTGGCTGGTGCTGTGGCGGCTGCGCTTCGAGCTGATCGAGCGGATCTTCGGCCTGGCCGGGATGGCCCTGCTGGTCTTCGCCGTCGCGCTGTTCGCCCTGCCCACCGACTGGGCGAAGCTGGGGCACGGCGCCCTGTACCTCAGCTCCGACGGGGCAAGCTGGTCGGTGTACTGGTTCGTGGCGGTGGCGCTGTTCGCCTCCACGGTCAGCCCGTACGAGGTCTTCTTCTTCTCCTCCGGTGGGGTGGAGGAGAAGTGGAGTGCGGCGGACCTGGCCCACGCCCGCTCGAACGTGCTGATCGGCTTTCCGGTGGGCGGGTTCCTGGCGCTGTCGCTGATCGCCGTGGCGACCGTGGCGTACCACCCGTCGGGGACGTCGCTGGACACGCTCGACCAGGTGGCCCGGCCGGTGGTGACCGCGCTGGGCGGGGCCGGGCTGGCGGTGGCGGTGCTGGCGTTCTTCGCGGTGACGTTCGGCGCCGCGCTGGAGACCGGGCTGTCGGCCGCGTACGCGGCGGCGCAGTACTTCGGCTGGCAGTGGGGCAAGCGGGTCAGCCCCCGGGAGGCCGCCCGGTTCCACAGCGTGCTGCTGGTCAGCGTGCTGCTCGGGATGCTGATGCTGATGACGACCGTGGACCCGATCCGGCTCACCGAGTACATGCTGGTGCTCAGCGCGGTGGTGCTGCCGCTGACGTACCTGCCGATCCTGGTGGTGGCGAACGACCGCAGCTACCTGGGCGACCGGGTCAACGGGCGGTGGATGAACCTGCTCGGCGCGTTGTTTCTGCTGCTCATCGTCGCCGCGTCGGTGGCGGCGATCCCGTTGGCGATCATCACGAGGATGGGACATTGAGGCTCCAGCTCGCCAAGCGACTGCTCGACCGGCAGATCGTCGACGTCGACGGCCGGCTGGTCGGCCGGGTCGACGACATCGCGTTCGCCGTCGACGCCGACGGCCTCCCGTACGTGGACTGCCTGCTCACCGGGCGGGGGGCGCTCGGGCAGCGGATCGGCGGCCGGGTCGGACGAATCCTGATGGCGATCGCGGACCGGTTCACCGACCATCCGCCGGCGCCGCCGCTGTGCATCCCGCTCACCCTGGTGGCGCACGTGGACAGCGCGGTCCGGCTGCGCTGCCCGGCGGCGGACCTGCCGCCGCCGCCGGTCGAATCGTGGCTGCGCCGGCACCTCATCGACCGGATTCCGGGGGCGGACCGTGCGAGCGGGTGAGCTGCTCGGCCGGACCGCGTACGACCTGCACGGACGGCGGCTGGGCCGGGTCGTCGACGTGGTGGTCCGGGGCGGCTGGCCGCCGGACCGGCTGCGGATCACCGACCTGATCGTGGCCGGCCACTGGTGGACCCGGGTGACCAGTCGCCTGGTCGCGCCGGAACTGCACCCGTCGGGGCCGTGGCTGCTGCGGGCGGCCGCCCGGGTGCTGGGCCGCAGCACCCACCAGATCCCCACCGACCGGGTGCAGCTCCGGCCGCCGGTGCCCGGCTTCCCGTTCGGCCGGCCCGGCGGGAAGGGCTGACCCGCGTCAGCCCCGGGCCTCGTCGAGGACCGCGGCGTCGGCGTCGGCGTGCCGGTCGCGGCGGGCCCGCCGGCGGGCCCGGACCTCGGTGATGGCGTGGTGGTCGACGCCGGCGACGGCGAGGTCCCAGCCGTCGACCGTGGCGCTCTCCCCCGCCACGGTGGGGATGTGTCCCAGGCAGATGAGCACCAGCCCGGCGATGGTGGTGTAGTCGCCGCCCGGCCGGTTGGGCAGTTCGATGCCGAGATCGGTGAGGTCGTGCACGGGGAAGGTGCCGGGCAGGACCAGCGTGCCGTCGTCCTCGGTGCGGACCGAGCTGAGGTCGCGGTCGGTCTCGTCGTAGATCTCCCCGACGATCTCCTCGAGGATGTCCTCCAGGGTGACGATCCCGTCCACCGCGCCGCGCTCGTCCACCACCAGGGCGATGTGCTGGCGTTCCGCCTTGAACTGGCGGAGCGCGTCGACCACCGGCAGCGAGTCGGGCAGCAGCATCGGCGGGCGGGCGATCTCGTCGACCGGCCGGTCCTCGGGGACGCCGACCAGGTCGCGCAGGTGGATCACGCCGACCGCGTCGTCCAGGCCGCCGTGCCGGACCACCGGCGCCCGGGAGTGGCCGGTCGCCGCGAGGAGCAGCCGGGCGGCCTCCGCGGTCGTCCCGCTGTCCAGCGTGAAGACCTGCAACCGGGGTACGAGCACCGCGCGCAGCTGCCGTTCGGCGATCTCGACCGCGCCGGCGATGATGATCCGCTGCTCCTTGGTGAAGCCGTGGTTGCCGGCGACGATCTCGCGCAGCTCGTCCGGGCCGATCTCGTCGGGCTGGTGCTTCGGGTTCAGACCGAGGAGGCGTACCACCAGGTCGGTGGTGGCGCCGAGGGCCCAGACCGCCGGCCGGGTGAGGCTGGCCAGCAGGTCGAGCGGGCGGGCCACGACGAGCGCCCACCGCTCGGCGGACTGCATGGCGATCCGCTTCGGCGCCAGCTCCCCGAAGACCAGGGTGACGAAGGTCAGCGCCAGGGTGACCGCCACGATGGCGATCGTCTCGGCGGCCTCGCCGAACACAGCGAGCAGCGGCACGAGGGGCTTGGCCAGGGAGACCGCCGCGGCGGCGGAGGCGAGGAACCCGGCCAGGGTGATGCCGATCTGGATGGTGGCCAGGAACCGGTTCGGGTCCTTGGCGAGCCGGGCCAGGGTGCGGCCGGCGCGGCTGGTCCCCTCCAGGCGCTGGAGCTGGCTGTCCCGCAGCGAGACCAGCGCCATCTCGCTGCCGGCGAAGGCCGCGTTGACGATCACCAGAACTCCGACCAGGGCCAGTTGGCTCCAGTAGCTCTGCACGCCCGGTTCTCTCCCTCGACGGACCCGGGGCGGCCGCCGTGGCCGGCCCGTCGCCGTCCGGGGACCGGCCGGCGTCGGCCCCTCTGTGCCCCGCCGGCGGGTCGCTGAATCCTCCCAGGCGCGGCGTCCCCGTCAGGCGGTCGCGGGAAGGTCCAGGACGTACGCGTCGCCCTCCGGGCGGAAGCCGAGCCGGTGGTAGTACGGCGCGACCATGCCCGGCGGGCTGACCACCCGGCGGAAGCCGCGGTCGGTGAAGAGGCGGCTGCGCCGGTAGACGAACTCGCCGGGGGTGAAGTCGCGGAACGGTGGGGTGACGTAGTCCAGGTCGATCTGGGCGACCCCGCCGGCCTCGGCGTGCGACACCACCACGCCGACCACCTCGTCGGCGCGGACCACCAGGAAGGCCGACCGGCCGACGGCCGGGTCCCAGCGGAAGTCGGGGTTGAACCGGGCGATGTCGGCGGCGTGCACCCGCAGGGTGTGGGCCAGGAACGCGTCGTCGGTGCCCACCTCGACCACCTGGTAGGTCTGCTCGTCGTGCCGGGTGGCGAGCATCTTCCGCAGGTACCAGACGTTGATCACGGCGAGCACGACGTTCAGCCCGACCATGGGCCACACCCGCACGGCGGCGTTGTAGCCGATCAGGATGAGGCAGCCGAGCAGATTGAGCGCGCGCAGCCGCAGGATGCGCGTCTGCAGCAGGGACCAGACCAGCAGCGCGGAGCCGGCCCAGCCGACGAGTTCCAGCCAGTTCACGCGGGCGAGGGTAGCGCCTTCCGGCTCGGGCCCGTCGGTGGGACGCCTTCCCCGCCGACCGGCAGCAGAGGTCAACGCCAGGAAGTACGCCGTGACGTCGGGTGGAAATACGAATACCTGGGCACAATTGTTGTGCCCGCCCTGACCGCGGAGCCTTTCCGACTCATTGCTGCGTTCGGGGCATTTGCGGCGGTGACCGAATCCCGGCCGGCACCGAATGAAAACGTCACGCCCGCGCCGGCTGCCCGGCCGGGGTCAGTTCGATCAGCCGTCCCTCGTCCTCGCGGTACTCGGCCCCGGTACGTGGGCAGATCCACCGGCCGTCGTCCTTCGCGACGAGCGGCTGACCGGCCCGGCCCACCCAGCCGATCCGGCGGGCGGGAACTCCGACCATGAGCGCGAAGTCGGGGACGTCGTTGGTGACCACGGCACCGGCCGCGATCAGCGCCCACCGGCCGACCGAGACCGGCGCCACGCAGACGGCCCGCGCTCCGATCGCCGCACCCTCACCGACCACCACGCCGACCGCGGTCCAGTCGTCGCCGCTCTTGAGCCGCCCCTCCGGGGTGACCGAGCGCGGGTACTCGTCGTTGGTGAGCACCGCGGCCGGCCCGACGAAGACGCCATCGGCCAGTTCCGCCGGCTCGTACACGAGGGCGTAGTTCTGCAGCTTGACGTTGTCGCCCAGGCGGACGCCCGGCCCGACGTACGCGCCGCGGCCGATCACGCAGTTCCGGCCGACCGAGGCGTGCTCGCGGACCTGCGCCAGGTGCCAGACGCGGGTGCCGGGGCGGATGGCGGCACGATCATCCACATCGGCCGTCGCAGCGATCCGCGCACCGTCGCGCGGTGCCCCGTGGGCGTCCGTCATCTCTCGTTCCTTCCGATGTGGTGATCTTTTGTGCGGGTGGAAACGGTAGACGGCCGACAACAAGGCCAATGTCAGAAAGCCGACCCAGCGCCCGCAGAAGGGGCCATTCGAGGAGGGTGGGCAAACCAAACGGACCGGTTGACCCCGGCGGCACCGCCGGAATTCCGGGTCGACGCTGGCGTATCCGACGACGGCCTCGGTAGTTTGCCGAATGGACGTCGCCACCAACTCTCTCGTCAGCGAATGGTCCTGTCCTGACTAGCGAAACGGATATCCGTGAACTCATCGCACGCTGCCGCCGGCGAACCGATCGGCGTGGCCGTCATCGGCGCCGGTTACTGGGGACCGAATCTTGTCCGCAACTTTCAATCCTCGGCGGAATTCCGGCTGCGCTGGCTCTGCGACCTCCAGGTGCGCCGGGCTCAACGGGTGCTCGGTGACTACTCGACGGTCCAGGCGACCGACGACCTGACCGAGGTGCTGGCCGACGACAGCGTGCACGCGGTGGCCATCGCCACGCCGGCCGGCACCCACCTCGAAGTGGCGATGGCGGCCCTGCGGGCCGGCAAGCACGTGCTCGTGGAGAAGCCGCTGGCGGCCGGTGTCGAGCAGGGGCGCGCGCTGGTGGCGGAGGCGGAGCGGAAGGGGTTGTCGCTGATGTGCGACCACACCTACTGCTATACACCGGCGGTGCTGCGCATCCGCGAACTGCTGCACGGCGGGGAACTGGGCGAGCTGCAGTACCTCGACTCGGTACGGATCAACCTCGGCCTCGTCCAGCGCGACATCGACGTGATGTGGGATCTGGCACCGCACGACCTGTCGATTCTCGACTTCATCCTCCCGTCCGGCGTGGCGCCGGTCGCCGTGGCCGCGCACGGCGCGGACCGGATCGGGGCGGGGCGGGCCTGCGTCGCCTACCTGACCCTGCACCTCAACACCGGTGCGATCGCACACATCCACGTCAACTGGCTCTCCCCGGTGAAGATCCGGACCGCGATCATCGGCGGGTCGAAGCGCACGCTGGTCTGGGACGACCTCAACCCCAGCCAGCGGCTCTCGATCTTCGACCGCGGGGTCGACGTGGCCTCGGCGGAGGAGCTCGGCGACGAGCAGCGCCGGGACATGCTGGTGTCGTACCGCTCGGGCGACATGGTGGCGCCGGCGCTGACGGAGCGGGAGGCGCTGCGCACCATGGTCGAGGAGTTCGCACGGTCGATCCGTACCGGCACGCCCGCCCTGACCGACGGCCGGTCCGGCCTGCGGGTGATGGCCATTCTGGAGGCTGCCTCTCGTAGCCTCGCCGATGGCGGAAAAGTGGTCGATCTCAGCGAATGGACAGAAGTGAGCAGGCGAATCATCGGACCTGGTGCGGCAATGGCTCCGGGCGGCGCGGCGCGAAGCGGAGTAACGGCATGAGCGCGGTGGAGATCGCCGGGGCACGGGCCCTGGTCACCGGTGGGGCGGGCACCATCGGTTCCCATGTCGTCGACCAGCTGGTCTCCAGCGGTGCGGCCGAGGTCGTCGTCCTGGACAACTTCGTCCGTGGCCGACGGGAGAACCTCGCCCGAGCCTTGCCGCACGGCAGTGTCCGCCTCGTCGAGGGCGACATCCGCGACGTCGCCCTCGTGCACGAGCTCACCCGGGGCAAGGATCTGGTCTTCCACCTCGCCGCCATTCGCATCACCCAGTGTGCCGAGGAGCCCCGGCTCGCCAACGAGGTGCTGGTCGACGGCACGTTCAACGTGCTGGAGGCGGCGGCCGCCGCCCAGGTCCGCAAGGTCATCCTGTCCTCGTCGGCCTCCGTGTACGGGCTCGCCGACGAGTTCCCGACCAACGAGCGGCACCACCCCTATCACAACGACACCTTCTACGGCGCCGCGAAGGCGTTCAACGAGGGCATGCTGCGCAGCTTCCACAGCATGTACGGCCTGGACTACGTCGCCCTGCGCTACTTCAACGTCTACGGTCCCCGGATGGACATCCACGGCCTCTACACGGAGGTCCTGATCCGTTGGATGGAGCGGATCGAGTCGGGAGTCGCCCCGCTGATCCTCGGCGACGGCCTGCAGACGATGGACTTCGTGCACGTCGCCGACATCGCCCGGGCCAACATTCTGGCCGCCCGGGCGGACGTCACCGACGAGGTGTTCAACGTCGCCAGCGGCACCGAGACCAGCCTCCGGGAGCTGGCCCAGGCCCTCAGCGACGTGATGAAGTCCGACCTTGCCCCCGAGCACGGTCCGGCCCGCGCGGTCAACGGGGTCACCCGCCGGCTGGCCGACACCACCGCCGCCGCGGAGAAGCTGGGTTTTCGCGCCGAGATCGGCCTGCACGAGGGGCTTCAGGGGCTGGTCGACTGGTGGCGGGCCGAGAAGTGAGCGCGAGGAGTGAGACAAAAGGCGGTTCAGTGAGCGGCGCCCGGATCCCGGTGATGATCCCCCGGCTCGGCGAGGAGGAAGCGCAGGCCGCCGCCGACGCCGTACGGTCGGGCTGGGTGGCCCAGGGGCCTCGGGTGGCCCGGTTCGAGCAGGAGTTCGCCGCGCTGGTCGGCGCCGGCCACGGCGTGGCCGTCAGCTCGTGCACGACCGCGCTCCATCTGGCGCTGGTGGTGCTGGAGATCGGCCCGGGTGACGAGGTGATCGTGCCGTCGTTCTCGTTCATCGCCACCGCCAACGCCGTGCGCTACGTCGGCGCCACCCCGGTCTTCGCCGACGTCGACGTCCGCACCGGCAACCTGACGGTGGCCACGATCGACGCGGTGCGCACCGCCCGGACCCGGGCGGTGATCGCGGTGCACCAGGGCGGCGTACCGTTCGACGTCGCCGCGCTGCGCGAGGCCGCCGGCCGTTGGGGGCTGCCGCTGATCGAGGACGCGGCCTGTGCCGCCGGGTCGACGGCGTACGGACGGCCGGTCGGCGCCGGCGCGACGATCTCGGCCTGGTCGTTCCATCCTCGCAAGCTGCTGACCACGGGCGAGGGCGGGATGGTCACCGTGGACGATCCGGAGTGGGCGGCCCGGCTGCGCCGGTTGCGGGAACACGGCATGAACGTTTCCGCGGCCGACCGGCACGCCAGCGCCCAGCCGGTACTCGAGGCCTACCTGGAGACCGCCTTCAACTACCGGATGACCGACATCCAGGCGGCGATCGGTCTCGTGCAGCTCGGCCGCCTCGCGGATCTGGTGGCTCACCGGCGTGCGCTGGCGGCCCGCTACCACGAGTTGCTCGCCGACATCGAGGGGCTGGCCCCGATCCGAGACCCGGAGTACGGCGAGACCAACTTCCAGTCGTTCTGGCTGCTGATCGACCCGGAGTATGGCACCGGCCGCGACGAGGTGCTCGCCGAGCTGGCCGCCGCCGGGGTGTCGGCCCGACGCGGCATCATGGCCGCCCACCTGGAGCCGGCCTACGCCGACGTGACGCCCGCGCCGCTGCCGGTGACCGAGCGGCTGACCCGCGACTCGCTCATCCTGCCGCTGCACCACGCGCTGACCGGGGACGACCAGGACCACATCGTGGCCGTGCTCCGCAAGCTGGCCCGCCGTTAGGTCGGGTCCTCACCGGCCGCCGAACCCGGGGCGGGCGGGTACCTCCCCGCCCGCCCCGGGCCGCCGCCTGGGGCTTGTCCTGTCGATCATGCTCTTGTCAGTGGCGAAAATCTGTCGCGGGGCGGATAGGGCGTAGCGGCGCAGTCGCCGCCGCGTACCCGCCGGAGTCAGCGGCGTTCCGTTCGTCCTCGTCCGGCTTGGTGCTCATCGCGCCGGCCAGCAGCTTCCAGGCCGCATGCTCGGGAAGGAGCCGGTGTCGATTGACGGTCTTGACACTGGCTGCCAACCTGATCGCGACGGGCAGATGGCCCGATGACCAGCGAGGGAGCGTGCACCATGGCCACACCGCGCACCAGATCGTCGGTGGGGTTCGAACCGCGGCGAGTTCTTCCGATCACGGGGGCCGTCCTGGCCGGCGCGGTCGTGCTGATCGTGGCCCTCACCGCTGTCATCGGCGGCTTTGACAAGACGGCCGGCGGCGAGGTCGGGGTGGTCCGCAACGGCGGCTGGTTCGACAACAACCGGGTGCGTCAGGTGATCCCGCCGGCCTCCGGTCTCACCTGGACGGGCACGTACTCCACCACCCACCGCTACCCCGCCCAGCAGCGCTTCTACACGATCACGTCCGACAACAAGCGCGGCGATCGGACCGGCGTTGACGTGGTGAACACACCGTCGAGCGACGGGGTGGAAATGGGCATCGAGGGCACCATCTACTTCACCCTCAACCTCGACCCCGACACCCTGAAGGCGTTCGACACGAAGTTCGGCACCCGGCAGTTCCGCGGCGTCGACGGCCAGCTGCGCTACGCCTACGACGGAGACGAGGGCTGGAGCACCTTCCTCGACGCGATCGTCCGCCCCGTGATCGACAACGACCTGCGCATCCAGATCAACAGCTTCCGCTGCGCGGAGCTGGTCTCCAGTTGCGCGCTGGTCCAGAACGGCGCGCAGCGCACCGGAACACCGGCACCCGCCAATCCGGACACCGGAGGTCAGACCAACAACACGAACATCGCCAAGGTGCAGGAAGCCGTGAACAGCAGCCTCCCCAAGGACCTGGCCGAGATGCTGGGCGGGAACTTCTTCGAGGGCATCAAGTTCAACCTGGCCCGAGTCACCCTGCCGCAGACAGTGCAGGATGCGGTGAACAAAGCCCAGGCGGCGTACGCGCAGGTCAGCGAGTCCCAGGCACGGGTGGCGCAGGCCAAGGCGGAAGCGGAGGCCAACAAGACCCGGCAGCAGGGGTACGACGCCTGTTCCGCGTGCGCCCAGATCGACATCATCAAGGCGCTACCTCCAGGAGTGACGACTTACGCTCCCGGGGCCGGCGCCACCGTACCCCTCAAGTGAGGCGGAGGTCGCCGTGCGGGCCCTCACCCTGCTGCTCGCCGTCGGCGTCACGTTGGTCGTTGCCGTCAGCTGCTACTTCCTGCTGGCGGCCATCGCTGGGCGGCGCAGCCGACGGGCGACCCGCGCGGCGCGCTGGCAGGTCCTGCACTACGGGCGGAACGGACAGACGGTGGTCGCGGTCGGGCTCGTACCGCCGGATGGACGGGTGCTCGACGAGCACGTGGTCGATCGCATCGCCGACGGTGACCCGGAATGGAGCGACCGGTTTCTGCGGGCGCGCGAGAGCGCGGAGGAGCGGGCGTACCACCTCAACGGCGGTGGCACCCACCTCCCCGGGCAGTACACCTAGGCGGGTCTGGGTACCAGCTGCGTTGTCGGGGTGCCGTCGATCGTGCCCACGACGTTGTTCGTCCAGTCGGCGAAGGTGACGGCGCATCCCGACCCGCACCGGCTCGTGTAGCCCCAGTGCGTCGGCCCGAACACGTTGTCGCGCAGGCGCAGCCCCTCGCCGTCCTGGGCGTACAGGCCGAAGGCCCCGAGCGAGATGAAGCTGTCGTGGACCTGGTAGTTGCGCAGCAGGGAGCCGCCCGCGCTCTGGGTGAAGAGCACGGCGGTGATGGCCTGCCAGTAGTCGGGGATCTCCGCGCCGGTGTAGGCGTTGACGCCCGGCTCGAGCCGGCTGTGGCTGATCTCCAGCGGACCGGTGCCGCCGTAGGGGAAGACGCCCCCGGTGTGGGCCTGGGACGGATCGGCCAGGTGGGCGATGTAGTTGTCGTGGAGCCAGCTGTACTCGATGGTGGTGTTCGCCCCGCAGAGGCACATGCCGCCGGAGTTCGCCACGTCTACGTGGCTGAGCTGGATCGTGCAGGTGGGGCAGTCGTTGATCGCGTGCTCGGTCAACGGGGCGCTCGTCATGCCGAGGCCCACCGGCTCCGGCCGGATGGTCGTGTTGCTGATGTTGATGCGGAGGCTGGCCGAGGAATCCGCGTTGACCAGGATGGCCCGATTGGCGGAACCCGGTGGCGGCGCGATGATGGAGTTGGTGATGTTGACGGTGCCGTGACAGTTCGTGCCGATGTAGATGAAGGCATGGAAGTACTTGTGGTCGAGATTCACCGTGCCGTTGCACTCGTACAGGTCCCACTCCTTGCTCCCGGCGTTGTGCGGGAACACCTCCTGGTAGCCGGCCGGCACGGGCAGCCGGGCATCGGACTGGCGGTATCTGCCGACCCCGGGGGCACCCACGGAGAAGCGCTGCGGGTACCTGCCGCCGCCGGTGCTGTCGGGGTTGCCGGTGGTGGTCGGAGTCGGTGCGGGCGGGGTGGCGCTGGGCGTCGGCGCCGCGGTCGGGGTGGGACTGGGCGAGGTGGGGCGGGGGGATGCGGTCGTGGGTAGCGGGGTGGGACTGGACGTGGCCGGAGCGCCCGGCTTGAAGACGACGTCGACCCAGTAGTTGGTGGCCCGGTAGCCCCGGTTCGGGAATCCGCCCGCGCCGTACCGGTACACGCCGTTGGCGCCCTGCGACCCGTCGGCCGGCGCGCGCAACGGGCCCCGGCTGCGGGTCGCGGCGAAGTAGCGGTCGTCGGCCGAGTAATGGCCCACGGTGGTGTGGTACGAGACGACGTAGAGCGCATTGGCCTTGACGGCCACCGGGGCCGAGAAGGCGGCGTACTGCCATCCGGACCGGCTCTCGTCGGTGAACCGGACGGTGGCCAGCCTGGTGCCGCTGCTCGTCCAGAGGCTGCCGGTGTGCACGCCGGTGTTCGTCCTCGACTTGTAGAACCGGACGCCGAGGACGCTGCCGTCCTGGGTGGCGGTGAATTTCAGCCCCAGTTCCACGGCCTGCCGGTCCGGGTCGGTCACCGTGCCCGGCACCGCTGAGCTGCTCCACAGCGAGTACGTTCCGGGGGGTACCGCCGCGGTCTCCACGCCGCCCGGGCTGGTCGCTACGCGACCCGCCAGCGCCGTTCCGGAGATCGCCACCGCGCCGGCGACGGCCAGCACGATGACCGCTCGCGATTTCCTGACCATGTGGTTCCCTTCTCCACAAGTGGTGTCACTCGGATCCGGAACGGGCCAACGCCGGCACGGCAGATGCGGTGTCGCGGGCGTCGACGGCTGGTGCGTCCGACGCGATCAGCCGACGGTCCGGATGAGACACCCGCCGTCAGCCCTGGCCGGCGGCGGACGCGCGCGATTCACCCGCCGCACGCTGCACGGGGGCGACGGAGGCGCCGGGATCAGCACCGGGTTCGCTCGGCGATCGGGGAGGACGCTCGCCCGAGAACCTGACCTGTCCTGCACGAGGCACACCAAGACAACGAACGAAATGCCGCCAAGTCACCTGTATCGACGTTGAACCATGGATGACCCCGCGCAGCCGGCATGCGCGAGCGGCTCGTCCCGGTGTCGGCGCGGAGCGGGTTCCGTGGTCACGGTGCGCCGCACGCCGGCGGGCAGGTGGCCTCAGCTGACGGGCTGCGGCGCGGTGGCGACCAGGAGGTTGGTCAGGAAGGTCACCGTGGCCGGGGCGGACTCCCGCCGGCCCGTCAGCAACTCGTCCAGCCATGCGTCCCGGACGATGCCGGTGGTCCGCAGCGGTGCGAGGACGTCCGGCTCGCTGCGCCAGTGCTCGACCACGAGCGCCGCCACCTCGGCCGCGCCCAGCTGCGCCCGGCCGGAACGGCGCAGCCGCTGCCGGACCTTGCCGGAGAGCTTTCGGGCGGTGACCCGGGCCGCCGCCGCCCGGTCGCGCATGCCGCGTTGCCCCAATCGGGCGGGAACCAGCCCGGAATCCAGCGGCACCGCGGCCAGTTCGCGGTCGAGCCGCTGGATGAGCTGCCCGGTCAGCAGGCCGCTCCCCTTCTGGTCCGGCGGCACGGAGTGCGCCAGCTGGATGAAGCGGCGATCGAACATCGGGTTGATGAAGAAGCGGTTGACGGCCGCGACCGAGCCGTGGGCTCCCGCCCATCGCTGCATGCGCTGGTAGAGATAGAAGTAGTCGGTGGCCCGCAGCCAGTGTGACGGAGCGCCGTCGAAGGATGCCGTGATTCGTTCGACCGCGTCGGTGCGGGCGGCGGCCACGAAGCCCGGTTCGAGTGCGCGGGCGTCGACGGCCTCGTTCGCGTAGAGGCGCCAGTTCGCCAACTGGCCGATCAGCTGCGGCGAGGTGGTCGCGTTGCGGGGCTGGCCGAAGTAGTAGAAGCCGCGGCAGGCTTCCCCGCCGAGCCCGGAGAGGCGATGCCCCTGCTCGAGGTGGCCCTCGGCGAGGAGCAACGGGGCCAGGGCCAGCGGGCTGGCCATGCAGTCCAGCGCCGCCGCCGCCTGCAGCGCCGTGCGGTGGGCCGCGGCCGGGGTGACCGGTGGCTGCTCGTCCAGCCAGTGGACATGCAGGTCCAGCCCACCCAGCGCGCTCAGCTTCTGGGCCAGCGTGGCGTCCCGGCCGCCCCGCACGTCCAGGGTGAGCGCGCGGAGCCCGCGGCGGGTCGCCGGGGACAGCGCCGCGAGCAGGACGCGGGTGTCCTGGCCGCCGGTCAACTGGAGCACCGTGCTGGGATGGTCAGCGAGGTACGCCCCGAGGAACTCCCGCAGCATCCCGGCCATCTCGTCGACGGTCTCGGGTAGGGACGGTTCGGGGCCGTCCAGGGCGAGCGACTGCTCCACGTAGCGGTGCGTCTCCACCCGGCCCGCGTCCAGCACCGCCAGGCATCCGGCGGGCACCTTTTCGACCTGCGCGAAGACCGTACCGAGCCCCACCTGCCAGCCGACCAGGCTCTGCAGGCCGAGGGCCCCGTGGTCCAGCCCCGCCCCGGCCAGCGCGGCGAGGGCGAGCGCACTCGTCGAGATCGCGGCCACGCCGTCGCCCTGCCAGCAGAAGAGCTGCCGGAAGCCGAGCCAGTCCGTGGCCGCCACGATCGGCTCGCCGGCCCTGGAGCGGTGTGCCGCGGCGAACGGCGGCACGAGCGCGGCGAGCGCGCCGCCGTCCGCCTTCGTGCCCCGGCCCAACTGCTCGGCCAACTCGGCGGTGGTGACATCGGCGACCCGGGTACGCGCCGCCCGGCCCAGGCGCAGCGTGAAGGCGGTGCCGCTGTCGTCGACCCGGTCGCCCGGGTCCGCGCCGTGGCAGGCGAGCCAACCGTCCTCGGTGGGCAACATCCGCGCGCCGGCACCGAGGCGGGCGAGGGCCTCGGCCCGGCACGCCTCGTCGGTCGCGGTCAGGCTGCCCGGCGCGTACGAGACGGCGAGGAACGCCTTCATCTCGGCAGCACCGTGGGCGGCGTTGCGGTCTCACCTCGGGCAGACATGGCGGCCAGCGTAATCTTCGCCAACACCCAGGGAAAGCCGTCCCAATACGGCAAAGCGGTTATGGGGTAACAGATTTCCGGCCCGTCGGTGTCGACTTCCCGACCGAGGAAGACAGCTACCCTGCTCCCCCGCCGTGGTTGACTTTCGCCGTGGTGGCGGGAATCCGGGCAAGGCAGAACCTCGCCTCTGCCTTTTCGTCGGCGGACAACAGCTTCGGCTTTCTGCGGCTGATGTTCGCCTTCGCCGTACTCGTGTCCCATTCGCTGCCGCTCGGCTTCGGCGCGGACGACCCGGGCGCCGGCCTCACGAACGGCCAGACGGCGCTCGGCGAGATCGGAATCCTGGGCTTCTTCGTCATCTCCGGCTTTCTGATCACCCGCAGCGGCGCCCGGGTCCCGGTCCTGCGCTACCTCTGGCACCGTGGCCTCCGGATCCTGCCGGGCCTGTGGGTGTGCCTGGTGGTGACGGCCTTCGTCTTCGCCCCGATCGTGTCCCTGTGGGAGCGTGGCACGCTCCGCGGCCTCTTCGGCGCCGCCGACGGACCGTTCCAGTACGTCGTCAGCAACGCCTTCATCGCGATCCGGCAGTACGGCATCTCCGGCCTGCTGCTCGACACCCCGTACGGGCAGCGCACCGGCACGTCGGTCTTCGACGGCTCGCTCTGGAGCCTCCTCTACGAGGTGCTCTGCTACCTCCTGGTCGCCGGGTTGGCGGCCGTCGGGGTGCTGCGCCGGGCCCGGTGGCTCGTGACGATCCTCGCGCTGGCCGGGGCCGCCGTCCTGCTGCACGACCTGCTCCGGGCGCCGGAGATCCCGGGGCCGCAGGGCGTGCACGGCCCGGTCTTCGGGGTGGGCGGGCTGGACAGCTACTCCCTCGTCTACCTGACCTACGTGTTCCTCCTGGGCGCCGTCTGCCAGCTCTACCGGGAGCGGATCGTCCTGCACGACGGCCTCGCCGTCGCCGCCGCTGCCGTCGTGGTCGCCACCACCCAGTTCGGCGCGTTCGCGGTGCTGGGCTATCCGGCCTTCGCCTACCTCGTCCTGTGGCTGGCGGTCCGCCTGCCCCGCTGGACGCGCCGGGTCGGCCGCCGGCACGACTACTCCTACGGCTGCTACATCTACGCCTTCCCGGTCCAGCAGCTCCTGGCCCTGGTGGGCGTGCCACGGCTCGGCCTGATTCCCTACGTCGCGATCTGCACCGTTGCCACGGTCGCGCTTGCCGTCGCGTCCTGGCACGTCGTGGAGCGGCCGGCGATGGCGTTGAAGGGCTGGTCGCCCCGCCGTCGGGACACGACGAAGCTCTCCCGACCAGCGCCGGAGCCGGCGACCGGGAAGGCGCCCGCCGCCGTCGCGGCGGAGAAGGCGACTACCGCACGACCGCCGGCGACCACGCATCGCGGATGAACAACTCGGCGACGCCGCCGCCGTCCGCGCGCACGACCCAGAGGTCGCTCGTCGACGGTCCCTCCCCGCTCCGCGGCAGGCCGTAGATCACCCGGCGGTCGTCGAGCCACTCGATCTGGTCGTCCACGCTGCGCTGCTCGGCCAGGGTGGTCGACCGGCCGCTGGCGAGGTCGTACACCGCGATCCGCCAGTGCCCCGGCGCCTGGCCGGCCCGCGTCTTGACCGCGATCCGGGTGCCGTCCGGCGATAGGGACGGGCATTCCGCGTCCTCCCGAAGCGCGACGAGTCGCTGTTCGCGAAGGCTGCCCCGGACGAGCCAGGTCCGGCCGCCCGACGCCGCCGTCGCGTAGAAGGTGTCCCCGTCGGCGAACGTGACCCCCCAGAGATTGCGGTCCGCGGCCGCCACCCGCCTGCCGTGGACGATCAGCTGGAAGTGCTCGATGTTGCTGGAGTGCCCGTCGGCGACCCTGGTCACGAGGGTCTCGGTGGAGAACTGGCCGGGGGTGGAGTAGCTGTGCCCCGCCACGAAGGTGGTCGTGGCCACGAGCGACCCGTCGCGTGACAGCCGGGTGCGGCTCGGCACGCCGGCGAGCGGCAGCTCGCGGGTCACCGTCCAGTCGGGACCGAGGACCTGCGCGCGGTACGTGGTCACCAGGCCGGGCTTGGCGTACAGGCACACCGCCTCGCCGCGCCGGGCGTAGACCCGGTCGCAGGCGGCCTGGGTGAACGCCCGGGGCCCGGCCGGGTCGCTGAGCGGGACCACCGCCACCCGGCCGTAGTCGTCACCGGCTGCGGTGCTGCGGAACACGACATGGGCGCCGGCGGTCACCGCCGCGACGTCCGAACCGGTGGGCACCGGCGGCGCCGCCGCCACGACCTGGGTCTGCTCCCGCCGGACGGAGTAGATGTAGCCGACCGTGCCGAGCAGGGTGACCAGGACGATGACGGCCAGGGTCCAGACCCGTAACCGCCCGCTCATCGCTGCTCCTCCGCCGCCGCGTCGGACCCGGGCACCGCCACGGGATCGGGGCGGTCCCGCCCCGACAGCAGCCAAGCGGCCATCACCACTCCCGTCATCAACAGGCCGGCCAGCAGGCAGAGCGCCGCCTGGCGGCCCAACAGCTGCCACAGACTGCCGAAGGCGAGCGCGCCGGCGAACCGTGCGATCACGACGACGGTCTGGGCGGCGGCGATACCGCTCCCCCGCGCGTCGCTGGTCACTCGGCGGCTGACCAGCGCGGCGAGCACGCCGTCGGTCGCGGCGTAGAACGTACCCAGCAGGACCAGGGCCGTGGCCGTCCCCCCCAGGCCGCCCAGCGGTGCGGCGGCGACCAGGTACGCGACGAGCAGCGCCAGGTGGCCCCCGACGAAGACGCGCGCGCGCCCGACCCGGTCGGCGAGCCGGCCCAGCGGGATCGCCAGGGCGAGGTAGGCGACGTTCGTGCCGACGAACAGCAGCGGGAAGTAGCTCGCCGCGAACTGGTCGCGATCCTGCAGGGACAGGTAGACGAAGCCGTCGCCGATCGTGAACAGGCCCAGCACGCCGGCGGCGATCAGCGGACGCCGGAGCCGCGGACCGGTCAGTTCCCGGAGCACCCGCCGTACCGGCAGGGCCGCCGTCGGCCGGCGCCGGTCCGGCACGAAGAGGACCATGACGGCAACGCCCAGCACGGCGAACGCGAACGACGCGACGAAGACCGCCGAGTAGCTCCCGGGCAGGAACCACAGCAGCGAGAACGCCACCAGCGGGCCGGCGGCCGCGCCGATGGTGTCCAGGGTCCGGTGGACGCCGAACGAACGGCCCAGCGTGCGCGGATCCGACGCATCCGCGATCAGCGCGTCCCGTGGCGCGGTACGCAGCCCCTTGCCCAGCCGGTCCGCGGTCACCACCGCGGTGACCGCGCCGAGCCCGTGCGCGGGCAGCATGGCCAGCCGGCTCGCCGCCGAGAGGGCGTAGCCGGCGGTGGCGACCCACTTCGGCCGGTGGGACCGGTCGCCGAGATACCCGCCGAAGATTCTGACCAGCGCGCTGGCGCCCTGGTAGAGCCCGTCGACCAGGCCGTACGCCAGCACACCGAGCCCGAGCTCGGCGGTGAGATAGACCGGCAGCACCGCGGCGACCATCTCCGACGAGACGTCGGTGAGCAGGCTGACGACGCCGAGCAGCACCACGGTGGCGCCGACCCGGGGCAGCCGGCTGCCGCGCTCGCCGGCCGGATCCGCGCCGGGGCGGTCCCGGACCGATACGTACATGGCGGGGGCGCGTCAGGCCACTGACCGCAGCGCGGCCGCGAGCGCGCGCGCGACGGTTGCCTGCTGGTCGGCGGTGATCTGCGGGAACAGCGGCAGGGAGAGGATCTCGGTGGCCGCCCGCTCGGCCTGCGGGAAGCTGCCCGGGCCGTACGGCAGGTCCGCGAACGCCGGCGTCAGGTGGACCGGGTAGGGGTAGTGGATGCCCGCGCCCACACCGGCCTCGTTCAGCCGCCGAAGCACCTCGTCGCGGCGCCCGGCGCCGCCGGGGATCCGCACCACGTAGAGGTGCCACACGTGCTCGTTGCCGGCGAGGACGACCGGACGCGTCACGTCGAGGGGCGCGAGCAGTTCGTCGTAGCGGGCGGCGGCGGCCCGGCGGGCGTCGTTCCACGCGGCCAGGCGGGTCAGCTTGGCCCGCAGCACCACCGCCTGCAGCGCGTCGAGCCGGCTGTTGACCCCGATCATCTCGTGGACGTACTTCACCAGGCCACCATGGCTGCCCAGGGTGCGCACCACGGTGGCGAGTCCGGCGTCGTCCGTCAGCACCGCCCCGGCATCACCGTACGCCCCCAGGTTCTTGCCGGGGTAGAAGCTGGTGGCCGCGACGCCGCCGGTGCCGGCTCCGACGCCGGCGCGGGTGGCGCCCTGGCACTGCGCGGCGTCCTCCACGATCGCAACGCCGCGGCCGGCGAGTCCGGCGCGGAGCCGCTCGACCGGGGCGAGCTGCCCGTAGAGGTGCACGGGGACCACCGCCCGGGTGGCCGGGCCGACGGCGGCCAGGGCGGCGTCGACGTCGAGGAGGTAGGTCGCCGGGTCGATGTCGACGAGCACGACGCGGGCCCCGATCCGGGCCACGGCCTCGGCGGTCGCGACGAACGTGTTCGCCGGCAGCACCACCTCGTCCCCGGCCCGCACGCCGGACGCCCGCAGGGCCAGCTCGACCGCGTCCGTACCGTTGGCGACACCGACGCAGTGCTGCACGCCAGAGAACCCGGCGAACTCGCGCTCGAAGGCCGCGACCTCCGCGCCGCCGACGAACGCCGTGTTCTCGATGACGCGCTTGAAGCCGGTGCTGACGTCCTCGGCCACTTCGGCGTGGGCGGCCCGCAGGTCGACGAGTGGAATCATCTGGCGCTACTCCATCTGCCGCGATCGCGGCGGGCAGGGGTCGATCAGCGACCGGGCGGACCCAACGGTGACCGGACGAGCCGGCGCCTCGAACGGCAACCGGTCGGCGGGTGGCGAGCCGGTGCGGATGCCGGTCGCACCGGCCGACCCGGCAGGCAAGCTACCAACTGAGGCGGGCTGCGGAGGGACCGTGACGGGTATCCGGCAGAACGGTTCTCGTCACGCCCCGGGCCGTGCCGACTGGGCTAGTGTGCCAGCGACGGCGGCGCGCCGGAGCCGCCGCACGGCCACGGGCCGTTGCCCATTCAGTCGGATTCCCGAGATCCCCGTCGACACGGGATGGATAAAGGTTTCTCCTGCCGAATGGACGAAGCCCGGTAACGTGGCCGCGGCAGGCCCGGTCAATGCGAACCATGGCACCGAGCGTGTCGTGCGGAAATAGGAAGGCGGACAGTGTCGACGGCAACCACATGGCGCGGCGTGAATCTGGCCGAACCTGATCTCTGGCCGGCGGCTGGTGCTGATCGCACCACCTCCCCGTACGTTCCGGGTCCTGTCGACGAACGGCTCATCGGATTGCCCGGCGAATCCGACGAGCGCCGGCTCTACCGGCGCATGCGCTTTATCCGCCGCTTCGAGGAAACGCTGCTCTCGCTCTTCGAAGAGGGCGTCCTGAATGGCACGACCCACGCGTGCATCGGTCAGGAGGCCGACGCGGTGGCGGTGATGGAGCACCTGGTCGAGGAGGACCACGTGTTCAGCAACCACCGCTGCCACGGTCACTACCTCGCCCGCACCGGCGACGCCCTGGGGCTGCTCGCCGAGATCATGGGCAAGGACGCCGGGGTGTGTCGGGGCATCGGCGGTAGCCAGCACATCTGCGCGCCCGGATTCAAGTCCAACGGCGTCCAGGGGGGCATCGTGCCGGCCGCCGCCGGGATAGCCCTCGCCGGGCAACTGGACGGCGTCCGCCGGGTGAGCGTCGTGTTCATCGGCGACGGCACCCTGGGCGAGGGGCTGCTCTACGAGACGTTGAACATCGCCGCGCTCTGGCGGCTGCCGCTCCTCGTGGTCTGCGAGGACAATCGGTGGGCGCAGAGCACGCCGATCGGGGCCAACCTGGCGGGCAGCATGCCGGGCAGGTTCGAGGCCTTCGGCATCCCGGTACGCGAGGTCGACAGCACCGACGTGATGGAGCTGCGCGAGGCCGCCGGGGCGGAGGTCGACGCGGTGCGCGGCGGAGGTGGTCCCCGGGTCCTGCTGATCCACACGTACCGGCTGTGTCACCACTCCAAGAGCGACGACGAACGCCCCGCCGAGGAGATCGCGGCCCGCTGGGCCGTCGAGCCGTTGCTGATCCACGGTCGCCGGCTGGGGGACGACGAGCGACGGATGATCGACGACGAGGTGGACGCCGCGCTGGCGCAGGTGGTTTCGACGGCGCGGGAACTGCCGTGATCTTCGCCAAGGAGCTGAACGAGACGCTCCGCACCTGCCTCACCGCCGACCCCCGGGTGCTCGTCCTCGGCGAGGACATCGCCGACCCGTACGGCGGAGCGTTCAAGGTGACCCGGGGGCTCTCCACCGCTTTTCCGGACCGGGTCCGCACCACCCCGATCAGCGAGGGCGCGATCGCCGGGATCTCCGCCGGACTGGCGTTGGCCGGCTACCGGCCGATCGCCGAGATCATGTTCGGTGACTTCCTCACCCTCGTCTTCGATCAGGTCGTCAACCACATCGCCAAATACCAGGCGATGTACGCCGGCCAGGCGACCTGTCCGGTCGTCGTGCGCGCCCCCTCCGGCGGTCACCGGGGATACGGTCCGACGCACAGCCAGAGCCTGGAGAAGCACTTCCTCGGCGTGCCACATCTGCGGGTGGTCGCCGCGTCGCTGGTGCACGATCCCCGGGTGGTCTTCGACGAGTTCCTCGCCCAGGACAGCCCGGTCCTCTACGTCGAGCACAAGCTGCTCTACCCGCAGCACCTGACCGTGCCCGCCAACGGTCGGTTGGGAGACCTGCTGGCGACGCAGGATGCCAGCCCCGGCATGCTGCCGACGGTGTGCCTCGCCGCGGTGCCCCGCGAGGAGTGTGGGGTGACCGTCCTGGCCTACGGATACCAGGCCATGCTCGCCGCGAAGGTGGTCGAACGGCTCGCCGTCGAGGAAGAGATCTTCGTCGAGCTGCTGGTGCCGGCTCAGCTCGCTCCGATGGACTGGGCGCCCGTCGAGCGCTCCGTCGGCGTCACCGGACGGCTGGTCACGGTGGAAGAGGGCACCGGGGGTTGGTCGTGGGGCACCGAGGCGGCCGCGACGATGTCCCGCCGGCTGTTCCGGGAGCTACGTGCCCCCGTCGACGTCGTGGCCAGCGAGCCCGCCGTCATCCCGTCATCCAAGGTCAAGGAGAGCCGGGTCCTGGTCGGCGAGGGCCGGATCGAGGCGGCTCTGCGCGCCGCGGTCGTCTGAGCCGAAAGTTGCGTCAAGGAGAGAACGTGAAGCCGGTAATGGTGCCGACCAGCGACGTCAACAGCGAGCACGGCGTGCTCGTGGCATGGTTCGTCGACGACGGAGCCAAGGTGGAAGCGGACACCCTGCTCGCCGAGATCGAGACCAGCAAGGCGGTGCTCGAGGTCGTCGCTCCCGAGGCCGGCATCGTCCTGCAACTGGCTGGACGGCTGCAGGAGGTCCCCCTCGCCGAGCCGATCGCCATGCTCTTCGAGACGTCGGCCGACCTCGCCGAGTACGTGCGGGAGCGCGAGACGCGGGCGGCGGCCGCGGCGGAGGCTCCGGCACTCGTCCGGGCGAGCGCCAAGGCCGTGCAGCGGGCCGCGGAACTGGGCGTCGACCTGGCGACCCTCCACCTGGGACGGCTGATCACCGCCAAGGACGTGGAGGCGGCCGCCCGCGCGGCCGGCGTCGGCCACGACGCCCTCCCGGCGCCTCTGACGGCCGAGCCCGGCGTGCAGCGCATCCTGCTCATCGGCGGGGCGCTGGGCGCCACCCAGGTGATCGACATCCTGGCTGGGTCCACGACGCAGCGGACCGTCGCCATCGTCGACGACGACCCGCAGCGGTGGGGTGCCGACGTGCATGGCGTGCCGATCGTCGGCGGAACGGACCGGCTCGCCGCGCTCTTCGCCGAGGGCGCGTACGACGCCGCGATCATCGCGATCGGCACCTCGGTGAAGACCCGGCAACGCTTCCGGGAGGTGTGCGCGGAGGCCGGCATCCCCCTGGCGAACGCCATCGACCCCACCGCCAAGATCGCTACCGACGTGCTCCTCGGGCAGGGAAACATCATCTGTGCCTTCGTGCATCTCGGCACCGGAGTGCGGATGGGAGACAACAACTTTCTCTCCGCCTACACCTCGTTCGACCACCACAGTCGGATCGGCTCCGACAACGCGACCGGCCCGTCGTGCGTCTCATCGGGCAAGGTGACGGTGGGCGACCGGGTGCGGCTCGGCACCGGCATCTTCGTCGAGCCGAACGTCGTCCTGGGGGACGACGTGGTCGTCGCCTCCGGCGCGGTCATCGTCCGATCGGTCCCGGCCGAGCACGCCGTCAAGACCAAGGTCGTCACGACGACGGTGGTGCCGCTGCGGCGGCCCGGACGGTAGCACCGCCCGGGCCGCGATGGTCCGTCAGATGCCGCGCCGCTTCCAGGACTGCCACCACAGCCACTCGCGACCCTTGGCGGCGACCGCGGTGAGCACCAGCGGCTGAAGGTACGGCATCACCGTCGGCCCGATCCGCTTCCGGACCCGCAGGCCTCGGTACTCCGGCAGCGCGCGGTACTCCGGCCAGCACTCCGCGGCGAACGCGATCAGATCGTCCTCGGGCACGCTGGCGGTACGGCCTCGGTCGTAGGCCCGCACCGCGCGCCGGAGGGCGTGGCGGGCGAGGCGCCGGCGCACCATCGCGTCGAGCCGGTCGGCGTCGGGCAGCAGGTCGCCGCAGCGGCGCACCACCGCGTCGTACGCCGCCTTACGCTGGCGCAGGTCGTCCAGCTGGCCGGCGTAGTCCGTCTGCGACATGTTTCCGCCGTGCAGGCGGTAGTACGCCTGGTCCGCCCCGCGCACATGGCCGACGTCCGCGTGCGCGGCCAGCCGCATCCACATCTCGATGTCGCCGGCGTGCGGCAGCTCGGGATCGTAGCCCCCCACCTTGCGCTGCAGGTCGGTACGCACCACGACTTCGGGCGAGGTGATGCAGCCGGTGGCCTCGCGGAACCGCCGCTCCAGCCACCAGTGCCCGGGCCAGACGCGGTGGCCCAGGTCCCGGGTGCGGGCCGCCGGCGGCGGACCGGGGTGGGTGAAGTGCACCGGGCGCCCGTAGACGAAGCCGACGTTCGGGTTGGCGTCCAGCACCCCGGCCGCCCGGGTCAGCGCTCCCGGCGTCAGGAGGTCGTCGGCGGAGAGCAGGACGGTGTAGTCGCCGTCGGCCCACTCCAGCAGGCCCTCGTTGTAGGTGGCTATGTGGCCCCGGTTGGTCTCGTGGACCCGGACCTCGACCCGTGGGTCCGCCGCCGCGATGGCCCGTGCCTTCTCGGCGGAGTCGTCCGGCGAGGCGTCATCGATGATGAGCACGCGTACGTCGACGTTGGGCTGGTTGTCGAGCACACTGCTCACGCACGCCTGGAGATAGTCCCCGTACCTGTAGCACGGAATGACCACGCTGACCGTACTCACTGACACCCTTCCGTTGCCTCGTCCGCGCTCAGTGCCGCGGACCCGCACCGGTGCCGGCGCGGGCCCGCGGCCGTTCACGGAGTCGTCGTGAACACCACGTCAACCCAGTAGTTCGCCGAATTCCAGGTGGAGGTCGGGAAGGCGACACCTGAACCGGCTCGGAACAGGCCGTTCCCGCCACTCGGTGAGTCGGCCACCGCCGTCAACGGGTAGGACACCGTCGGTTGGGTGAACTGGTTGCCGGTGTAGGCGTAACGACCCACATCCGTGTGGTACGAGACCACGTACGGTGTGTTGGCCGTGATGGGGACCGGCTGGTCGAACATCAGCGTCTGCCAGCCGCTGCTGCTCTCGTTCGTGAACGTTCCGGTGGCGAGCTGGGTGCCGGTGTTCGACCAGAGGGTGCCGGTGTGCGTACCGGTGTTGGCGCTGCCCTTGTAGAACCGCACGCCCGTGACGTAGCCGCCGAGGGCCGAGGTGAACCGCATGCCCAGCTCCAGGGAGTTCACCTCGGAGGCGCTGGGGGTCGTCGGCACCACGGAGTCGTTCCAGACCGAGCAGGGGCAGCTGACCGACGTGCCGGTGGTGAAGGTCCAGGTGTACGGCGCCGCCATGGTGTTGCCCCAGGCGTCGGTCGCCCGCACCGAGGCGGTGTAGGTGGTCGACGGGGTCAGGGCGTTCTGCGGCTGGATGGTCACCGTGCGCGTGGTGTTGTCGTAGCGGAAGCTGGCCGGGGCGGAACCGCTGCTCGAGGTGAGTGAGTACTCGATGCTCTGCGGGTCGACATCGTGGCTGAAGGTCGCGGTCACCGTGGCGTTGAGCCCGACACCCGATGCGCCCGCTGCGGGGGTCTTCGCGGTGATCGTCGGTGGCTCGGTCTCCGCCCCCACCGTGTCGACGACGACGTCGACCCAGTAGTTGGTGTTGTTCCAGCTCAGGTTCGGGAAGCCCCCGCCCGAGCCGTACCGGTAGACGCCGTTCGCACCGTCCACCCCCGACTGCAGCAGCCGTACGGCCGACAGCCCCGCGCCCTGGTTGGCGAAGTAGTTGCTGGTGTACGAGTAGTGCCCGGTGGGCGTGTAGTACGACGCCACGTAGGTGGTGTTGGCGGCGACCGGCACGGGATTGGCGAAGGTCAGCGTCTGCCAGCCGCTCGCGGTCTCGCCGGTGAAGGTGCCGGAGGCGAGCAGCTGGCCCGACGAGGTCCACAGCTTCCCGACGTGCGTGCCGGTGTTGGTGCTGGCCTTGTAGAACTTGACGCCCGTGACCGAGCTCGGCCCGCCGACCCGGAACTTCACGCCGAGCTCGTTGGGCGAGGCGTCGAAGGAGTCGATGTTGCTCGGCACCGCGGTCGGCGGGTAGGCCGTGCAGGGGCACTGCTGCGGTCCGACGGTCACGCTCCGGGTGGTGACCGCCCCGATGTTGAGGCTGTCGTCGGAGGCCCGCACCATGATCTGCGCGGGACCCTGGCTGCTCGGAGTCCAGGTGTAGGACCAGTTCCCCTGCCCGGTGGCCGCGGCCCAGGTGGTGCCGCCGTCCGTGGAGACCTCCACGCGGCCCAACTGGCCGCCGCCGACCTCCGCCGCGGTTCCGGTGACGGTGACCGGGGTGAGGACCGGCAGGGTGGCGCCGGCCGCGGGCGCGGTCAGGGTCACCGCCGGTCCGGTGGTGTCGGTCGACTTGGTGGCGGCGACCAGGTTGGCCTGCCGGGTCAGCGGCTGGGCATCCATGTCGGCGAGGAGGTTGACGGTCGCCTGCTGCATGCGCTGGTCCTCGGTGCTGGGCAGCATCGTGTGCAGGCTGCTGAGCCCCCACGACCACTGCACGGTGCCGGCGCCGAAGACCAGCGCCCCGGAGGACTGGTCGCGATAGGCCATCAGGCTGTGCGTGGCCGTGCCGTTCCCGTAGTTGTTCCCTTCGTCCAACAGCAGTGAGCCGTCGGTGATGGCGAGCGTCGTCGAGGAGAAGGCCACCGCGCCCGGCGGGCGGACCGCGTTCTCGACGTCGGAATCCCACTCATAGCCGAGCGTGCCGACGGGGAATGTGGCTACCTGCCCGGATGCCAGGTTGTTGATGGACGGGATGTTCCGCCACAGGCGGAGATTCCGGTACGCGGCCGGGACCGTGATCGCGTCGTTGCGGTAGCCGTTGACGCTGAAGATGGTGCCGGTGAGCTGGTTGGGCGGGGTGGCGCCACCGGAGCCGGCCCCCACCGAGTCGACCCAGGTGCCGGTCCACTGCCCGCTCGGGTCCGCGATCCCGTTCGGCGGGTTCTGCCGCATCTTGGTCATCTTGTAGCAGACGAGGGTGCGGTTGTCGCCGCCGCCGCCGGCCACGGAGGGCTCCAGTCGGGTGCGCCAGAAGACCTCGTTGCCGCTGAAGAAGGCCAGGTTGACACCGGCCTCGCGGGCGGCGACCACATTGTTCCACTGGGCCTGGTTCCAGTACTCGTCGTGACCGGAGGACATGAAGACCTTGTGGTCGAGCAGCATCGACGGCTTGGTGCTCACGTCGATGCCCGAGGCGTAACTGACGTCGTAGCCGTTGCGCTCCAGCCAGTAGATCATCGGGTACTCGGCGGAGAGAATGCCGTTGTCGCCGGCGATCCGCATTGGGCGGTTGTAGCTCACCTTGTACGCCCGGCCGTCGTACGCCGGCCCGCCGCCACCGTAGAGGTCCTGGCCACCCCAGTCGTTGTACGCCTGCCAGGTCTGGTCCGCGGTCTGCACCAGGACGTCGGAGTGATTCGACGTATCCGCGACGACGAACGGCACGTGCGCGAAGCCCGCACCGTTCGGCTGGTCGAGCGTCGCGAGGTAGACCCCGGAGACGGCGTCGGAGGGCACGGTCCAGGTCACGTTGGTCGTCCAGTTGCCGCAGTCCACCAGTCCGGTGCTCGCGTCGTGCAGGCACGCCGGCTGGGTCCGGGCGGGGAAACTGCTCGTCGGTGAGGTCGGCATCCGCCGAGCGCCGTCACCGCCGTAGTAGCCGAGCCGGTAGATGTCGACGTCGAAGGTGGTCGGAGACTGCACCTTCAGCTGGAGCGTCTCCCCCGGCTGCACGCTCATCCGGGTGGCGAATCCCTCAATATCGCCCCAGGCGCTTTCGCCGTACCAGTCCTCGCGCGGTGTGCCCTGTTTGGAGTTTTCGCAGACAATGGGGTTGGAGCCGGTGCCACACGGATCGGACACGGCGGAACTCGCTGACGCGGGAATCAGCACCAATGCCGCTCCCGTGACCGCCGCTATCGCGGCCCGAAACACCCGAGACCTCATACGGATCGCTGCTCCTACAAGAATGGCCGCCGGACGATCCTGAGCGTACGTAAGCGGCCGGGAGATACCAGATCTGCGCGTGTCGGCTGCAACACCGATCGGACATTGTCGCGCCGAGCGACGGTCGACGATCATTCCGCGCCACGCAGCCATTCGGTTTGACGAGCGTCGCCGACCGTACGGAATCCGATCATGACGGTCGGGGAACGGCTTCGCCGGTGGGCGTGCCGTCGATCGAGCCCACGACGTTGTTGGACCACTCCGCATAGGTGGCCCGGCAGTCCGATCCGCACCGGCTGGTGTGCCCCCAGTGCGTCGGGCCGAAGACGTTGTCGCGCAGCCGCAGGCCGATCCCGTCCTGGGCGTACAGGCCGAACGCGCCGAGCGAGATGAAGCTGTCCCGCACCAGGTAATTGCGCAAAGTGGAGCCGCCCTGACTCTGCGTGAACAAGACCGCGGTTATCGCCTTCCAGTAGCCCGCCACCTCTTTCCCGGTGAAGGCGTCAACCCCCGGCTCGAGCCGGCTGTTGCTGATGGACACCGGGCCACTGCCCCCGTACGGGAAAACTCCTCCGGTATGCGCCTGGGACGGGTCGGCGAGGTGGGCGATGTAGTTGTCGTGGAGCCAGCTCCGTTCGATGGTGACGTTGGCTCCGCACAGGCACATGCCGCCGGTGTTCGCCACATCCACGCCGCTGATCCGGATGGTGCAGGTGGCACAGTCATTGATCGCGTGATCGGTCAGCGCGGCGTTCTGCTGCCCGAGGCCGACCGGCTCCGGCCGGATGGTCGTGTTCCTGATGTTCAGGGTGAGGCGTCCGGCCGAGTTGGCGTTGACCAGCACGGCCCGGTTGGCCGAGCCCGGCGGAGGGGCGATTATCGAGTTCGTGATGTTGACCGTGCCGTGGCAGTCCGTGCCGATGTAGATGAAGGCGCGAAAGTAGATCCGGTCGAGATTGACCGTGCCCTTGCAGTCGTACAGGTCCCATTCTTTGCTGGCCTGGTCGTGCGGTTCGTACACCCGGTAGCCGCGCGGCACGGGCAGTTGGGCATCCGACTGCCGGTAGCGCCCGACGCCCGGTGCGCCGACCGAGAAGCGGGCGGGATAGCGGCCACCACCGGTGGGGTCGGCGGCCCGCGCCCCGGCGGAGCCCGCCGCGGTAGCGGTTGGCGCGGGAGTCCCCTCATCGGTGATGGTCGGGGCGGCCGTGGCCCCGGCGGCAGCGGTCACCGCGTGGCACTCCGCCGGGTTCGCGCAGCCGGTCGGGTCCGCCGTGCCACGGTTCAACGCCACCACCGTCACGGCGGCACCGACCAGGAGCATCCCGGCCGCGGCCAGGATCGGCCACCCCCTGACGGTGCTGCGCCCTTTGTCGGGCATCGACTCTCGACCTCCTACGGGCCTCGGCGGCGCCGCGCCGAACCCATTACGTGAGTTCCCAGGCCGTCCAGTAGCTGTTCGGGTTGATCACGTAGTCGACCGTCGGTTCGGGAATGTGCTCCACCCGGTGCCGCCGGCTGAACCGATAGATCAGCTCCCAGTCCTCCTTCGGTGCCACCCTGGAACTGCGGCGCAGCCGGCTGAACACCAGGTCGGCGGAGCGTCTCGCCACGAAGGGGTTGGAATCGAGGAAGCACCTCTCCCAGGCGAGCCTGCGGTCGAACGGCACGGACAGGATGTCGCGTTGCCGCCCGTCCGGCGTCATCCGACGCATGGCGGTGTAGACCCCGTCCGGCCTGGGCCGCGAGGGGTCGTCGCTCTGCAGCCGCGCGAGCGCGGTCTGCAGGTGATGCGGATGCCAGACGTTGTCGTCGTCGAGGAACGCCACGAACCGGGAATCGGTCAGACCCATCCCGATGTTGCGGCTGATCCCCAGCACATTGATGTTGCGGCGCAGGCTGACCACGTGCAGCCGCGGGTCGGCCGGCAGCTCGGGGAGCTGACCGCCGCCGTCGTCGACGACGATGACGACGTTGTCGGTCACGGTCTGGGCCAGCACCGACTCGACCGCCCGCCGCAGTCCGTCCGGCCGCTTGTACGTCAACACGATCGTCGCCACCAGGGCGCGAGGCTTGAGGCTGCCGGGCAGCGTGGCCACGAGCCGGGCGATCTCGGACCGCTCGAAGCGGTAGAGCCCGACCGCCGTGTGACCGAGCAACACCTTGTTGCGCAGTTCCTCGAGGGGCAGCCAGCCGAAGGTGGCGCGGAGGCGCCGCTTTACCCAGCCCATCTGTGCGTCTCCACTCAACTCTTCGCGACCGTCGCGAGCGGCTGCTCACCGTCGCGGTCCGTCGTGCGTTCGGGTTGCGACCGGTCCGCCCGGCGGCTCCGCAGCAGCGGCAGGACGAAGGGCAGATACCCGGCCAGCGACGCCAGCCCGATGACCGCCAGCGAGACGAAACCGCCGCCGAGGGCGAGGTGCATTCCCCAGGCCAGTGCCCCCATCACCAGCCCGCCGAGCACCGGCCGGGCGCCGGCGCGCAGCATCTGCGCGGGTCGGATGCCCAACCGGGACAGCACCACGATGAACACCGGCGCGACGAGCAGACCGGCGACCACCACCTGCCCGGCCGCCACGCCCGCGATGCCGAACCAGTGGGCGAACAGCAGGAGCACCGGAGTGAGGCTGAACAGCCACCAGGCCTGCATCACCATCAGGGTCTTGCGCACGCGGGTGGCCAGGCAGTCGTACGCCAGGTCGACGGCGACCCGGATCAGCCCCAGCGCCACGAGGAACTGCAGCGACACCGCCGCCCCGGCCCACTGGTCGCCGTACACCAGCCGGATGACCGGTTCGGCGAGCACTCCCAGCAGCACGCAGAACGGCACCGCGGCCGCCAGCACCAGGGCCAACCCCTGGTGGAAGCCGGCGGCGAACGCCTCCGGAGAGTCCGCCAGGCGGGAGAAGCCGGCGTACGACACCCGGCGCACGGTGTCCGACACGATCCGGACCGGCCAGCTCGACATGTTGAAGGCCATCGCGTACAGGCCCAGCGCGGCCGGACCGAGCACCGAGCTGACGACAACCGAGTCGACGTTGACGATGCCGAGGGTGAGCAGACTCGCGGAGGCCAGCGGAAGCCCGAACCGCAGCAGCCGCACCGCCTGCGTCCGGTCCCAGCCGAACCGGAGCATGTCAGGGGCGCAGAGAGCAAATCCGACCAGCGCCACGATGTTGCCCGCGAGCGAGCCCCACGCGAAGGCCATCGCCCCCATCCCCGTGGCCGCCAGGGCGATCGTGACAACAGTGTTCACCAGGAAGTTGGCGACGTCGACGACGGTGCGCCTGAACTGCTGGAACTCGCGGTTGAGCTTGCCGATCGGCACGCAGGCGATGCCGTCGATGACCACGGTGAGGCAGAGCAACCGCAGCATCGTCGTCGCCTCGGGCGAGCCAAGCAGGCGCGCCACCGTCGGCGCCGTGACGAAGAGCAGGAGATAGAAGGCGCTGCTGGAGACGGTCGACAAGGTCAGGACGGTCGGCGCGAACCGCCTGATGTCGCCGTCCCAGCGCACGAGGGCCAGGCTGACGCCCATCTCGTTCAACGAGAGCATCATCGCCAGGACCAGCAGCCCGACGGCGTACAGCCCCCACTCGTACGGCCCGAAGAACAGCCGTGCCAGCACGACACCGGTCGCAAAGGTGCCGACCCGGCGCACGATAGTGTTGATCATGCTCCAGCGGGCCGCCGCAGCGACCTTCTGGTTCAAATCCGTCACGGAGCCGGATCTCCCCTCTGGAGCTCCTCTGTGCGGGCGATGCCCAGGTACGCGCCCGATAGACCGAGGAACAGGAATGTGGTCCCGGCCACCATCGGGAAGCTAAGCGTGTCGAAGGTGAACGTCACCACCAGCATCACGAATCCGACAGCTACGAAGGCCTGGCCGGTCTCCCGGCGGGCCGGATCGAGGAACCGCCGCCGACCGGCGCCGCCGCAGTGCAGCATGGTGACGTACACGAGGACGATGCTCACCACGCCGACCACGCCCATCTCCAACAGGGCAAGCAGATACTGGTTGTCGGTGTAGCGGTACATCAGTGGCAGAAAGGTGCCGTATCCCCGGCCGGTCCAGGGCCGCCCGGCGAGGTAGGCGCTGACGCTCTCGCTCGTCGCGGTGCGGGACTGGGTGCTGTTGTCGCCGCCGTTCACCATCGCGGTGAAGAGGCCGATGATCGTCACCACGAGGCCAGGCATCACCAGTCTGGCGACGGCCAGCGACGGCAGCACGGTGGCGAACGTCCACCCGATCCGCCGCGCGCTCCAGGTCGGCAGGAGCACGAGCATCACCACGACCAGACCCACGACCGATGTCCGGGAGACGGTCGTGATGGCGCCCATGGCGAGCAGCACGACCGGCAGCCAGCGCCGCAGGACCCGGCGCTCTCCGCCGTGGAACGCCTGCTGGAGGGCGAACGGCAGCGCCAGCGCCATCACGGTGGCGAGTTCGAGGGTGTTCGCGGCGGTCGCGGTGGGTCGAACGAAGGCACCCCTGGTGACCAGTTCCTGGGCGCCGCTCGACATCCCCGGGATCTGGATCCAGGCGGTCAGGCTCGTCCCCAACACGAACTCGCCCAGGGCGACGACCGCGACGACCGTGCAGCACCGCACGAAGACCCGCAGCAGCCGGTCGAGGTGGTCGTAGCTCCGGACCGACGTGGCGAGGAGCACGATGGACGCCCACACCAGGAGCTGGATCAGTCCTCGATCGGCTGCGCTCACCTCCAGCGGCTCGGCGTCCCGTCGGGCGGCGGCGATGTAACTGAGCAACACGGCCACCGCGACGCCGAGGAGAGCGAGCCGGGGCGCCCGGGTGAACGGCGCCGGCCGGGCCCGCCTCATCAGCCAGCTGGCGAGGAACCAGACCAGGCCGACGAGGACGAACATGTTCGCCACGGTCCCGGTCGCCCCGATGCCCGGGAACACCAACCGGGACGGAACGAGCATCAACAGCGTGATGTAGAGGGTGAGCAGCGAATGTGGTCCCAGGCTGGCAATCCGCTGCTGGGACAGATAGATGCGGCTGGCGGCTCGCCGCGGCGCCGGAACGGCAGGGTGACGGCTAGCTTCCGTTAAGCCGGTCGGCATTCTGGCCTCTGGGGTGGGACCTCTCGGAAGACCGGTACGTGGTGGACGGTGCGGCCGGCGCCGAGCCCGTCGTCCACCCCGCGCCCCCGGGCCTCGGGGCCGGCCCGGGCGCCGGCCGCAGGCTCATGATCACCGTCTCGTCGGATCCGCCGGGGCCGCCACGACGTTCGGCGCCACTGTTGACCACAGCGGGCTTGCCCGGGTCGGCACGACCGTTCCGCGCGGTGTTCGCCGGCTGCTGCGGCTGCGGCTGCGGCTGCGGTGCCGGAGACGGTCGGCCGGGCACCCGCGCGGAGCCGCCGGCGACACCTGCGGAGGGCGCGGTGACGGCGGCGAGCTCCAGACGTCGCCGGCGGGAACGCGCCAGGCTCTCCACCACGAACGTCACCAGCACGGCGAGCGCGGTGGTGCCGCCGCCGGCCGCGATCACCACCTTGAGCTTGTCCTTGAGCTGCGGCTCGGGCTTCTGCGGCGGGATGATCTCCGTCATCCGGACCATGTCCTTCGGCTTGACGCCGTTCTCCGCCTGGATCGACGTCAGCTTGGTGTCCGCGTACCGCGCGATGGTCGCGGTCGAGGCGAGCAGGTGGGCCTGGTCCGTGCCGGTGACGGTGAAGGTCAGGAACGGCCCCTGCGCTCCCTCGGCCAGTCCGACCTCGAAGTCCTCGGTCACCCCCATCCTGAGCAGCTCCGCCTGGGCACCGGTGGACTGCAGGCTGCGACCGAGGAAGTCGGCCGTGGCGACGAGGGATCCGTTGAAGTTGAGGAACGGGTTGTCGTTGTTCTCGCCCGGCGTGGCGGCGTCGGTGGCGGCCGGCGAGCTGAGCAGGCTGACGGTGGTGGTCGACTGGTAGGAGGTCGGCACCAGCACGAAGGCAGCCACGCTGAGCCCCACCGCCAGGAGCATCATCGGCAGGATGATGTACCAGCGGGTGCGAGCCACCAACAGGATCTCGCCTAGGTCCACGACGCCCCTCCAGCTCGTTCCAGGACGTCAACCGCCGCCAACCAGATGAGCGATCCACGACACCGCGGACGATCCGGCGCCAAGGTCGAAGCCAAGCTATATCGGCCGGACGCAGGACGGGTACCGCCGATCCGGTCGAGTTCCTTGCTGCATTCGTCCATACCGCGTGGCATCCTCCACCCACGGCTGACCTACCACCCAGCATAAGCGGCGAGCGGACCAGAAAGGACTCGAAGGCATGTATTTGCCCCATCTTGTCGCGGCGCTGCGCCGACGGTGGTATCTCCTCGCCGTCGGCATGGTGATCACCATGATGGCCGGGCTGGGCGCCACGCAGATCGCACCTCGCTATCTCGCCTCCGAGGTCGTGGTGATGCAGCCACCGGTCTCGCCGTACGCACCCAACCCCATGACCGGCCTCTACCCGTCGATCTCGATCACCGGAGCGGCGGTGGCGAAGCGGCTGAGCACACCCGATGCGCAGGCACGTTTCCAGGCGGCGGGGGTGACCGGTCCCTACGATTTTCAGCCCCGCAACACCGGCACCAACCAGGAGCCCCGGTACGTGATCGGCTCGATGACGGTGACGACGATCGCGCCCGACGAGCAGGCCGGACTGCGCGCGCTCGCCATCCTCACCGACGGCTTCGAGCAGGAGCTCAAGGCCTTGCAGGACCGGTGGGAGGTGTCCCCGCAACTGCGCATCACCGTCGCCGTGCTGGTCCCGCCGAGCGCGACGTTGCAGCCGCACTCACCATCGCGCGCCCTGGTCGGCGCCGGGCTGCTCGGCATCGTTGCGACCTTGGCGGTGACACTCTGGACCGACGAGTTCCTCCGCCGCCGCGGGGAGCGCGGGCGGCGTCCGGAGCCGGCCTACGCGGCTCGGTAGTCGCGCCGAAGATCCTTCGATGGCCCGCTGTAAACATCCCGACACGCCGGGCGACCCATCGGTTGATTGTCTCACCATCCGTCGAGGGGGAGGGTACGCAGGGAATCAGCTCGCGATGTGAACGAGGTGACCCTGAACGTGAACGGTTCCCGGCCTCAGATCGCCATCCTCGTGGCCAACCTTCCCGCCGAGCGCGACCGCCGGGTGATCAGGGAATGCCTGAGCCTGGAGGCGAACGGCTTCGATGTCACCGTCATCGCACCGCGCGGAGACCGGAGCCTGCGCACACTGCCGGGCAGTCGAGGCACGCGCCTGCGGCCGTACCCGGTTTTTGTGTACGGCCACGGGGTCCTCTCGTACGCGGTCGAGTTCGGCTGGTCATTCCTCTGCATCGCGGTCCGGCTGCTGGCCGAGGTGCTCAGTGGACGGGCCCACGCCGTGCAGGTGTGCAACCCACCCGACGTCTACTGGCCGCTGGCGCTGCTGCTGCGGGCCCTGGGCCGCCCATGGGTCTTCGACCACCACGACCTCTGCCCCGAGGTCTACGCCTCCCGCGTCGGCACCCCGAACAAATGGGCCTTCCGGGTCCTCCGGGCCTTCGAGTGGTTGACCCTGCGGACGGCCACCGAGGTCGTGGCCACCAACGAGTCGTTCAAGGAAAATGCCGTACGTCGTGGTGTCGCGCCGGAACGGGTGACGGTGGTCCGCAACGGCCCGGCCCGGGGAGAGATAGCCGAGCCGAGCGGGACGACCGACCCGGCGGATCCCGGAGGCGCCGATCACACGGTGGTGTATCTCGGCGTCTTCGGTCCGCAGGACAACGTGGAGGGAGCCGTGCTGGCCGCCGAGGAGTTGACCCACCGCCGCGGGCGGACCGGTTGGCGCCTGGTGCTCGCCGGCGACGGTGAGAGCATGCCGGCCCTGCGCGGGCTCGCTGCCGACCGGGGCCTGACGGACGTGGTGGAGTTCACCGGCTGGCTCGACGGCCGGGCCGTTGACGAGTTGCTCCGCACCGCCACGGTCGCGATCCAGCCCGACCTGCCGACCCGCATGAACCAGCTGTCCACCATGGCCAAGACCGTCGAGTACCTTGGCCGCGGCGTGCCGGTTGTGGCTGTGGATCTTCTCGAGACGCGACGCGGCGTGGGCGAGGCCGGCGCCTACGTCCCCACCGGCGCGCCGGCGGAATTCGCCGAGGCCATCGACGACCTGCTGGACGATCCCGCCCGGCGGGGGCAGATGCGCGCCGTCGGCCTGGCCCGCTTCCGGGAGAGCCTCGCCTGGGAGCACCAGGCCGACGCCTACCTCGCGGTGTGGCACCGGCTCCTCGCCAAGCGGCTGCCCCACGACGTTGCCGCGCGCGCCCTCCCCACCGGTGCAGCGGCCGACGTGGCCACTCCCCCGGCGGGCGACGACGTGCGGGCGCAGCGCCCCGCGTCGGCGGAGACCGACTCGCGGGCCGCGACACGGTGACCAGCATCGTCGTCGCGGCCCACAACGAGCGCGCCGTCATCGGCCGCTGCCTCGACGCCCTGCTGGCCGAGGCCACGCCCGACGAGTTCGATGTCACGGTCGTCGCCAACGGCTGCACCGACGAGACCGCCGCCATCGCCGCCGCGCGGCCGGGGGTACGGGTCATCGAACTCGCCGAGGCAGGCAAGCCGGCCGCCCTCAACACGGGAGACGAGGCCGCGCGGGGATTCCCACGGATCTATCTCGACGCCGACGTGGTGCTCTCCACGCAGGCGGTACGGGCGATCGCCGCCGCGCTTGACGGGCCACACCTGGCCGCGACGGTCCGCCGGGAACTGGACCTGACCGGCCGGCCGCTGCTGGTCCGCGCCTACTTCGGCATCCACCGTCAACTACCGGTCTTCCGCGACGGTCTCTTCGGGCGCGGCGTGATCGGACTGTCCGAAGCCGGGCGACGTCGCTTCGATCGGTTCCCGGCGCTCGTGGCCGACGACCTGTTCCTCGATTCGTTGTTCGGGGCGGCCGAGAAGCGGCAGGTCGACACGGTGAGCTCGCGGGTGGCGACCCCACGGCGCACCCGGGACCTGGTGCGCCGGCTGAGCCGGGTACGCGGCGGCAACTCGGCCATGCGGGCCGCCGCCGACCAGGGCCAGGTCGCCGCCACCGTCCGCCCCGCGGCCCGCCTCTCCTGGCTCCGCGACGTCGTCCTCCCCCGGCCCTGGCTCGCCCCGGCCGCGCTCTGCTACGTGGCGATCACGGTCCTCGCCGCGCTGTCCGCCCAGAGCGACCGCAACGGCGCCGCCGGTTGGGCGCGCGACGACTCATCCCGACAGGAAGACACGCATGCCCGAGTCCAACGGTAGGCACGTGGAAACCGGCACCACCATCAACATCTGTTTCCACGGCATCGGGGAGCCGCGCCGGGAGCTCGAGCCCGGCGAGGATCGCTACTGGATCCATCGAGACCAGCTCCACACCATCCTGGACGAGCTGGCCACCTGGCCGTCGGTACGGATCAGCTTCGACGACGGCAACCTCTCCGACGTGCGGATCGGTCTGCCGGGCCTCACCGCACGCGGCCTGTCGGCCGAGTTCTTCGTCCTCGCGGGGCGGCTCGGAACGGCCGGCAGCCTCGACGAGGACGACGTACGGGAACTGCAGGGCCACGGCATGGTGATCGGTACCCACGGAATGCACCACCGCTCGTGGCGCGGGATGGACGGGCAGACGGCGTACGACGAGCTGGTGACGGCCCGCGACCGCCTCGCCGAGGTGATCCGGCAGGACATCACGACGGCCGCCTGCCCACGCGGACAGTACGACCGGCGGGCGCTCGGCGAGCTCCGGCGGCTCGGCTACACCGCGGTCTTCACCAGCGACCGCCGACCGGCCAGGCGAGCGGCGTGGCTGCAGCCGAGGTTCAGCGTCCGCCGCGACGACACGCCCGCCTCGTTGCGTGCGGCCGTTGGGGCCAGCCGAGGCTGGCCCCAACGGATCCGGGGCGAGTTGGTGAGCGTGGCCAAACGCTGGCGATAGGCGGCGTCACCCTGCGGAGTGCACCGTGGCGGGTCCCGGCACCTCACGTATCTTCGCGGGCCTCAGCAGGTCACGCGCTGCCGCTCTGCTGGTCTGCCGGCCGAGGAGGGCGCGGCTGGCCTCACGCCCCAGGAGCACGAACCAGTAGGCCGCGGTGCGCGCCAGGCCGTGTCTGCGGCGATAGAGACGCACCCGATTGAGGGTGAGCAGCGCCCACAGCTTCGGTGAGTGCCGGGAGTCACCCTCCAGATGCACGGCGCCGGCATCGGGAACGAAACGCGTCACGAGGCCGGCGTCTCGGGCCCGCAGGGCGAAGTCGGTCTCCTCCGAATACAGGAAGAAGGATTCGTCCCACGGTCCGCACCGCTGCCAGCACTCCCGACTGATCAGCATCGTGGAGCCCTCGGCCCAGTCGGTCACCGTTTCGCGGGCATACCGGCGATCGTCGGTCACCACCTCGCCGAGGATGGCGTAGCGGCCAGCTCGCCGTGCCCCGAGAACGGCGTCCCCGAGGGCACGGAGGATGGTGGGTTCGCGGCGCAGCGTCGGGATGAGTACCCCGGCACCGTCCACGATGTGCGGCACGGCGATGCCGGTGCCGGTCGCGGCGAGGGCCGCCAGCAACGTCTCGACGCAGCCTGGCCCGAGCCGGACGTCGGGGTTGAGCACGAGCACCGCGGAGTGCGGCGGTGCGGCGGCCACCGCGGCATTGATACCGGCGGCGTAGCCCGCATTGCGCCCCATCTCGACCACGGTCGCCTCGGGAGCCAGGCGGTGCAGGGTGGCAACGGTGCCATCGGCCGAGGCGTTGTCGGCGACCGTCAGGTGCCAGGACAGCCGGCCCAGGCCCGGGCCGAGTGCGGTGAGAAGGTCGGGCAGCAGGTGCTCGCTGTTGTAGGTCACCACGACGACGGCAACCGCTACCTCGGAAACGCTCATCACATGCTCCCAGCCGTGGAAATGCCGCCGGTCACCGCTCGTGCAGACGGGCGCGGAGACCGCGAAGGAGTCGGCCGGTTCGGCCGGCGCGGAGTCGATCACCGACGGCGCCGGTGCGCACGGAGCGCGCCAGCGCGGAATGTGCCCGCCGTGCGCCGGCCACCGCCCACGACCGGCCCACGCGCCCCTCGGCCACCGGCAACTCGTCATTCGTCAGCCGGTTCTTGTAGAGCGCCTCGGACTTGCCAAGATCGATGTGCTCGATGCCATCGGCCGCGCCGGCTTCCGCCATCCGGAGGCAGAGCAGTATGCCGGCCGAGTGCCGCGCGAGGTCCGCGTCGTACGCGGGGAACCAGTAGGCGAGCACCGACCGGCTCCGGAGGCCCAGATGGGCGGCCACAGGCTGGTCTCCCGCATAGAGCGTGGAGACCACGGCACGGCAGTCGGCCGAGGTCGACTGGGACAACTCCTCCAGCACCGCCTGAATCCACGGCGTCCGGAACCGGTCGTACTGCTGTGTCCGGCGATACTGGGCCGACTTCCAGCGCCGGAGCGCGAGCAGCGCGCCCTCGGTGCGGTCGTCCCACTCGAAGCGCTCCTCGCCGAGCTCGCGCACCATCCGGCGCTGCTTGCGCAGCGCCTGCCGGACCAGGTTCCCATCGGTCATCCGGTCGTCGACGTAGCTCTGGTAGCCCTTCGACAGATCGATGATGGGCGACTTGGCCACCCGGGCGTGGTACGGCGCAAGGGGTGACTGGTCAGCCATCAGATGATCGAACTCCCACACCGCAAGACCGCACGCCTTCAACAGCCGGATCGGATCCCAATCCAAGCCGGGACGGTGCACCAGGCCCTGGCAGTCGGAGATGCCGGAGCCGATCGGCACGCCGATGACCCGATGCCGCACCTCGTAGGGGAAGAAGCCGACGATCTCCGGGCCGTCCTGCAGCACGGCTACCCGGGCGGTGGGGCGGCTACGACCGACCGCGAGGCTGAACTCCGGGGCGAGGAAGGGACTCTGCAGCCTCGGCTGTGACTCCTGCATCTGCCGCCACTCGGCGACCTCGGCCGGGCCGAGCTCACCCGGACGGACAACGGAGATCTGCATCGGTCGCCTCTCCCAGGACAATGCCGTTCTCGCCGCGTCTCATCGTGCCCGCTCCCGGAGGAAAGGTGAACTCAGGCCGGTGTCGGTTAGCCGTCTCCACATGTGGACCCGTGGCGGCGTGTCGGCACTGTTCGGATGACCGAGTGCGAACCAGGATCGCCGCACGGTCGGCCGAGGGCCCGGTACTCCCAACCCGCCGCACGCCAGTGCGTCGGGTCCAGGGCGTGCCGGCCGTCGACGATGCGCGGCTTCGCCACCACGGCGCGCAACGCCGTCGGGTCCATCTCCCGGAACTGCGACCACTCGGTCAGCAGCACCACGACGTCCGCACCTGTTGCCACATCGAGGGCGCTGTCGCCGTATTCGAGCGCCGGATATGCCCGGCGAGCATTGTCCATGGCAACCGGATCGAAGACCCGCACCCGTGCCCCCGCCTGGTGCAGACTGCTCGCGACATCGAGAGCCGGCGCGTCCCGGATGTCGTCGGAGTTGGGCTTGAACGCCGCACCCAGGGCTGCCACCCGGACCCCGCGCAGGTCCCCGCCGGCAAGCTCGCACACCAGGTCCACCATGCGCCCCCGGCGGCGCTGGTTGATGCCGTCCACCTCCCGGAGGAAGGCCACCGCCTGCCCCACGCCCAACTCCTCGGCCCGATGCATGAAGGCGCGGATGTCCTTGGGCAGGCACCCGCCACCGAAGCCCAGCCCGGGCCGGAGGAAGCGGTTGCCGATCCGCTCGTCTAGCCCCAGCGCCGTGGCCAGGTCATGGACGTCCGCGCCACTGGCCTCACACACCTCGGCCATGGCATTGATGTACGAGATCTTGGTCGCCAGGAAGCCGTTTGCCGCGACCTTGACCAGCTCCGCGGTCTGCGGATCCGTCACCAGCACCGGGCTGCCCTGGCCGATGACCGGAGCGAACACCTCGCGCAACCGTTGCTCGGCCCACCGCGAGGAAACGCCGAACACCAACCGGTCCGGACGCATCGTGTCGTCGACGGCGAAGCCCTCGCGGAGAAACTCGGGGTTCCACGCCAGCTCCACACTGTCGCCGGCCGGCGAGACCGCGCGCAGCACCTCGGCGAGGCGGGCCGCGGTGCCGACCGGAACCGTCGACTTGCCGACGACCAGCGCCCGTCGCCGGAGGCCGCGGGCCAACCTGGTCACCGCAGCCTCGACATGCCGCAGGTCTGCCGCGTACGAACCAGCCCGCTGCGGGGTCCCGACACAGAGGAAGTGGACGTCGCCGAAGTCGGCCGCCTCGTCCAGCGAGGTGGTGAAGCGGAGCCGCCCCGAGTCCAACGCCTTGGCCAGCAACTCGGGCAGCCCGGGTTCGAAGAAGGGCACCTCGCCCGCGGCCAGGCGCTCGATCTTGCTCGCGTCGACGTCGACGCCGAGAACCTGGTAGCCGAGCACGGCCATACACACCGCGTGGGTGGCTCCCAGGTAGCCGGTGCCGATGACGGTGAGCTTGAGGGCAGCGGCATCCGCCGGCTCGGTGAGCCCGGTGTCCATGGCTTCCTCCAGACGATCATGACGCGACCGACAGCGCGTGCGTCGGCTGTGCGATGACAGGGGGCAGCGCGGTCAGTAGGCTCCGGAGCTTCGGACGACGGCGCTCAGCGTGCGGGCCAGGATCACCAGGTCCATGGTCAGCGACCAGTTCTCCACGTACGACAGGTCGAGCCGGATGGACTCCTCCCAGGACAGGTCGGAGCGGCCGGAGACCTGCCACAGCCCGGTCAGCCCCGGCTTGACCACCAGACGTCGGCGCATGTCCGACGGATAGTTGGCAACCTCGCGAGGCAGCGGCGGCCGGGGTCCGACCAGCGACATGTCGCCCGTGAGCACGTTGACGAGCTGCGGGATCTCGTCCAGCGACAGCCGGCGCAGCCACCGCCCGACCGGGGTCACCCGCGGGTCCTGCCGCATCTTGAACAGCTCGCCGTCGCTCTCGTTGCGGCCGAGCAGGTCCGCCAGGCGTTCTTCGGCGTCCACGTACATCGTCCGGAACTTGTAGATGACGAACGGCCGGCCGTTCTTGCCCACCCGCACCTGACGGAAGATGGCGGGACCACCGGCACCCGGGCTCATCCAGACCAGCAGGGTGATCGCGAGCAGCAGCGGGGCGGCGAGAATCAGCAGCAGGAGCGCCGACACCCGGTCGAACACCGACTTGACAACCCGCCGGCCGCCCTTCAGTCGAGGGTGCTCGACGTGCAGCATCGGCAACCCGTCGACGGGTCGGACGGTGGTGCGGTCGCCGGCCACGTCGACGAGGTTGCTGGCGACGATGAGGTCGACCTCGTCGCGTTCGAGTTGCCACCCCAACCGGCGCAGCGCGGCTCCCGCCATCTCTGGACAGGAGAGCACGACGACGGTGTCCGCACTCACCTGTGCGACGGCCGCCGGAACGTCCTCGAAGGTGCCGAGGATCGGCGGCAGCCCGCCGCCGCGCTGCTCCGCGAGTCCCGCCGGTGGGTGCGGGAGGCAGGTGCCGACCACGCCGAGCCCGTGGTAGCACTCGCGGCGCAGCCTCCTCGTCATCTCGGCGACGGCGAGTTCGTGCCCGACCAGGATCACCCGGTGCAGCCGCTCACCGCGTGCCCACGAACGGTGCAGCTGCTGGCGGACCAGGTAGCGCACCGCGACGCCGGCGACGGTGACCAGTGGCATCGCGATGATCACGTAGCCTCTGGCGAGCCGGAATTCGAACGCGAGGGAGACAACCGCCAACATGGCGGTAACGGCGAGCCCGGTCTGGAATACCCGAGCGTACTCATCATTTCCCACGAATAGATAGCGCGATTCATACGCTCGGTTGAGGGTGAGCGCCAGCACCCAGGCAAACGGCAGCGCAACGGTGAGCCAGAGATGGACACGGTTGTACGGCTCGGCCGTCGCCGAGCCGAATCGAAGGCCCAGGGCCACGACCGCGGACGCCAGTCCGACCATGAGGTCGACGAGGCACAGTGTGGCGACGTATCGGGACTGCCAGCCGGTCCGCGTTGCGGTGACCGAATGGCCGGTTGGCGACCTCTCGCCGTGTCGTATGGCCGTGTCGTCAATGACCTGCGCGACTTCCACCAATTTGCACCGCCCCCACTTACCCGGGCCGACCAGCCGTGCCCCTACGGCCTGTCGTCCGGCTTGAACCGGCGCGGTACCCGCGAACGACTGCGCAGCCAGGAGTGTGGTGCCCCGGGAGGCGCAGGCGGGACCGACTGAGGTATGAGCATGCTGACCATGCACTAAGTGCGCCACCGCCGTTTTCGGTATTTCTTATCTGAAGTCGAATTGCCGACAACGCAGCGGCTGACCGGCGCCGGACACGGCACCGATCCGGTGTTTCACAATGGTCCATCCAGTTGCCCCGGCAACCCGATCGAGGCAGTCGCGCGCGACTTTCGGACGTCGTCAGAATCGTTCGGTTACCGGCCTCCGGGTGATGCTTCGCGGCCGGTAACCTCCCGCCATGCGCGGAATCCTTCTCGCCGGCGGCACCGGAACGCGGCTGTGGCCGATCACCCGTGCGATCTCCAAGCAGCTCATGCCGATCTTCGACAAGCCGATGATCTACTACCCGCTATCCACATTGATCATGGCGGGCGTGCGGGAGATTCTGATGGTCACGACGCCGGAAGATCAGGACCAGTTCCGTCGCGTGTTCGGCGACGGCACCCAGTTGGGGTTGCGGCTGGAGTACGCCGTACAGCCACGCCCGGAGGGAATCGCGCAGGCCTTCCTCGTCGGCGCCGACTTCATCGGCGCCGAGCCCGTGGCCCTGGTTCTCGGCGACAACATCTTCCACGGCGTCGGCCTGGGCCGACAGCTCGCCGGCCACGGCGATCTGGTCGGCGGCCGGATCTTCGCCTACCAGGTGGCGGACCCCGGGGCGTACGGGGTGGTCGACTTCGACGCCGACGGACGGGTGCTCTCGATCGAGGAGAAGCCCGCGCAGCCGAAGTCCCGCTACGCCGTGCCCGGGCTGTACTTCTACGACAATCGGGTGGTCGACTTCGCCCGCAAGCTGACGCCCAGCGCGCGCGGCGAGCTGGAGATCACGGCAATGAACGAGATCTACCGGGAGCTGGGCGAGCTGTCCGTGACGGTGCTGGACCGCGGCACCGCCTGGCTGGACACCGGCACCTTCACGTCCATGATGCAGGCCGCCGAGTTCGTTCGGGTCATCGAGGAGCGCCAGGGTATGAAGATCGGGTGCGTCGAGGAGGTCGTCTGGCGGGCGGGGCTGATCGACGACGACCAGCTGCGGACGTTGGCCGCGCCACTGACCAGGAGCGGATACGGCGACTACCTGCTCGGCCTGCTGGACCGGCAGCACGGCGGGGAGGCGCGTCGATGAAGATCCGGCCGTTGAGCATCGACGGGGCCTGGGAGATCAGCCCCCAGCAGCACGGCGACCCACGCGGACTGTTCCTGGAGTGGTACCGCTTCGACCGGCTCGCCGCCGCGATCGGACATCCGCTGCGGCTCGCGCAGGCCAATCTCTCCGTCTCCGCGCACGGCGTCGTCCGTGGCCTCCACTTCGCTGACCTGCCCCCCGGCCAGGCCAAGTACGTGACGTGCGTACGGGGGGCGGTCATCGACGTGGTGGTGGACATCCGGGTGGGCTCGCCGACCTTCGGGCAGTGGGAGGCGGTCCGGCTCGACGACGATGACCGCCGCGCGGTCTATCTCAGCGAAGGCCTGGGGCACGGCTTCTGTGCGCTGACCGACGACGCCACGCTCAGCTACCTCTGCTCGGCCACCTACAACCCGGCCGCGGAGCACACGGTGCACCCCCTCGACCCTGAGTTGGCGATCACCTGGCCGACGGAGGCGCCACTGCTGTCGGCGCGGGACGCCGCGGCTCCGACCCTGGCCCAGGCACGTGCAGCGGGACAGCTCCCGGACTACCAGACCTGCCGGTCCTTGCTGGCGAGCCGGAACTCGGCTGCAACCCCTGCCTCGACGGAAGGTGGCCACCGATGAGGATCCTGATCACCGGCGGAGCCGGGTTCATCGGGTCGGAGTATGTGCGGATGCTGCTGGGTGTGCCCGGTGGTGACGCTGGCGGGGTGCCGGCCGTGGAGCCGGTCGTGGTGACGGTGCTGGACAAGCTGACCTACTCCGGGAATCTGGACAATCTCGCCTGCGTGCGGGGGGACCGGCGGTTGCGGTTCGTGCGGGGGGACATCTGCGACCCGGTGTTGGTCGATGAGGTGGTGGCCGGTCATGACGTGGTCGTGCATTTCGCCGCGGAGTCGCATGTGGATCGTTCGATCGCGGGTGCGGGGCCGTTCGTGACCACGAATGTGTTGGGTACGCAGACGCTGCTGGACGCGGCGTTGCGGCACGGGACGCAGCGGTTCGTGCACGTGTCCACCGACGAGGTGTACGGGTCGATCGACGAGGGGTCGTGGACCGAGGCGTGGCCGTTGTCGCCGAACTCGCCGTACTCGGCGTCGAAGGCCGGTTCGGATCTGCTGGCGTTGGCGTATCACCGCACGCACGGCATGGATGTGGTGGTGACCCGTTGTTCGAACAACTACGGGCCGTACCAGTTCCCGGAGAAGGTCATCCCGCTGTTCGTCACCAACCTGCTCGATGGTGGCACCGTGCCGCTGTACGGCGACGGCGGCAACGTGCGGGACTGGTTGCACGTGCACGACCACTGCCGGGGCATCGCCATGGTGCAGGAGAAGGGCCGCGCCGGGGAGGTCTACCACATCGGCGGTGGGACCGAGTTGACGAACAAGGACCTCACCGCCCGGCTGTTGGAGGCGTGCGACGCCGGGTGGGAGCGGGTGGTGCCGGTCGCCGACCGCAAGGGCCACGACCGCCGCTACTCGCTGGACATCAGCAAGATCGGCGCCGAGCTGGGATACACGCCGAGCATCGACCTCGAGCGCGGCCTGACGCAGACCGTGGCCTGGTACCGGAACAACCGGGCCTGGTGGGAACCGCTGAGGACGCGCACCACCTCGCCCGTGGCGTCGTGATGCGGCTGCTGGTCACCGGCGCCGCCGGGATGCTGGGCCGGGACCTGCTGGCCGTCCTGCGCTCCCGGGCCGACGTGTCGGTCACCGCCACCACCCGCGCCGACCTCGACATCACCGACCCGCACGCCGTGCGGGCCGCCGTCACCGGGCACGACATGGTGATCAACACCGCGGCGTGGACCGACGTGGACGCCGCCGAGACACAGGAACAGGCCGCCACCGCCGTCAACGGCACAGCGGTCGCCCACCTGGCCCGGGCCTGCGCCGCAACCGGCGCCCGCATGATCCACATCTCCACCGACTACGTCTTCGCCGGCGACGCCACCGAGCCGTACCCGGAGGACGCCCCCACCCACCCGGTCAACGCCTACGGACGCAGCAAACTCGCCGGGGAACACGCCGTCACCCGCCTGCTGCCCGACACCGGCTACATCGTGCGCACCGCCTGGCTCTACGGCGCCCACGGACCCAACTTCATCGCGACCATCCTGCGCCTGGCCGGCGAACGCGAGCACCTCGACGTGGTCAACGACCAACACGGCCAACCCACCTGGTCCGCCGCACTGGCCGAACAGCTCATCGCGCTCACCGACGCGGCGCTCGCCGGCCACGCCACCCCCGGCACCTACCACGGCACCGCATCAGGCCACACCACCTGGCACGACCTCGCCCGCACCGTGTTCACCCTCCGCGGCCTCGACCCCAACCGCATCCGACCCACCACCAGCGACCACTACCCCCGCCCCGCCACCCGCCCCAGCTACAGCATCCTGGCCCACAACCGCTGGACCACCGCGAACTTACGACCCATGGCAGACTGGCACTCGACCCTGGCCGAAGCACTGGCCGCTGGTGAGACCCGTTAGGCGGGAAGCTCCAGCAGGTACTCCTCGACCTCGGCGCCGCGGCCGTCGGCGTACCCGGAGTCCTCGCCGACCACGACGAAGCCGCACTTGCGGAGCACGGCGAGGGAGGCGGCGTTGTCCTTGGCCGCCCGGGCGTGCACCGGCCGCTGCGGCAGCTCGCGTAGCAGCGCGGCGAGCGCGGCGGTGGCGTAGCCCCGACCCCAGCGGTGCGGGTCGATCCAGTAGCTGACCTCGGTGCGCTCCCCCACCGGGAAGGCGATCACGCGCCCGACCACCTCGCCGTCGACCGTCACGGTGCGCGGGACGATCCGCGCGTCGGCACGGATCCGGACCCAGTGGTCGTCGAACGCGGCCCGGTCGGTCGGGTCCTTCGGGCCGAACGCGGCCATCCAGTTCGCCTGCGGGTCCTGCTCATGGGCGAAGAACGCGGGCAGGTCGTCGTCGCGTACCGGGCGGAGCCGCACCTCATTGGTCACCCGCCGGAGAATACGCGGCCCGCCGACACACTCGGGACGTCCGGCCTGGTCACCGTCCCGTCCGACGCTGCGGCCCGGCCCCGCGCCTCGGTACGAAGGCTCGCGCCGGCGAGCCCGGTGCGGGAACTGCCCGGCGCGCTGCGCTGAGCGGGCCTCGAGCGAGCGGGCGACGTCACTCGGCCGGTGGACCGGCGCCGGACCGGCGCCGGACGGACGGGGTGGGATCGGAGGATCGTCGGGTGAACAAGATGCGTCAGCGCCGGCGGAACCTGGCATTCCCGGTGCGTACCGTCGGAGCCTCCGTCATCGGACCGATGGCGGCCGGTCCGCGTGCCTTGGGCCCGACGGCGGCCGCGCCGCTGGCGCTCGCCGCGGCGGCGCTCGGCGCGGTGGCGGTCGGCACGCTGGTGATCGGCCGCTTGGCCATCCGCCGGGCGGTGATCCGTGAGCTGCGGATCGGCCGGCTGGAGGTGCACGATCTGATCGTCCACCGGCACTCGACAGGTCAGCCGGTCGGCGGCAGCGCCGCCGGGTAACCGTAGAGGTCGAGCAGGCGGACCCGGGAGGCCTGGAGCCGGTCCACCACCACGCTCCACGAGCAGTTGGGGACCCGCCCTGGCGTCGGGTCCCTCGGGTGTCGACACGTCGTGCTCCTTGTCGATCGTTCGGGCTCCATCCGACCTCGCCCGGGCCCGGGCCGTCAGGGCCGTTGGTCCCGGGCCGCCCGGGCGCAACGCCTCTGCCGGCTGCCCGCCGACGGGACAAGGCTGGAGGTGGACGAAGGAGGACGTGATGACCGACAGATCCGGTGCCCCCGTCGTGGTGGGCGTGGACGGCTCCCCCTCAGCCCTGGACGCCGTACGGCTGGCCGCGCGGGAGGCGGCGGCCCGGCGCCGGCCGCTGCGGGTGGTGCACGCGTTCCGGTGGCCGCTGCTCGGCACCCCGCTCGGCCCGGTCGCGGCCACGCTGCCCGACGCCGAGCTGCGGCAGGAGGCCGAGAAGCTGGTCGAGGAGGCCGTCGGTGAGGCCCGCAAGGTCGACGCCGAGCTTGAGGTGACCGGTGCGGTGGCCGAAGGCGGCGCCGTCTCGGTGCTGCTGGAGGAGGGCCGTGCTGCCGCGCTGCTGGTGCTCGGCCATCGTGGCCTGGGCGGCTTCGCCGAACTGCTGGTCGGCTCGGCGGCGGTGCAGCTCTCCGCCCGGGCGGACTGCCCGGTACTGGTGGTCCGGGGTGAGCCGCGCGCCGACGGACCGGTGGTCGTCGGGGTGGACGGTTCCCCGCTGTCCCACGAGGCGATCGGTTTCGCCTTCGCCGAGGCGGCGCAGCGGGGCACCGACCTGGTGGCCGTGCACGCTTGGCTCTACCCGACCCCGGTCGGCCCGGGCGACATCGTGCCGTTGGTGTACGACCCGGATGAGCTGCGCGCCGAGGAGGAGCGGGTGCTCGCCGAGGCGGTGGCCGGCTGGGCCGAGCGCTACCCGGACGTCCCGGTCCGGCAGAAGGTGGTGGCCGCCGGCCCGGCCCGGGCTCTGGTGGAGGAGTCCACCGACGCGCAGCTGACCGTGGTCGGCGTGCACGGCCGGGGCAGCCTCGGCGGCCTGCTGCTCGGCTCGGTCAGCCACGCGGTGCTCCACCACGCGCACAGCCCGCTGGCCATCGTCCGCCACCGCCGGGGGCGGGACGCCACCTGACCCCCGGGACACCGCCGCGCCGGCCGCTCCCCCGGGCCGGCGCGGCGGGCGGTCCGGTCCGGCCTTCGCGCGGAGCCGTCGAAGCCCTCGGCGGCAGCGGTGCGCGGGACGCGCCGAGGTGTCGGGGCCGGGCGGTCGGGGCAAATGCGGTGCGACGGGGACGTTGCCGTCGAGAATGGCCTGAGCCGACCCGAAGGGATGCCGATGAACCGACCTGTCGTGGTGGGCGTCGACGGATCGCCGTCCAGCCTGACCGCCGCCGAGCACGCGGCGCGCGCCGCCGTCGCGCGGTCCCGGCCGCTGCACCTGGTACACGGCTACCTGCACCCGCTCGGCTACGGCGTGCCGCTCAACCCGTACGACCTCGGGGTGCCGGCGCCCACCGAGGAGGCGCAGCGGATGCTCGAGCAGGTGGCCGCCGACCTGACCGACCGCCACCCGTCCCTGCGGGCGGAGGTACGCCAGGTGGCCGGCGGCCCGGGTGCCAGCCTGGTCGACGAGTCGCGCCGGGCCGACCTCGTGGTGGTGGGCAGTCGGGGCGTGGGCGGCTTCGCCGGGCTGCTGCTCGGCTCGGTCAGCGGCCAGGTGGCCCAGCACGGGCACTGTCCGGTGCTGGTGGTGCGCCCCGCCGAGCAGCCGATCCCGGCCGACGGGCCGGTGCTGGTCGGGGTGGACGGCTCCGAGCCTGCCGCGCTCGCCGTCCGCCTCGCGGCCGACGAGGCGGCACGCCGCGACACCGACCTGGTGCTGGTGCACGTACGCGCGCCCGAGCGGGGCGGGGCGGTGCCGGAGGAGGCGGCCGAGTCGGCGGCCGCCGGGCAGGCCGAGTCGGCCGAGCTGCTGGCCGGGGCGGCCGCCGCGATCCGGCCGGACCACCCGGTGCTGACCGTGGTCGAACGGCCGGTCCGGGCCGGCTCGCCGGAACAGGCGCTGATCGCGGCGAGTGGGGGGGCCGCGCTGGTGGTGGTCGGCTCGCGCGGCCGAGGCGGATTCGCCGGGCTGCTGCTCGGCTCGGTCAGCCAGGCCCTGGTGCAGCACGCCCACTGCCCGGTGCTGGTGGCGCACCGGTACGAGCCGGCGGACTGACCCGCCGGCTCAGGCCGGGTCGCGGCCGGCGAGCAGGTCCTCGAAACTGGTGGTGAGGGCGAAGGGATCGGCCGGTCCGGTGGCGGGCGGGCGGCGGTCGATCTGCTCGGCCAGCGCGCTGCCGGCGCGCCGGATCCGGGCCCGCAGCGCGCTCTCGTCGCCGTCGCCGGCCCAGTCCTCCGGCGCCGCGAAGACCGCCGTCGGCATGACCACCGCCCGCAGGTGGGCGAACATCGGCCGGGCCGCGTGCTCCAGGGCCAGCGAGTGCCGGGCGGTGCCACCGGTGGCCCCGATCAGCACCGGCCGGTCCGTCAGCGCGTCCCGGTCGACCACGTCGAAGAACGACTTGAACAGCCCGCTGTACGACGCGTTGAAGATCGGGGTGACCGCGACCAGGCCGTCCGCGCCGGCCACCGCGTCCAGCGCCGCCCGCAGGGCGGTCGACGGGAAGCCGGTGAGCAGGTGGTTCACCACGTCGTGGGCGTGCTCGCGCAGCTCCACCGTACGGATCTCCACGTCGGCGCCGCGCCGGACCAGCTCGTCGCGGGCGGCCGCGGCGAGCTGGTCGGCGAGCAGCCGGGTCGAGGAGGGCTGGCCGAGGCCGGCCGAGACCACGACCAGGGTGCGTCTGGTCATCGGCCCTCCTCCGTGCCGGTGGCGGCGAGCGCGGCGTCCCGGGCGGCCGTCAGGCTGGCGTGCGTCGGCGCCGCGGGCACGTGCGCCGGTCGCAGCGAGTCGAACTCCTTGCGCAGCACCGGGACGACCTCCTCGCCGAGCAGGTCGAGCTGTTCCAGGACGGTCTTCAGCGGCAGCCCGGCGTGGTCGATCAGGAAGAGCTGGCGCTGGTAGTCGCCGACGTACTCGCGGAAGCCCAGTGTGCGGTCGATGACCTGCTGCGGGCTGCCCACGGTCAGCGGCGTCTCCCGGGTGAACTCCTCCAGCGACGGCCCGTGCCCGTAGACCGGGGCGTTGTCGAAGTACGGCCGGAACTCGCGGACCGCGTCCTGGGAGTTCTTCCGCATGAAGACCTGCCCGCCGAGCCCGACGATGGCCTGGTCGGCGGAGCCGTGGCCGTAGTGCTCGAACCGCTGCCGGTAGAGGCCGACCATCCGCTGGGTGTGCTCCTTCGGCCAGAAGATGTGGTTGGCGAAGAAGCCGTCGCCGTAGTACGCGGCTTGCTCCGCGATCTCCGGGCTGCGGATCGAGCCGTGCCAGACGAACGGGGGGACGCCGTCGAGCGGGCGCGGGGTCGAGGTGAACGACTGCAGCGGGGTGCGGAACCGGCCCTTCCAGTCGACCACGTCCTCACGCCAGAGCCGGTGCAGCAGGTCGTAGTTCTCGATCGCGAGCGGGATGCCGTTGCGGATGTCCTGCCCGAACCAGGGGTATACCGGACCGGTGTTGCCGCGCCCCATCATCAGGTCCACCCGGCCGTCGGCCAGGTGCTGGAGCATGGCGTAGTCCTCCGCGATCTTCACCGGATCGTTGGTGGTGATCAGCGTGGTCGAGGTGGAGAGCAGCAGCCGCTCGGTGCGGGCGGCGAGGTAGCCGAGCATGGTGGTGGGCGACGAGGGCACGAACGGCGGGTTGTGGTGCTCGCCGGTGGCGAAGACGTCGAGCCCGACCTCCTCGGCCTTCAGCGCGATGGCCACCATGGCCTTGATCCGCTCACGCTCGGACGGCATGCGCCCGGTGGTCGGGTCGACCGTGACGTCGCCGACGGTGAAGACTCCGAACTGCATGACCAGCTCCTCGCGTGACGTCCGGGCCGGGGCGGCCCGAATCGCACCGCACAACATATTTGACGAGTCAACTATTCCGTCGCCACCCCCGGCCCGGGTGGTCCACCTCACCGGCCCGCTCCTGCCCGGCCGCAGTGGCGCCAGGCAGCCGGCCCGGAGCGGCGCCGGTGGCGGCGGCCATCGTCCGCCGGGAGCCCGGTCAGCGCCGGACGCGGGGCACGTGCCGGCGGTACGCGCTGACCGTCGCGTCGCCGTCGATCCAGAACCGCCACGGCACGTCGTGCGCGCCGGTTACGCCCACCCGGGGGCCGGCGGCGACGGACCCCTCCGGCAGCGGCTCGCGCGCCGGTCGCAGCCGGACCGGGCCGTCGCCGAGCAGGTCCGCGCCGTAGACCGTGCGGTCGATGCCGAGCGCCGCGCAGAGCCGGGCCGGCCCCCGGGCCAGGTCCACGTCCCGGCGTACGGCGGGGCGGCGGGCCCGCGCGAGGTCGAGGCCGTCGACCACCTCGCCGGCCCGCAGCAGCACCGCCGACGCCTCGCCGTCGGGCCCGGTGACCACGTTGACACACCAGTGCATGCCGTAGGTGAAGTAGACGTAGGCGTGCCCGGCCGGGCCGAACATCACCGCGTTGCGCGGGGTGCGGCCCCGGTGGGCGTGTGAGGCCGGGTCCCCGGCGGTGCCGGCGTACGCCTCGACCTCGGTGATCCGCACGGTGACGCCGTTGCCCGTGAGGTGGCAGCCGAGCAGTCCCCGGGCGGCGGGCACCACCGGTCCGGCGAGCAGGTCGGCCAGGGTGGTGAGGTCGGTGCTGGTCACGGGGAGCAGCCTATCCGGCGGCTAAAGGAGGTGAGCACGACTTGCTTTCAACGAGGCGTTGACAAAGTCATGTTCAAGGGCGTCTCATGGAGGGCATGGACACGCTGGACAACGACCCGTTCACCGCTCCGGATGCGGCCCAGGCGCGGGCCCACCGCAACTACGCGGCGCTGCTGCGGATCGCCGAGCGGCACGCCGGCACCGATGCCCGGCGGCGGCGGTATGCCCACCCCGATGTCCCGGACGCCTACGAGGCGGCGACGCTGGTGATGGCCCTGGCCGGCGGGGCCGAGCTGGAGGCGGGCGAGGAGCCGGTCGACCAGGCCGACCTGATGGCCGCGCTGACGCTGATCCCGCACGTGCGGGCCGAGGTGGACGCGCTGGAGGCGGGCCTGCTGCAGGCGGCCCGCGGCCGGGGCATGACCTGGCAGGCGATCGCCTTCGGGCTGGGGCTGGGCAGCGCCCAGGCGGCCCGGCAGCGCTACGAGCGGCTGACCGTGCGCACCGGCACCAGCGCCTGACGAACGACCGTCGCGACGGGGTCCCGCGCGGGCCGCGACCGACCGCGGGCGACCGGACCGGCGTCGCCCTGTCGGAGGCACCCGCCACACTGGGTCGGCAACCGGGAGCGGAGGACGTGATGACGCGCGAGGAGATGCGGACCTACTGCCTGGCCAAGCCGGGCGCCTGGCTGGACCAGCCGTGGGAGGGGGACGAGGTGGTCAAGGTGGGCAGCAAGATCTTCGCCTTCCTCGGCTCCCCCGATGGCGAGGCCCGGGTGGGAGTCAAGTGCGGCCCGACCCGCGAGGTGGCCGACGAGTGGCTGCACCGGTTCCCCGCCGACGCCCGCCCCTCCCCCTACATCGGTCGGTCCGGCTGGAACACCCTGCGGCTCGACGGCGACATCCCGAACGACGAGCTGATCGACGCGGTCGACGGGTCGTACGAGGCGGTGGTGGCGAAGCTGCCCAAGCGCGAGCGACCGACCGCCTGATCCCCGCGCGACGCCGGGCGGGCGCCGCGCGGGGCGTCGGGATCAGCGGGGCACGACCCGCTCGGCCGCCCAGTCCCGCCAGCCGGTCAGCTTGTCGGCGGCGGCGGCGAGTTGGTCGGCCACCGGGCCGGGGCCGGTAGAGCCGGGGGTGACACGGGCGGCGAGGGCGGAGCGCACCGAGAGCACGTCGCGCACCGACGGGTCGAGGTGCTCACTGACCGCGGCGAGATCGTCGTCGGAGACCTCGTCGAGGGCGCAGTCCCGGGCCACGCAGAGCGCCACCAGCTTGCCGGTGATCTCGTGCGCGTCGCGGAACGGCACGCCCCGGCGGACCAGCCAGTCGGCGACCTCGGTAGCCAGGGAGTAGCCGACCGGCGCGGCGGCGACCAGGCGGTCGACGCGTACGGTCATCGTGGAGATCATCCCGGCGAGAGCCGGCAGCAGCAGCTCCAGCGTGTCGACCGCGTCGAAGGCCGGCTCCTTGTCCTCCTGCATGTCCCGGTCGTAGGTCATCGGCAGGCCCTTGAGCATGGTGAGCACGCTCATCAGCCCGCCGACCAGCCGGCCGGACTTGCCCCGGGCCAGCTCGGCGATGTCCGCGTTCTTCTTCTGCGGCATGATCGACGAGCCGGTGGCGAAGGCGTCGTTCAGCTCGACCCAGCCGAACTCCTGGGACGTCCAGAGCACCACCTCCTCGCCGAGACGGGACAGGTGCACCCCGATCATCGCAGTGACGAAGAGGAACTCGGCAACGAAGTCCCGGTCGGCCACCGCGTCCATCGAGTTGGCGAAGGACGTGCGGAAGCCCAGCTCCTTGGAGACCGCCACCGGGTCCAGCGGCAGCCCGGAGCCGGCGAGCGCGCCGGCGCCGAGCGGGCTGATCGCGGCGCGGTGGTCCCAGTCGCGCAGTCGCTCCAGGTCGCGCAGCAGTGGCTGCACGTGGGCGAGCAGCCAGTGCCCGAAGGTGACCGGCTGGGCGTGCTGGAGGTGGGTCATGCCGGGGGCGGCGGTGTCCACGTGCCGCTCGGCCTGCTCGACCAGGGCTTCGGCCAGCTCGACCAGCCGGGCGGCCACGCCGCGGGCGTGGTCGCGCAGATAGAGCCGCAGGTCCGTGGCGACCTGGTCGTTGCGGGACCGGCCGGCGCGCAGCTTGCCACCGAGGCTGCCGAGCCGCTCCAGCAGGCCGCGCTCCAGGGCGGTGTGCACGTCCTCGTCGTCGACCGTCGGCCGGAACGCCCCGGAGGCGCAGGCGGCCTCCAGGTCGTCTAGCGCGGCCAGGATCTTCCCCAGTTCCTCGGGGTCGAGCAGGCCGGCGCCGGCCAGCACCCGGGCGTGCGCCCGGGAGCCGGCGATGTCGTACGGGGCGAGGCGCCAGTCGAACTGGACGCTCACCGACAGCCGCGCGAGCGCCTCGGCGGGTCCGCCGGCGAACCGGCCTCCCCAGAGGCTCGTCCGGTTGGTGGCGGCGCTGTTCTCGGTCAGGCTCTTGTCGTCCACCCCACCCATTGTGGCAGCGCTCACCTTTCGCTCCCGACTGCGGGGCTCACTCGCTGCGCTCCTTCACTCCTCGCGCTCGCAGGCCTCACCTTCCGCTTCCCGACTGCGGGGCTCACTCGCTGCGCTCGTTCACTCCTCGCGCTCGCACCCACGATCAGGCGCCGCCGACCCGGGCGTCCCGCGCGGCCGCCATCCTGCTGGGCAGGCCCCACAGCTGCACGAAGCCCTTGGCAAGGGACTGGTCGAAGGTGTCGCCGGTGTCGTAGGTGGCCATGCCGAAGTCGTAGAGGCTGGCCTCGGAGCGCCGGCCGGTGACCACGGCCCGGCCGCCGTGCAGGGTGAGCCGCACCTCGCCGGAGACGTGCTGCTGGGCGTCGTCGATGAACGCGTCGAGGGACTTCTTCAGCGGCGAGAACCAGAGCCCGTCGTAGACCAGCTCGCCCCAGCGCTGGTCGACGCCGCGCTTGAACCGCGCCAGGTCCCGCTCGATGGTGACCGCCTCCAGCTCCTGGTGGGCGGTGATCAGGGCGATCGCGCCGGGCGCCTCGTACACCTCGCGGCTCTTGATGCCGACCAGCCGGTCCTCGACCATGTCGAGGCGGCCCACGCCCTGCGCGCCGGCGCGCCGGTTGAGCTCCAGGATCGCCTGGTACGGGGTGACGGTCTCGCCGTCGATGGCCACCGGCACGCCGGCGTCGAAGGTGATGACCACCTCGTCGGCGTCCCGCGGCTCGGTCGGGTCAGCGGTGTACGAGTACAGGTTTTCGATCGGGCCGTTCCAGATGTCCTCCAGGAAGCCGGTCTCGACGGCCCGGCCCCACAGGTTCTGGTCGATGGAGTACGGCGACTTCGCCGACACGTCGATCGGCAGGCCCTTCTCCTCGGCGAAGGCGATGGCCTTGTCCCGGGTCCAGGCGAAGTCCCGGGCCGGGGCGATGATCTTCAGGGCGGGGGCGAGCGCGCCCAGGCCGACCTCGAAGCGGACCTGGTCGTTGCCCTTGCCGGTGCAGCCGTGCGAGACGATCGTGCCGCCGTACTTCTTCGCGGCGGCCACCAGGTGCTTGACGATCAGCGGCCGGGACAGCGCGGAGACCAGCGGGTAGCGGTCCATGTAGAGGGCGTTGGCCCGGATGGCCGGCAGGCAGTACTCGGCGGCGAACTCGTCGCGCGCGTCGACCACCTCGGACTCGACGGCGCCGCAGTCCAGCGCGCGCTGCCGGATGACGTTCATGTCCTCGCCGCCCTGGCCGAGGTCGACCGCGACCGCGATCACCTCGGCGCCGGTCTGCTCGGCCAGGTACGGGATGGCGACGGAGGTGTCGAGACCCCCGGAGTACGCCAGGACGACCCGCTCGGTCATGGTGTAGTGCTCCCTTCAACGTTCTCTTCCCGGCGGGCCCACGCGGCGAGCTTGTCGCCCAACGCGGCGCCGCCGTCGGCCTCGCGGGCCACGACGAGGATGGTGTCGTCGCCGGCGATGGTGCCGACGATCTCGGACAGGCCCGCTCGGTCCAACGCGCTGGCCAGGTAGTGGGCTGCGCCCGGCGGGGTACGCAGCACGGCGATGTTGCCGCTGGAGTCGACCCCGTTGAGCAGCTCGCGGAGCAGCCGGACGAGTCGGGCCGGGGCGGCCTCGGCCTCACGCAGCGGCCGGTGGCCATCCTCGGGGATCAGGTAGACGCCCCGCCCGTCGCCACCGCGCGCGGTGACCGCCCCGAGCTCCTTGAGGTCCCGGGAGAGGGTGGCCTGGGTGACCTGGATGCCGTCACCGGCGAGCCGGTCGGCCAGCTCGGTCTGCGAGTGGATGGCCTGGTCGCGGATCAGCTCGACGATGCGGGCGTGCCGTGCGGCACGGGTCAGCGGGGCGGTCATGGTGTGGATGCCTCCAGGAGAAACGTCAGCAGCGCCTTCTGGGCGTGCAGGCGATTCTCCGCCTGGTCGAAGACGGCGCTGTGTGGCCCGTCGAGCACCGAGTCGGTGATCTCCTCGCCCCGGTGGGCAGGCAGGCAGTGCAGCACGATCACGTCCGCCGCGGCGTGGCCGAGCAGCGCGTCGTTGACCTGGTACGGCAGGAACGGGGTGTTCCGGTCGAGGCCGTCGGACTCCTGGCCCATCGAGGTCCACGTGTCGGTGGCGACCACGTCGGCGGCCCGGACCGCCTCGACCGGGTCGGTGAGCACCCGCACCGCGCCACCGGTGCTGGCGGCGATCTTCTCGGCCCGGGCGACGATGTCGGGGTCGGGCTGGAAGCCGACCGGCCCGGCGACCCGGATGTGCATCCCGGCGGTCGCACCGGCCAGCAGGTACGAATGCGCCATGTTGTTCGCCGCGTCGCCGAGATACGCCAGGGTGCGTCCGGCGGTGACACCGAACCGCTCGCGGACGGTGAGCAGGTCGGCCAGGAGCTGGCACGGGTGGTAGGTGTCGGTGAGCGCGTTGACCACCGGCACGGTGGCGTGCGAGGCGACCTCGGCGATCCGGTCGTCCCCGTGGGTACGCAGCACGATCGCCGCGACGTAGCGGGAGAGCACCCGGCCGGCGTCGGCCAGGGTCTCGCCCCGACCGAAGTGGGTGACCTGGGTGTCCACCACGAGCGGGTGGCCGCCCAGCTCGGCGATGCCGGCGTCGAAGGAGATCCGGGTGCGCAAGCTCTGCTTGTCGAAGAGCACCGCCACCGACTTCGGCCCGGCCAGGGGCTTCTGGGCGAACCGGTCGGCCTTCATCCGGGCGGCGAGGTCGAGCACGGCGGACTGCTCGGCGGGCGACAGGTCGTCGTCGCGCAGGAAGTGCCGGATCATGCGGGGACCTCCGTCGGGGTGGCGGCGGCGTCGAGGGCGGCGGGGAGCGCGGCCAGGAAGGCGTCGGCCTGCTCGGCGGTGAGGATCAGCGGCGGGGCCAGCCGGACCACGCCCGGCTGCACCGGGTTGACCAGGAAGCCCGCCGCGCGCAGCGCGGTCGCCACCGCGCCGGAGACCGGCTCGGCGAGCACGACGCCGAGCAGCAGGCCGGCGCCGCGTACGTCGGCGACGAGCGGGTGGCCGAGCGCCTCGATCCCTCGCCGCAGCCGCTCCCCGATCCGCTTGACGTGGTCGAGCAGCCCTTCGTTGGCGATGGTGGCGACCACGGCGAGGGCGGCCGCGCAGCTGACCGGGTTGCCGCCGAAGGTGGTGCCGTGCGAGCCCGGGCCGAGCAGGTCGGCGGCCCGGCCGAAGGCCAGGCAGGCCCCGATGGGCAGGCCGCCGCCGAGCCCCTTGGCCAGAGTGACGAGGTCCGGCTCGACGCCGTCGGCCTGGTGGGCGAACCAGTGCCCGGTACGGCCGACGCCGGTCTGCACCTCGTCGAGCACCAGCAGGGCGCCGTGCGCGGCGGTGATCCGCCGGGCCTCGGCGAGGTAGCCGGGCGGCGGGACGACGACGCCGTTCTCGCCCTGGATCGGCTCCAGGATCACCATCGCGGTCGCGTCGGTGACGGCCGCCGCCAGGGCGGCGGCGTCGCCGTACTCGACGTGGGTGACGTCACCGGGGAGCGGGCGGAACGGGTCGGCCTTGGCCGGCTGGCCGGTGAGCGCCAGCGCCCCCATGGTCCGGCCGTGGAAGCCGCCGTTCGTGGCGACCACGTCGGTGCGCCCGCTGAGCCGGGAGAGCTTGAACGCCGCCTCGTTCGCCTCGGCGCCGGAGTTGGCGAAGAACACCCGGCCGGGACGGCCGGCGAGGGCCAGCAGCAGTTCGGCGAGGGCCACCGGGGGCTCGGCGACGAACAGGTTGGAGACGTGCCCGAGGGTAGCGACCTGCTTGGAGACAGCGGCCACCACGGCCGGGTGGGCGTGGCCGAGGGCGTTGACCGCGATGCCGCCGAGCAGATCGACGTACTCCCGGCCGGCCTCGTCGACCACGACGGCGCCGGAGCCGGAGACGAGCCCGAGCGGCGGGGTGCCGTAGTTGTCCATCATGGCCTGGCCCCAGCGTTCCACCAGCGTGCTCATGACGCGATCACCATCGTGCCGAACCCTTCCGAGGTGAAGACCTCGAGCAGCGTGGAGTGGGCGACCCGACCGTCGACGACGTGCGCGGCGGGCACTCCCCCGCGCACCGCCCGCAGGCAGGCCTCCATCTTCGGGACCATCCCGGATTCCAGGGACGGCAGCAGCTTCGCCAGGTCGTCGGTGGTGATCTCGCTGACCAGGCTGGACGTGTCGGGCCAGTCGGCGTAGAGGCCGGCGACGTCGGTGAGAACGACCAGCTTGCGGGCGTCCAGGGCGACGGCGAGCGCGGCGGCGGCGGTGTCGGCGTTGAGGTTGTGCAGCACCCCGTCGGCGTCCGGCGCGACGGTGGAGATCACCGGGATCCGGCCGGCCGCGATCAGGTCGGCCACCGCCGAGACGTCCACCGACTCCACGTCGCCCACCTGCCCGACGTCGACCGGCTCCCCGTCCACGTACGCCGGGCGGCGCACGGCGGTGAACAGGCCGGCGTCCTCACCGGAGAGGCCGACGGCGAACGGGCCGTGCGCGTTGATCAGCCCGACCAGCTCCCGCCCGACCTGCCCGACCAGCACCATCCGCACGACGTCCATCGCCTCCGGGGTGGTGACCCGCAGGCCGCCCTTGAACTCGCTGGCGATGCCGAGCCGGCCGAGCATGGCGGAGATCTGCGGCCCGCCGCCGTGCACCACGACCGGCCTGAGGCCGGCGTACCGGAGGAAGACCATGTCGGCGGCGAAGGCCCGCTGCAGCTCCGGGTCGACCATGGCGTTGCCGCCGTACTTGACCACGACGGTGGCCCCGGAGAGGCGGGCCAGCCAGGGCAGGGCCTCGATCAGCGTCTCGGCCTTGGCCTGGGCCCGGCTCAGGTCCACGGTGAGGCTCATGTGGAGTACGCCGAGTTCTCGTGCACGTACGCGTGCGACAGATCGTTGGTCCAGATGGTCGCCGCCGCCTCGCCGGCGTGCAGGTCGATCCGGATGGTCACGTCCCGGCCGGTGAGGTCGACCTTGGCCCGGTCCTCGGCGGCGGCACCACCCCGGCACACCCAGACCCCGTTGACCGCGACGTCCACGCCGTCCGGCTCGAACGCGGCGGCGGTGGTGCCGACGGCGGCGAGGATCCGCCCCCAGTTCGGGTCGTTGCCGAACAGCGCGGTCTTGACCAGGTTGTTCCGGGCCACCGAGCGGCCCACCTCGACCGCCTCGTCTTCGCTCGCGGCGCCGACCACCTCGATGGCGATCTGCTTGGTGGCGCCCTCGGCGTCGGCGATGAGCTGCTGGGCCAGGTCGTGGCAGGCGGCGGCGACCGCGGCGGTCAGCTCCGCCTCGGTGGGTTCGATGCCGGACGCCCCGCTGGCCAGCAGTAGCACGGTGTCGTTGGTGCTCATGCAACCGTCGGAGTCGATCCGGTCGAAGGTGACCCGGGTGGCGGCGCGCAGCGCGGCGTCGAGGGTCTCCGGCCCGGCCACCGCGTCGGTGGTGAGCACGCAGAGCATGGTGGCCATGGCGGGGGCGAGCATGCCGGCGCCCTTGGCCATGCCGCCGACCGCCCAGCCGCTGCCCTTCGCCACGGTGGTCTTGGGTCGGGTGTCGGTGGTCATGATCGCCTCGGCGGCCGGCTGCCCCCCGTCGCGCGACAGCTCGCGCACCGCACTGCGCACGCCGGACAGCAACGCGGGCATGGGGAGCCGCTCACCGATCAGCCCGGTGGAGCAGACCGCGACCTCACCGGCGCCGAGCATCAGCCGGGGGCTGCTGGCGGTGAGCGCGGCGGCGGTGTGCTCGGCGGTGGCGTGGGTGTCCTGAAAGCCGGCCGGGCCGGTGCAGGCGTTCGCCCCGCCGGAGTTGAGCACCACCGCGCGCACCACGCCGCCCCGGACGACCTGCTGGGTCCAGAGCACCGGGGCGGCCTTGATCCGGTTGGCGGTGAAGACGCCGGCGATCCCGGCGTCGGGGCCGTCGTTGACGACGAGGGCGACGTCGCCGGCGCCGCTGGCCTTGAGCCCGGCGGCCACGCCGGCTGCCCGGAAGCCTCGGGGGGTGGTGACGGTCATGGGGCCACTCCGAAGGTGGAGAGTCCGGTGGTCTCGGGGAGGTCGAACATGAGGTTGGCGTTCTGCACGGCCTGGCCGGCCGCGCCCTTGCCCAGGTTGTCGATGGCGCTGACCACGATCACCCGGCCGGAGTCGACGTCGACGGTGGCCTGGAGGTGGCAGGAGTTGGATCCGGCGGTGGCGGCGGTGTGCGGCCACGCCCCCGCCGGCAGCACGTGCACGAAGGGCGCGTCCGCGTACGCGGCGGCGAGCACCTCGCGGGGGTCGGCGTCGCCGGTCGGCACGGCGGTGACCGTGGCCAGGATGCCCCGCGGCATGGGCGCGAGTACGGGGGTGAAGGAGAGGGTGGTCGCCCCGGTGGCCTGCTTGATCTCCGGCACGTGCTGGTGCGCGCCGACCTTGTAGGGCGACAGGTCGCCCATCACCTCGCTGCCGAGCAGGTGGGCCTTGGCGGCCCGGCCGGCGCCGGAGGTGCCGGAGGCGGCGACCGCCACCACGTCGGTGGGGAGGACCGCGCCGGCAGCGATCAGCGGGGCGAGCGCCAGCGTGGTGGCGACCGCGTAGCAGCCGGTGTTCGCCACCCGGGTCGCCGCGGCGACGGCGGCCCGCTGGCCGGGCAGCTCGGGCAGTCCGTAGGTCCAGGCCCCGGCGTGCGGGCCGCCGTACCAGCCGGCCCAGGCGTCGGCGTCGCGCAGCCGGTGGTCGGCGCCGAGGTCGACCACCTTGACGGTGCTGGGGAGGGACGCGGCGAGGGCCGCCGACTGGCCGTGCGGCAGGGCCAGGAAGACCAGGTCCGCGTCGGCCACGGTGGTCGGGTCGGTCCCCCCGAGCATCAGGTCCAGCCCGGCGAGCTGCGGGTGTACGGCGGCGACGGGCTGGCCGGCCTGGGCGTGGGCGGTGGCGGTCACCAGGTCGAACTCCGGGTGCCCGGCGACCAGGCGCAGCAGTTCGCCTCCGGCGTACCCGCTGGCCCCGGCGACCGCTACTCGGATGCCCATACCTACCTCCGCATGACTATGCAACGAAGGCTAGCAGCCGCGAGGGTCCACTGCAAGTTCATGCCGCACGGTGCATGAAAATGAAGAGGCTGCCGGCGAGTTACGGCCGGAAGGTTTAGCCAGGGGCCCGCCTGGAATCCTGCGGGCGGTCCAGGGGACCCAGACCCATATCTCCGAGCCGGGGAGCCGCATGTCATCTCCGCCCAACGCGAACCGGACTGCGTCCGCACCGGGACCCTTCCTGAAGGTGGTGGGGTCGAGCCTGATCGGCACCACGGTCGAGTGGTATGACTTCTTTCTCTACGGCTCGGCCGCCGCGCTGGTGTTCAACAAGCTGTTCTTCCCCGGGTTCGAGCCGCTGGTCGGCACGCTCCTCGCCTTCGCCACCTACGCCGTCGGATTCGTCGCACGGCCGCTCGGTGGGCTGGTGTTCGGCCACTACGGCGACCGGGTCGGACGCAAGAAGATGCTGGTGCTCAGCCTGCTGATCATGGGAATCGCGACGTTCGCGATCGGCCTCCTGCCGACCTACTCGGCGGTGGGCCTCCTGGCGCCGATCCTGCTCGTGATCTTCCGTCTGTTGCAGGGGTTCGCCGTCGGCGGTGAGTGGGGCGGCGCCATCCTCATCGTCGCCGAGCACGGCGGCGCCAAGCGGCGTGGTTTCTGGTCGAGTTGGCCGCAGGCGGGCGTGCCGGCCGGCAACCTGCTGGCGGTCGGCGTGCTCTTCCTCTTCGCCGCCACGTTGAGCGACGCCGCGTTCGAGGCGTGGGGTTGGCGCGTCCCGTTCCTGCTGAGCGCCGTGCTCGTCCTCGTCGGGCTCTACATCCGCGTGTCGATCAGTGAGTCGCCGGTCTTCCAACGGGCGCAGGCGGAGATGCAGCAGTCGCGGGTCCGGCAGAAGGCCCCCATTCGCCAGGTGCTGACCCGCTACCGTCGCGAGGTCCTCGTCGCGATGGGCGCCCGCTTCGCCGAAAACGTCTCGTACTACCTCTTCACGGTTTTCGTCCTGACGTACGTGACCAGACAGGTGGGATTGTCGCGAGGCACCGCGCTGAACGCCGTACTCATCGGGTCGGCCGTCCAACTCTTCGCGATCCCGCTGCTGGGCGCGCTGTCCGACCGGATCGGCCGGCGACCGCTCTATCTCACCGGTGCGGTCGGCGTCGGCGTCTGGGGGTTCGCGTTCTTCGCACTGATCGACACGAGGTCGTTCGTCGCGATCACCCTCGCCGTCACCGGCGGCCTGGTCCTGCACGCGATGATGTACGGGCCGCAGGCCGCCTACTTCGCCGAGCTGTTCGGCACCAGTGTGCGCTACAGCGGCGCCTCGATCGGTTACCAGCTCGCGTCCGTCTTCGCGGGCAGCCTGGCACCGCTCATCGCGGTCGCCCTGCTCGCCCGCTACGGCTCAGGCACGCCGATCGCGATCTACCTGGCCGGCTCGGCGATCGTCACGATCGTCGCGGTGCTGTCGTCCGGCGAGACCAGACAGCGCGAGCTGTCGGCGGACATCGGCGTCGACCGGGTTGGGTTGCGCGGCGCGGGAGCCTGACCGGAGGGCCCGCGGCCCTCCCTCCCCCACCGGTCAGCGGTCCGGGCTCGGCTGCTCCGCCCCGCTCTCGGCGGCTCGACGCCGGGCGAGGTGGCCGGCCAGAGCCGCCAGCACCAGCGCCTCCGCGACCAGGATGGCGACGGCCCACCCGGCGCCGACCCAGCGGGCCAGCGACACGTACCAGTAGTGCACCAGCAGCGTCAGCACCGTCGCCGCGAACGCCAGCGAAGCCACCCCGTACAGGGCGTAGGCGACCCGGTCCCGGAGGCGGTAGCCGCGGACCGCGCCCGGGCCGTGGCGCAGCAGCCGACCGTAGAACCGGTAGGTGTCAGCCCGCAGGTCGCCGAGGTTCAGGGCGTGGCTGAGCATGTAGTAGCCGTCGAGCCGGAGGAACGGCACCAGGTTGAGCGCGGCGGTCGCGGTGCCGAACAGCAGCATCGTGCCGGCCAGGTCGTGCAGCGCCCCCGGGGCGCCCCAGATCCAGAGTGCGGCGAACGGCACCAGGGCCAGCATGCTGACGAACACCCCGGCGAACGCGGTGGCCACCCGCCGGCGCGGGGTGAACAGCACGATGTCGTCGACCTTGCAGTACGGGGCCAGCATCGGGAAGCGCCACATCACCCCGATCTCGGTACCCCGACCGCCGAAGTGCCGGCAGGTCAGGCCGTGCGCGCACTCGTGCAGGAAGATGATCACCCAGGTGATCGCCAGCGAGGCCACGATCGCGGCGAGCGGCCGGTCGCCGCCGACCCCGTCGAGCAGCACCGGCAGGCGCACCGCCACGTACCCGGCGACCGCCAGCACGACCAGCAGCGCCGGCAGCACGAACCACCAGCTGAACAGCGGGGCCAGCCGGGGCAGCAGCCGGTCGAAGAACCGGTCCGGGTCGTACAGCGGCCACCGGGCCGACAGCGGGCCGCGCCGGCTGCGCGCCGCGCCCTCGGCGGCCGCCGAGGTGAGCCGGGCGATGGCCGCCGGATCGGCCGCACCGTCGAGCAACTGCCGCTGGTGCAGCATGCCGAACAGCTGCTGCCAGTTCTCCGGCCCGAGCCGCCGGCGGAAGGTGGCCGCGTACTCGGTGGCCAGGTCGTCCAGCGTCCGGGTGCCGTCCATCCGGGACAGCAGGAAGTGCTCGCGCGGCCCGATCCGGTAGAACCAGCCGGTCTCGGGGTCCTTGACGTGGTGGACCAGCTTCTCCCCCCGCCATTGGCCGGCGCCGAGCACGACCCCGGCCCGCAGCCGGGGACGGGTCCAGGTCCCGTCCACCGTGGTCATCGCGGGCCGGCCGGGGCGAGGTCGTCGAGCAGCGCGGTGCGCGTCACGTACGACAGGTAGATCTCGTCGAGGATGCTCACGCCGAGCCGGTTGTTGGTCATGTGCACGTACGAGCTGAGCAGGATCGGCACCGCGGCGTCCAGGTCGTGGACGACGGTGGGCTCGGCGCCGCCGCGCTGGAACACCAGGTCGCCCCGTTCGGCCGCCGCGACGACCCGGCCCCGCAGCTCACGGCAGTGCGCCGACCAGCGACCCTCGACGCCGGTGGGCCGGACATCGGCGCGCTCCCGGGCCGCCACGCGGATCTGGGCCAGGCGCTCCCGCAACGCGGCGTCCATCCGGCGGTAGCTGCTGTCGAAGCCGGCGTGGTAGTCGTCGCTCGGCTCGGAGTAGGAGACCTCCCAGAACCGGCGGTACTCGTCGAGGAACTCGGCGATCCGCCGGTCGTCGGCGAGGAAAACCGCGCACATCATCATGCTGAGCTGGGCGGAGAGCCCGAGCAGCACCGGCCGGACGTGCACGTTGGTGGTGGCCAGCAGGTCCAGCACCACGTCGCTGGAGTGCTCGAAGTGCCACTCGGCCAGCTCGATCCCGGCCGGGCCGCCGTAGCGGCCGTACTCCCGCTCGTAGGGGATGTGGTGGTAGCTGTTGTTCGCCCGCATCGGCATCACGCCGTCCGGGCCGTACTCCTCGTCCCACCGCTGCCGGCCGTACTCGGCGAGGAACATCTGCTTGTACAGGTCGCCCAGGCCCGCGCTGTCCACCTCGTACAGCGCGGGCCGGCGGCGCAGGAACGCCTCGAGCGCCTCGTCCACCCGCGCTCGCACCACCGCCGGGTCGACACCGGGTGCCGGCAGCACCCGCAGCCGCACGTGCGGCCCCTCCATCCAGTACTTGATGAAGAAGTACCGGCTGATCAGCCCCTCGGCCCGCAGCTCGTCCACCAGCGGGCGGACCCCCTCGACGAGCATCGGGTTGGCGTTGCTGGCATAGAAGACGTGGACGCTGAGCCAGTCGTGCTCCACCGGGGAGGGGAAGTGCGTCATCGTTCCACCTTTCCGGCGCGAACGCCGTTGAGTTCCACGGTCAGTTCGGTGACGTGGGTGCCGCCGGGGCCGCGGAGCACCTGCTCGTCGCGGTCCGGCAGCATCTCGGTGAGCACCAGGCGGCTGCCTGCCCCCCGCCCCGTCGCCTCCAGCAGTTGCAGGCAGAAGTGGCTGTCGAAGTCGACGTAGAGCGGCTTGTGGTCGGGCCGGCCGCCCGGCTGCGCGGCGGGCTGGCCGTCGTCGGCGGCCGGGGTGAGCCGGCTGCCCTCCGGCGTGGCGAAGACCCGGCGGGGCAGGCCGTTCTCGCGCCGCCACCGCTGCCAGCACAGGAACCATTCGGCGTCGCTCTGCTCCGGGGTACGCGGCGGCGGCAGGTGGTCCGGGTGCAGCTTCCACATCCGCCGCTGCAGCACCAGGTCGCCATGCACAATCCGGGGATACCCGGCGATGCCGTGCCCGGGCAGCGGCACCGTGGTGCCGGCCCACAGGTCCGGCTGGGCCATGCCCAGGTAGGCGAAGGTGAGCAGCACCTGCTGCACCTCGGGCAGCGCCATCGGCAGCAGGAAACCCAGGTAGACCGGGATCACCTCGGCGTCGAGCCGGCGCGAGCGCAGCAGCAGCCGGTCGGCCACCGGGTCGTGTTCGACGCTGAGGTCGTCCATGTGGATCTGCTCGGCGGCCGGCCGGAAGCTGATCTCCCCGGGGCAGACCAGCTCGTACGGGGTGACCGCCGGGTGCAGGTTCAGGTTGGTGGCGTCGTACCCGCCCTTCAGCTCGGCGAGCACCGCGCCCGGCGGCTGGAGCCGGGCCAGCTCGGCGCGGAGCGCCCCGGCGAGGTCGTGGTCGGCGAAGAGGTGGGCGAAGCGGGAGAACAGCAGCGTCATGCCGGAGTAGATCCGGTTGACCACCACCCGGTGCCGGTCGCCCTGGTCGGCGAGTTGGAGGAAGAACGACCGGGGGTCGAGCGTGCCGAGCGTCGCCGGGACCATCGCGGCGACGTCGGTCATGAAGGCGTCGTCCAGGCGCAGCTCCTCGGCGCCGGCCGGCAACCGGTCGTACGCCTCGTTCATCCGCCGGGCCACCTCGATCCGGGCGTCGTCCAGCGCGGTGATCTCCGCCTGCCGGAACCAGTTCTCCTGCCGTACGTAGGTGTTGTCCGCGTCGAACGCCCGGCGGCGCATCATCCGCCCGCTGTAGTGCTCGAAGAAGTCCTGCTGGAACTCGTGGGCGAAGGTGAGCAGGTCGTCGCAGCGCCCGCCGGCGCCGTAGCGGGCCCGGAAGAAGCCCTTGGTGGCCAGCCGGCGCGGCAGGTTGATGTCGAACACCGGCATGATCCGGGCCAGCGCCCGCAGGCCGGGCAGGACGTCCCGTTCCCAGCGGGCCCGGTCGGCGGTGACCGGCACCCGGGTACGCAGCGTGGCGTCCTCGTAGAGCAGGGTCCGCGGGGCCGGGACGTCGGCGCGGCCGAGCTCGGTGTGGGCCGCGACCAGTTCCCGCCGGATGTCGGCGAGCATCCGACGGCGGCCGGCCACGTCGTGCGCCGGGTAGCCGGTCGCGAGGCGGTTGGCGGTCGCCACCCGCTCGGCGAGCCGATCGGCCCAGTCGCGGCCGATCTCCCGCAGCGCCCGCCGGTAGCCCTCGACCGGGTCGTCGGCGTGGATGTCCAGGTGCAGGTTCGGCACCACCAGCAGGCCCACCCGCAGCAGGTGGTGCAGGTACTGCCCGATCTCCGCGGCGGGACGGGTGTCGGTGGACAGTTCGGTTACCAGGTCGGCCATCCGGCGGACCCGGCCGCCGGCGAGCGCGGCCAGGATGTCGTGCAGCACCCGGCCGGTGGGCAGCACGAACAGCGACTCGTGGATCGACTCCAGGGTGATCGCGGACTCGCCGTCCTCGGAGCTGCTGCGGCGGCGGCGCAGGTAGCGCAGCCGGCCGCGCTCGATGCGCCAGCCGGTGGTGAGGGTGACCGGCAGGTCCGCGCGGAGCGTCTCGTCGGCCAGGACGATGGCCGACAACCGACCCAGCGCGGCCAGGTTGAGCCGGGCGACCCCCCGCTTCGCGTCGCCGGTCCGGTCGGTCACCGGCACCACGTCGAGCAGCGGGCCGACACTCGGCGCGAAGGTCCCGACGTTCACCGTGGTCAGCCGGCTGAACGGGCTGGTCTTGGCGGCGGTGCGCAGCGCGTACTCCAGCAGCGACCGCTCCACCCGCCGGGCCCGCTTGCCGAGCCGGCCGGGCGCGGCGAGGTAGGTGGGCAGGTACTGGTCCAGCGACGGCGACGCGAGCAGGATGCCGCCGCGCAGGTCGGGGTCGTCCGCCAGCTCGCGCAGCACGGCCCGGCGTTCCGCCAGCTCCGCGGTCAGCACCGCCGCGCCCTCGGTCAGCTCCCGGCGGTACGTCGCGAAGGTCTCCAGCCAGCCCACCAGCATCCGGTGCGTCTCGGCGCCGATCTCGGCCTCCGGCCAGGCCGCCGGGTCGGCGGGATCGGGGCGGCGCAGGTTCCACACGTCCCGGCGCAGCCGGATCAGCCGCCGCCGCAGCCGGTCGTCGTCGAGGTTGCGGGCCACCGCCTCCTGGAGCGCGTCGGCCAGGCCCGGCCCGGTCGCCCGGAGGCGGTCCTCCAGGTCGAGGGTCCGGCGGGCCCAGGCGGCACTGCGATCGAAGGCGAGCCGGTCGGCGATCTCCAGCGGCAGGCCGGCGGTACGCAGCATGAACACCTGCGGCATCCGCCAGGACACCTCGGTGGCCGCTGGTGCGGGCAGGGACACCGTCACGGGTCTCTCCTTCGTCGACGTGGTGCGGTCAGGGGTCAGAGCCGGTACACGAGGTCGGCGGCGCCATCCGGGTGCCGCCCGAGCAGCAGGAACAGCACGGTCCGTTCGTCGGTCCCGGTCAGGCCGAGGGCGGCGTCCATGGCGACGTTGTCGAAGCCCAGCACCGCGCCGCAGCCCACCCGCTGGGCGGTGGCCGCGCAGTACGCGCGCTGGGCGACGGCACCGATCTCGGCGTTGAGGAGGCGGTAGCCGCGCGGGCCGACGGCGTCGAGCACCGCGTCCAGCCGGCCGGAGATGGCCAGCACCGCGCCGACCTGCCCCATCGTGTAGTTGGTGAGGAAGTACTGCTGTTGCAGGAAGGCGGACATGCCCCCGTCCGGCTCGGCCCCGGCGGCCAGCAGCGCATGGCGCCGGGGACAGTAGCCGTAGGTGCCGGTGGCGAGGCCGTCGACGTGGTTCGCGAACACCCACAGGCGGGTGAGGGCCGGGGCGTCGGCGGGCAGCCCGGCGTCGGCCGGGTGCTGCCGCCCGGCGGTGGCGAAGGCGAGGGTGGTGCCGAGTTCGGCGGCGGTCAGCTCGGGCGGCCGGCGGAACCGGCCGAAGCTGCTGGACCGGGTGGCCAGCACCGTCGACAGGGGACGGTCCAGCCGCTCCAGCAGCGGCGCGGGCAGGGCCACCGGCTCGCCGGGCAGGTCCCGCGGCGCGGCGTCCGCCAGGGCCTGCGGGGCGGGGACGGCCGGGGCAGCCGCCGCCCGGTGCACCGCGGTCACCGCGGGGAACTCCCGCAGCCGGCGGGACCGTTCGAAGGCCGGGTATCGGACCCGGACGTCCGCGGCCGGCGCCGCCCCGACCGGTCCGCCGTCCGGGTCGGCGCCGGCCCAGGTCAGGGGTACGACCGCGAAGGCGCTCTCCCGGTCGCCGTCGAAGCCGAGCAGCCGGTCCACCGGCGCGGGATCGAAGCCGAGCAGCCGGGGCAGGGGTACGCCGAGGGCGCGCGCGAGCAGGTCCCAGGAGCCGAGCAGGGCGCCGAGGTCCTGGGTGACCACGTGGTAGCAGAAGCTGTTGTACTTGAAGGAGTTCTTCCAGAACCGGATGCTCGCGACCAGGAAGCTGTCCGCGCCACCCGCGTGGTCGCCGACCGCGGCGCGGACCGGGTCGCTGACGTCGCCGAGCAGCAACCGCTCCAGCACGTGCTGGCCGGTGCCGTAGTGGTAGACGCCGGGCAGCAGCGGCGCGGCGGCGCCGGCGACCAGAAAGAGCTCCACCGGGTACATGCCGCCGCCGGAGGCGGTGCCGCGTCCCCAGACGGCGTGCTCGAAGTGCGCCCGCTTGGCCAGGTCCTGGTTCCAGTTCACCGTCAGCCGCCGGTCGAGCACCCCGTACGACAGGCGCAGCAGCGTCGCCAGGGCGGGCAGCGACCAGCCGCCGGGCGGCGGCAGGTGCTCCCCGGTGAGCAGGTCCCGCAGGGTGGGCAGGGCGGGCACGTCCGCCGGCAGCGGCACCCGGGGGGTGCCGGGGTAGCTGGTGTGCCGGGAGGGCTGGTCGACCCAGTCCACCTCGTAGTTGAGCGGTTCCATCGGGACCCGCGCCCGGCGGAACACCGCCTCCGCGTACTCCCGGACGACCTGGAGAGCCTCCTGCTGCATACCGGTGCTCCTACGGGAAGGGGTGCGGGTGGGGGTTGCGGCCGGTGGCGCCGAGCCGGTCGGGTCCGTGCGCGCCCCGGGCCAGGAAGCGCTCCAGCCGGTCGCTCCACAGCACCCGCTGGCGTTGCCAGCCGAAGTCGATGGGGACCAGGGCGGGCGCCACCACCGCCATCGTGTGCACGCCGGCGACCTCCTGCTCCGGGCAGGTCTGGTCGACCGCGAGGACGTCCCCGCCGAGCCCGGCGATCAGCCCGCACAGGTACTCCATGTCGGCGCGCAGGTCGTCGTGGGCCGGCCGGGCCGACAGCCAGTCCCCGTACAGCTCGGTCATCGAGCGCAGCGGCGGGTCGTCGAAGAGGAAGCCGGCGTGGCGGGTCATCTCCGGCAGCCCGTACAGCAGGGCGTGGTGGCTCAGCTCGGTGACCTTCGGGTAGTCCCGGGTCATCTCGCGCAGCTCCGGCTCGCTGGCGGCGACGCGCTCGTCGAAGCCGGGCACGTAGGACGCGGTCTCGCAGACCGCCGCGCGGACCGCGTCGTCGGGGTCGAGGCTGGCGCCCGCGGCGAAGCAGAGCTGGCCGAGCCCGTCGCCGCGCTTGACCGCGACCGCGGTGACCACCGGCACGGGCAGGTCGGCGCGGGTGTCGAACAGCCGGATGTCGTACCCGAGCAGGTCGACCCGGTCGAGCATGAAGTGCACCCGCTCGTCCCGGCAGGTGGCCGGGTCGATCTCGGCCAGCCGGGCCGAGCCGTACCAGGCGAGCAGGAAGGCGTCCCGCTCGACCAGCTCGAGCATGCCGTGCAGCAGCGCCTCTTCCGGGCAGCTGCCGCTGGCGCAGCCGTTGGAGCACTCCTGGACGAACTTGCGGTGGTCGGTGCGCCGGTCGAGGTAGTAGACGAGCTGCTCGGGCACCAGCCGGGGGACCTGGTCGCGCAGCGACCAACCCCAGACCCAGGGCATCGGCCGGTCCGGCGCGTACGGCTCGTAGTAGAGCCCGTGCCCCTGGTAGAACGCCGGGTGGTAGCCCAGCCCGGCCGGGTCGAGGGCGTCCGGGGCCAGGTTGGCGTAGCTGTCGAAGACGGTGGTCCGCCGCGCCCGGGGGAACTGGCCGGCGTACCGTTCCAGCCCTTCCAGCAGGGCGTACGTCTCGCTGCTGCCGTAGCTGTTGGCGTGCCCGCTCCACCACATCTCGTGCAGGTCGTAGCGGCTGCGGATGCGGAAGTAGCCGGTCACCGGTGCGGTCGCGGTGGCGTTGTACGCGCGCAGCGCGCCGCCGCCCAGCGCGCCGGCCACCGGGTTCGCCAACGCCGCGACCGGTAGGTCCAGGTCGCCGGCCGACCGCAGCCGGTACGCGGACGGATCCGGCTTCGGCCGGCTGGTGAGCGGGATGACCGCGGCCTCGGCGGTGTCCGGACGGGCGGTGGCGCAGGCCGGGCATTCGGAGTCGGCCAGCACCTCCACGACCGTGGTCTCCAGGGTGTCCATCCGCAGCTGCCGCAGGCGTCCCACGCCGGGCCGCTCGGTCCGCGGCCGGCAGGCGTCCAGGAGGAGCTGCCACAGCGCGTCGACCGCGAACGGCGTCAGGTGGGGCAGGGCGGCCACGGTGCCGACCGGGGCCTGGTGCTCCAGGGCGTGCCGCTCCTCGCGGACCCGGATGGCCTGCCAGCGGCGCTGGGTGCAGAGCGGACACGGGCCGGGCCGGCTGCCCGCCGCGGCGCCGATGTCCGTCCATCGTGGCCCGATCAGCGCGGTCGCGCCGTGCAACCAGATCGGCACCACCGTGCCGGTCATCCCCTCGCCCCCATCGGCGTACGCGTCGGTCAGGCCGAGGGCGGCGATGCGGACGGTGATGCCGTCGAGCGGCGCGTCGGGGCCGGCCGGCTGCCGCGCGCGATCCTGGAATCGCTCGTGGAACGCCTCGCCGAGCTGTTTGAGGCTGCTGTCCCACCCGGTGGAGGTGGTCCGGACATCGACGATCATTCGGTTCACCTGTCTGCGGTCGCGGGCTGCGGGCTGGTGAGGGGTACCGGTGCCCCGCCGGCGTGGCTCGCCGGCGGGGACGGTAGGGCGGTGGGTGACGTCACCCGCCGCCGCATCCGGTGCTGGTGCTGCTGCTGCAGCAGCTCGACGTGCTGCAACTGCAGCAGCTGGAGCAGGAGCAGCTGGAGCTGGACCAGGCCAGGACCATCTCGTCGACCGCGTCGACGTCCTCGATCTCGAACGTCTCCGTCTCCAGCGCGCGGAGCTCCTCAGTCAGTTCCGGCATTCCTTCCACCTCCCCTCTGGCGGTCAGGGGCCGCGGCGCCGGCCGGCCGTCCGGACCGACCGGCGGCGCCGTGGCTCAGCTGGTGCTGCTGCAACTCGACGAGGTGCAGCTGCAACAACTGGACGTGCTGCAGCTGGAACAGCTCGACGTGCTCGTGCTGCTGCTGCAGATGTCCATGAGGTCGGCGGACAGATCAGCGATGTCCTCGACCTCGAACGTCTCGGTCTGCAGGTCACGCAGCTCGCTGCGGACCGAGTCGGGCAGTACGCCGGATGTCCGGGGTTGTGTCGGCACAGGCCTCTCCTTGAGCCGCGTTCGAGCCGGTCGTCGGTGGTCTGCCCGCACCACCACGGTGGTTGCGGAGGCACGCAGGGCTACTCGCCGGCGTGGGCCGGCGGCGGATGGTGCGTCGTTCGTGCGGCGTCCCACCGGGGACCGGGAGTCGTCAGCGTCGGGGGCAACCCCGTCCAGCCGGTCAGCCGCAGCTGGAGGTGCTGGTGCTGGTGCTGCAGCAGCTCGACGTGCTGCAGCTGCAGCAGCTCGAGCAGGAGCAGCTGGAGCTGGTGGCGGCGAGCGCCTCGCCGCCGTCCTCGACCTCCTCGATCTCGAAGGTCTCGGTCTCCAGCTCGCGGAGCTCGTCGTTCAGGGTGATCGGCATGTCTTCCACCTCCTCTCGTGGTGCGTGCCTCGCCGAAACCACTGACGTGGTGGTTCAGTCGGCCGTCGGGGCGTGCCGACGCAGCAGGACCACGCCGCTGCGGAAAGCCCCGGTGGCCCGGACATCCCGGGTCGTCGTCTCGACCAGCAGGGCGCTCATCCCCCGCGGCGCCAGCGCGGCCAGCACGGCCGTCCGGTCGGTGGCCGCGGCCGCCGGGGCGGCCGGGGTGGCGCCGACGGTGAGCGTCGCCGGGTCGAAGTCGCGCAGCACCGGGTCGCCGAGGTCGGCGACGGTGTCCTCGAAGTGCCGCACCTGGACCCGCCCGACCGCGTCGCGGACGGCCGCCAGCCGGGTGGCGACCGGGTCGAACCCGCCGGCGAGCGCCCAGTCCCGGTCACCGCCGCCGGGCGGCTCGGCGACGGCGAGTACGGCGTGCGCCGGCTCGACCCCGGCCAGGGTGAAGACCGACAGCCGGCGACCGAACCGGCGGGCGGCCTTGACCACGAAGGCGCTGTCGTCGTCGCCGACCAGCTCCTCCTCGCTGATCGGGCGCACCTCGGCCCGGCCGCGCAGCGCGTCGATCAGCGCCCGGTAGGCCAGCGCGTCAGCCAGCCCCCGGTCGACGACCTCGTCGAGGGTGCCGCCGGCGGCGGCTCCGGCCACCGTCGCCTCGGCCCATCCCTCGGCGTTGAACGCGGAGGTGGGCAACGCCAGCGCGGCCGGCACCCACACCGACCCGGTCCGCCCCAGCAGCGTGGCCGGCAGCCAGCGGGTGCGCCGCCGGTCGTCGGCGAGCGGGGTGTCGGTCGGGGCCAGCTCCGGCCAGGGCACTGGCTGCTCGCCCCGCTCGCGCAGCTCGGCCGCCGAGGCGGTCACCGCCGCGGCCGGGTCCGCGTACCGGGCGGCGTGGTCGCGGACGGCCGCGCGGTAGGCGGCGAGCCGGGCGCCCATCACGGTGTGCACGTCGAAGGCGGTCACCTCGCGCGGGCCGCGCCGGCCGGGCAGCCGCAGCCGGGCCGTCTTCAACGGCGCCTGCTCCAGCGGGTCGTCGACGAACCGGGTGAACACCCCGGCGTTCGGCGTCACCAGCGCCTCGGCCCGCTGGTAGGTCTCGTCGTCGGAGCCGGCCGGCGGTCCCGGCTCGGCCACCTCGACGTCCCGGCAGACCGGGCACCCCGGGTGCGGCAGCACCCGCTCCCGGGTGGACTCCAGGGTGGCGGTGTCGAGCAGCAGCACCCCGCCGGCGGTGTCCGGCGCGAAGGCGCCGGTGAGGGCCCGGAACAGCTCGAAGGCGGCGGCATTGCCGAGCATCCGGGCGGTCACCTCGGGCAGGGCCGCGGTCGCGGTGGGGTCGCCGCCGACGGCGAGCTGTCGCCAGAACTCGGCCGCCGTCGCCGGGTCGGCGCCGGCCGCGAGTCGGAGCTGGGCACAGTGCCAGCAGGGCGTCTGCCGTGCGCGGACGGTCGGGCCGACCACCGCGCGGTCGTCGTCCCAACGCACCGGCACGAGCAGCGGCCCGTCCCGGTGGCAGGCGCGGGCCAGGTCCGCCAGGTGGGCCAGCCCGTCCGGCCCGGTGCAGCAGATCACCGCGTCCACCTCGCGGAGGTCCGGCGACCCGTCGAGGAACCGCACCTCCGCCGGCAGGCCGTCGGCGCGCAGGTCCGCCAGCTCGGGCCGCAGGGCCTCGGCGTACCGGTCGGGGTCGTCGTCGGGGTGGAGGTCGAGGCGGACGCAGCCGTTACGGAGCAGGCCGCTCGCCGCGGCAAGCAACGCGGCCCCTCCGCCGCAGAGCGCCACCCGGGCGGAGTGGAAGCGCTGGAACCGGACGACGGGATCGTCCGCGAAGTGATCGACGAACTCGACCTGGGCGGCGAAGCGGCGGGCCAGCGGCTCGGGCAGTGCGGTGCGGTCTCCCGCGTCCTTGGCGAAACCGCGGGCGAGCAGGGCGCGGACCAGGGTGAGCACCGTCTGCCGCTGGCCCGGGTCGAGAGCGGCGGTGAGCTGCGCGAGCGTGTGTTCCCCGGTCAGGTAGGGGCTCAGCGACGTCAGCCAGCGGAACGCCGACCTGCCCTTGATCAGGAAGGCGGTGTCCGGTCCCCGCAGATACGCGCCGGCCGGCGCGTCCAGGAACACGACGTCATGCCGCAGCTTGGGCCGCATCTCAAGGCTTGTTCCACCGTCCGACGGCTGGTTCATAAGCCCCCCATGACAACGACTCGGCGTGTCGAAAGTGCCTTCATGCTGCCCAAGATCAAGTATTTAGTCAACAAAAACTTTCGCGCCGGACAGTGGCGCAAGCAAATTGAAGGGCATTGAGCTGCGGCTAAGACAAAAACGCGCCGTACTCGCGCGCCGCCGGCCTTCCAGAGCCGATCAACCTCGGCTAGTCTGTGGGCGCCGTCCACGCTGCCGCAGGTCAAGAGGCCTTTCATAACGGCCGGACTGGCCGCTGGCGGCGACGGGTCATGCCGAGGCGACCGCATGATCAGGCGAGTCGCCACCGACCCACGCCGCGCGGAACCGACAGTTAATTGACGGCATACAATTAACTCTGTGTTGCGGTCGGGAATTCGAGGGACGGCAGATGAACGCAACGGAAAATCCGGCCCGCCGGCTCTTTGCTCGGCATCGTACGATTGCGACGTCACGTTGAGGAATGACCGTTTTGCCATTGAAGTTCATGAGGTGACCAAGCGTTATCCCGGCGGTGTCACCGCGGTCGACGGTCTTGACCTGCGGGTCCGTGAGGGCGAGGTCCTCGGGTTCCTGGGCCCCAACGGCGCCGGCAAGACCACCACCATGCGCATGCTGGTCGGGCTGGTCCGGCCGACGAGCGGGCGGATCCGGGTGCTGGGTCGACCGCCCGGGACGCCGGAGCAGCTCGCCCGGGTGGGTGCCCTCATCGAGTCGCCGGCCTTCTACCCGCACCTGTGCGGGCGGGACAACCTGCGGCTCGCCGCCCGGTACGCGGGCGTGCCGGACCGCGCCGCCGACCGGGTGCTGACCGAGGTCGGCCTGACCGACCGGGCGGGATCGGCCTTCCGGACCTACTCGCTGGGCATGAAGCAGCGTCTCGGCGTGGCCGCCGCCCTGCTCAAGGAGCCGAGCCTGCTAATCCTGGACGAGCCCACCAACGGCCTCGACCCGGCCGGGGTGACCGACATCCGCGAACTGCTCCGCACGCTCGGCCGGCGCGGACGCACCGTGCTGCTGTCCAGTCACGTCCTCGGCGAGGTGGAGCAGATCTGCGACCGCATCGTGGTCATCGACGGCGGCCGGCTGATCGCCGACGGCACGCCGGACGAGCTGCGCGAGTCGCTCGGCCAGGCGGTGCTGCTGATCGACGCCGACCCGATGGCCGAGGCAGCGGCGTGCCTGCGCGGGCACGACGGGGTCCGGTCGGTGGAGCCGGTCGACGGGGGACTCCGGGTCACCACGGACCCGGCGCTGGCCGCGGCACTGAACCGCCGGCTGGTCGAGGCCGGAATCGACGTGCGGGAACTGCGCCCGCTCCGGCACTCGCTGGAGGAGGCGTTCCTGGAACTGACCGCGCCCGCGCGGCACCACCGACAGGAGCAGACGACCACGACGGGGGGCGCCCGATGATGGCAGCGGTGCGGGCGGCCTGGTTCGCCGACCGGAAGCGGCCGGCGGTGTGGACGGTCACCGCGACCTGGATCCTCCTCGCGCTCGCCTTCGGCATCGGGGTGCCCTACCTCGTGCACCTGGCGCTGGCCGGTGACCCGAAGGAGGCGAAGTCCGCCGAATCCCTGCTGGCCGCCGTCCTGCCGAGTCAGCTGGTGCCGACCGGGATCGGGCTGTTCCCGCTCTTCGGGGGTGCCATCCTGGTGATCCTCGGCGCGCTCGTGGTGGGCAACGAGTACCGCTGGGGAACCTGGAATCTCGTCTTCACCCAGCGGCCACGACGGGCGCAGGTGATGGCCGGGCAGGCCGTCGTCCTGTGCGGACTGACCCTGCTGATCGCGGTGCTCACCTTCGGCGTGCTGGCGCTGACCACCGGGTCGCTGGCCGTGATCGAGGGACGGGCCGCCGACTGGCCGTCCGCCGACCGGCTCATTGCCGCGGTGGCCGGGGCCTGGCTGATCTGCACCGCGCACGCCGGCGTGGGCTGGTTCCTCGCGATCGCGTTCCGCAGCGCCACCACGGCCATCGCGGTCGGTCTGATCTGGACCCTGGTCCTGGAGAACGCGATCAGCGCGCTCGCCCTCGCCCTGAGCCCGCTGACGGTGGTGCAGAAGGTGCTGCTGGCACCGAGCTCCGGCGCGCTGGCCGGCGCGCTGGGGGCGCGATCCCAGTTCGACGGGGGCACGCCGGGGGTGCTGGCGTCCTCCGGCGCGCTGGTGCCGACCCTGGTCCTGCTGGGCTACGTTCTGGTCATGTTCGGGTCGGGCAGCTGGCTGGCGGCACGACGGGACGTCGGCTGACGGAGCGGAGGAGTCGTGAGATGGAGTTCCTGCTCGCCTTCGTGGTGACCGGGCTGGCGGCGTCCGGCGGCTGGATCGCCTGGGCCGCCGTCCGGAGCTGGTCGCGCGCCCGGGACCGACGACACGAGTTGCGACTGGCCCACGCCCGGGCCGCCGCGGAGATCCGGCAGGCCGAGCTGGCTGCGCAGGTCCGCGAGATCGAACTCGCCAACGAGACGTACCAGGACTTCGTCCGCCGCCACCCCGAGCGCTGAGCGGCGTCACGCCCGGACCGCCCCCGCGGCGGGCCCACCACAGGCCGACGGCGGCCGACGCGAGGCGCCGGCCGCCACCAGCCCGAGGACCACCCAACCGGTCAGGCGCCGCGCAGGGTGGCGCCGAAGCGCTCCGCCGCCCGCGCGACCGCCGCGTCCCGGGCCGCCACCGCCTCCTCGACGGTGAGCGTCCGGTCCGGGGCCCGGAACGTCAGCTTGTACGCCAGTGACCTGCGGCCCGCGCCGAGTTGCTCGGAGGCGTACACGTCGAAGAGCCGGACGTCCTCCAGCAGCTCGCCGGCCCCCTCGGCCAACGCCCGCTCCACCTCGGCGGCCGGGACCGAGTCGGCCACGACGAGGGCCACGTCGATGAGCGCGGGCGGGAAGGTGGAGATGGCCGGGCCGGCCACCAGCGGCGCGGCGGGGAGCGCGTCCAGGTTCAGCTCCATGGCGCTGGTGCGGCGGGGCAGCTCCAGCGCCGCCACCACGGCCGGGTGCAGCTCACCGGCGTACCCGACCGTCGTGTCGTCCACCCGCAGCTCGGCGCAGCGGCCGGGGTGCCAGGGCGGGCACTCGGCGGCCCGGACGGTGACCCGATCGGCCGGGATGCCGGCGGCCGCGAGCGCGATCCGGCCGGCCTCGACGGCGTCCGCCCAGCCGGCCGCCCGGCCCGCGCCCCACCAGCCGCCCGGCTCCATCTCGCCGGCGAGCGCCACGGCGACGTGCCGAGGCTGGTCGGGCACCACCGCGTCGGCGGCGGCGAACTCCTCGGCGGTCGGGCGACGGTCCACGCCCATGGCCGGCGGGGCGCCGACCCCCGGACGTGGGTGGAACACCGTGCCAATCTCGTAGATCGCCAGGTCGCGCAGTCCCCGGCTGACGTTGCGCTTGAGGATGCCGAGCAGCGGGCCGAGCAGCATGGTGCGCAGCAGCGGCTGCTCCTCGGACAGCGGGTTCGCCACCCGCACCGCCGGGCGGCGCGGGTCGTCGGCCGGTAGGCCGAGCTGGTCGGCCAGCTCCGGGGAGACGAACGGGTGCGCCAGGACCTCCACGTACCCGCGCTCGGCGAGCGACCGGGCGACCGCCCGGCGGCGCTGCTGCTGCCAGGTGAGGCCGCGGCCGGGCGGCGCGGTGGGCAGCACCGACGGCACCTGGTCGTACCCGTCGAGCCGGACCACCTCCTCGACCAGGTCGGCCGGGTCGGTGAGGTCGGGCCGCCAGGTCGGCGGGGTCACGCTGAGCACGTTGCCGCCACCGGCGGCGGCCACCCCGACCTCGCCCGGGTCCTCGCCGAGCCGGTCGGTGCCCCGGCTGACGGTGCAGCCGACCTGCTCCAGCAGCTCGATCACCCGCTCCGGGGCGTACGCCACCCCGACCCGCCGCGACGGCAGGTCCGCCGGCAGGGTGATCGGGGTACGCGGCCGGACGTGGTCGAGGTCGAGGATCTCGGTGCCGACCGTGCCGCCGGCATGCTCGGTGAGCAGCCGGACCGCCTTCTCCAGCGCGACCAGCGGCAGGGCCGGGTCGACGCCCCGCTCCCAGCGCTTGGCGGCCTCGCTGAACAGCTTGTGCCGGCGGGCGGTGCGGCCGACCATCGCCGGGTCCCAGTGCGCCGCCTCGAAGAGCACGTCGGTGGTGGAGGCGATCACCTCGCTGGTCTCGCCGCCCATCACCGCGGCGAGCGAGATCGGCCCGGTGTCGTCGCAGATCACCATGTCCTCGGCGACGAGCGTGCGGGTGACCCCGTCCAGGGTGGTCAGCTTCTCCCCCGGCGCGGCCCGGCGGACCACCAGCGGGCCGCTGATCCGGTCGGCGTCGAAGGCGTGCATCGGCTGGCCGAGCTCGAGCATCAGGTAGTTGGTGATGTCGACCGGCAGCGAGATACTGCGGATGCCGGCCACGGTGAGCCGCCGGTGCATCCAGCCGGGCGTCTCCGCGGTCGGGTCGATGCCGCGGACCATCCGGGCGGCGAACCGGTCGCAGCCGACCGGGTCCCGCACCTCGACCGGGTAGGCCGGCTCGGTGGTGCCACCGGGCGCCGGGATCGCGGCCGGGTCGCGGAACGGCACGCCGAGGGCGTGCGACAGCTCGCGGGCGATGCCCCGCACGCTCAGCGCGTACCCGCGGTCGGGAGTGATCTCCATGTCGACCACGACGTCGTCCAGGCCGACCACCGGGCGGGCGTCGTCGCCGGGCTTGGCCGGGGTGTCCTCGGGCAGCACGATGATGCCCGAGTGGTCGTCGCCCAGGCCCAACTCCTTGGCCGAGGTGATCATGCCGGCGGAAGTGCGCCCGTACGTCTTGCGCGCGCCGATGACGAAGTTGCCGGGCAGCACGCCGCCGGGGAGGATCACCACCACCCGGTCGCCCTGGGCGAAGTTGCGCGCCCCGCAGACGATCTCCTGCGGCTCGCCGGTGCCGTTGGCGGCCCCGACGTCGACCCGGCAGAAGCGGATCGGCTTCTTGAAGCCGGTCAGCTCCTCGATCTCCAGGACCTCACCGACCACCAGCGGACCGGTGACATTCTCCCGCAGGTCCTCGATGGACTCGACCTCGATGCCGAGGTCGACCAGCGCCTGCTCCAGGTCGCCGGCGGGCAGATCGGCGGGGAGGTCGACATACTCCCGCAGCCAACTGACAGAAACTCGCATGACTGTGAACCACCGTCTCCGTAACTCGTGCCGCGCCGTCTACGCCCCGAACGCGCGGGTGAACCGCACGTCGCCCTCGGCCATGTCCCGCATGTCGCTGACCCCGTGCCGGAACATCACGGTCCGGTCGATGCCCATGCCGAACGCGAATCCTGAGTAGACCTCCGGGTCGATGCCGCAGGCGCGCAGCACCCGCGGGTTGACCATGCCGCAGCCGCCCCACTCGACCCACTGCGGACCGTTCCGGTGCTCCGGGAACCAGACGTCGAACTCGGCCGACGGCTCGGTGAACGGGAAGTAGTGCGGCCGGAACCGGGTCTTCGCACCCTCGCCGAACATGGCCCGGGCGAAGTGGTCCAGCGTGCCGCGCAGGTGCGCCATGGTGATCCCCTTGTCCACCACCAAGCCCTCGACCTGGTGGAAGACCGGGGCGTGGGTGGCGTCCAGCTCGTCGGTGCGGTAGACCCGGCCGGGCACGACCACGTAGATCGGCGGCTTGCGGGTGAGCATGGTGCGCGCCTGCACCGGCGAGGTGTGGGTGCGCAGCACCAGGCCGGAGCTCTCCGCGCCCGGCGGCGGGCCGATGTGGAAGGTGTCCATCAGGCCGCGCGCCGGGTGGTCGGCGGGGATGTTCAGGGCGTCAAAGTTGGCCCACTCCAGCTCGACCTCGGGGCCTTCGGCGATCTCGTAGCCCATCCCGATGAAAAGGTCGCTGATCTGCTCCATCAGCGTGCTCAGCGGGTGGCGGGCGCCGCGCGGCCGGCGGTCGTAGGGCAGGGTCACGTCGACCCGCTCCTCGACCAGCACCCGCTCGGCCCGCTCCTGCTCCAGGGTCTCCTGCCGGGCCCCGTACGCGGTCTCGATGGCACGTCGCGCCTCGTTGACCCGCTTGCCGGCATCGGCCTTGCCGGCCGGCGGCAGCGCGCCGATCTCCCGGCGGGCGAGGGCGACCGGGGAGCGGTCCCCGAGGTGCGCGGGGCGCAGGGCGGTCAGCACGTCCGGGTCGGCGGCGGCGGCGAACGCCTTCTCGGCGTCGGCCACGGCCGCGGCCAGGGCGTCCGGGTCGAGCAGGGCGACCTGCTTCGGGTCGTACGGATCGTTGCGGTAGCTCATGGCGTACGGGCACTCCCTCACGGCGGCGCCGGCCCTCACGGGCGGCTAGGCGAGTCTACGGACGCGCGGCTTCGCCGCAGCCCGCCGGTGGGAGTTCCGCAGGAGGAAGGGTCAGGCCCGCCGCCCGCCGACACCGGCGGGCTGGCTAAACGAACGCCGTGGCGCGTTCATCACGTGGACGACTCCCCTGCTCTGTGTGCCGCGCCACCGGACGACGGTCGGCGCAGTGCTCTGGCTGAAGCGTACAGGCAGACGGCCGCGGCCGCAGCCAGGTTCAGGCTCTCGGCGCGCCCGTGCAGCGGCACCCGGACCCGGGCGTCGGCCGCCTCGGTCAGCTCCTCGGGCAGCCCGTGCGCCTCCGAGCCGAACAACCAGGCGGTGGGGGTGGCGAGCCGGCCGCCGTCGGCCAGGTCGTCGAGGTCGCTCTCGCCGTACCCGGTGGTGGCGAAGACCGACAGCCCGGCGGCCCGCAGCGCGCCGACCGCCTCGAGAGGGTCGGGCGAGCGGACCACGTCGACGTGGAAGAGGCTGCCGGCGGAAGCCCGCACGCACTTGCCGTTGTACGGGTCGACCGCGTCGCCGGCAAAGACCACCGCTCCCGCGCCCGCCGCGTCGGCGGTGCGCAGCACGGTGCCGGCGTTGCCCGGGTCGCGGATCTCGGCGAGCACCGCGACCAGCCGCGGCCCGCGCGCGAGGGCCTGCGCCAGCGGTACGTCGAGGTGCCGGCACACGGCGACCAGGCCCTGCGGGGCGACGGTCTCGGCGAGCGCGGCCAGGGCCTCCTCGGTGACCTCGGAGACGGGGATGTCGGCCCGGGCGGCCAGTGCGGCCAGGTCGGCGTACCGGTCCAGGGCGGCCGGCGTGCCGAACAGCTCGACAACGGTGCCGGCGCGGCCCAGCGCCTCGCGGACGGCCTGCGGCCCCTCGGCCAGGAACCGGCCGGTGGTCTCGCGGTCCCGGCGGCGCTGGAGCCGGCGGGCGGCGACGATCCTGGGGGTCCGCGGGGTGAACGGGCCGGAGACAGCGTCGAGGCGCCTCCCGCGCGATGGTGACTGCATGGGAGACGCCTCGATCTGCTGCTACGGGTGGATCAGGCGGCCTGGGCCGCGGCGCCACCGGTGCCCTCGGCCGCCACGGCGGCGCGGGCCAGCTCGACGATCGCGGCGAACGCCGCGGCGTCGTTGACGGCCAGGTCGGCCAGGATCTTGCGGTCGACCTCGATGCCGGCCAGGCGCATGCCCTGGATCAGCCGGTTGTAGGTCAGGCCGTTGGCCCGGGCGCCGGCGTTGATCCGCTGGATCCAGAGCTGCCGGAAGTCGCCCTTGCGGTCACGACGGTCCCGGTAGGAGTACTGCATCGAGTGCAGCACCTGCTCCTTGGCCTTGCGGTAGAGGCGGGAGCGCTGACCGCGGTAGCCGCTCGCGGTCTCCAGCAGGGTACGACGCTTCTTCTGGGCGTTCACAGCCCGCTTGACGCGTGCCATCTCAACTCCTTCTTCGGTTCAGGTGGCGCGCGTCAGCGGCCGAGCAGCTTCTTGATTCGCTTGGTGTCGGCCTTGGCCAGCTCGACCGTGCCGGTCAGCCGGCGGGTCTGGGTGGAGGCCTTCTTCTCCAGGTTGTGGCGGAGGCCAGCCTGCTGGGCAACGATCTTGCCCTTGCCGGTGACCTTGACCCGCTTGCCCATACCCGTGTGGCTCTTCATCTTCGGCATGTGGAACGTCTCTCCCCTGTTACGGGCCGCTGGTCTCAGCGGTCGTGCCGGTCTCACCGGCTGCTGCGGTCTCGCCGGCCTCCGGGGCGCCTTCCGCGGCCCGTTCCCGGGGTCCGCCCCGGGTGGTCGTCGCGGCGACCGCGGCGGCCTTGGTGGCGCGGTGCGGCGCGAGCACCATGATCATGTTGCGGCCGTCCTGCTTCGGCGCGGCCTCGACGTACCCCAGCTCCGAGATCTCGGACTCGAGCCGACGCAGGAGCCGGTAACCAAGCTCCGGGCGGCTCTGCTCGCGACCGCGGAACATGATCGTCACCTTGACCTTGTCGCCGGCCTTGAGGAACCGCACCACGTGACCCTTCTTGGTCTCGTAGTCGTGCGGGTCGATCTTCGGCCGGAGCTTCATCTCCTTGATGACGGTCTGCTGCTGGTTACGCCGCGCTTCGCGCGCCTTCAGTGCGCTCTCGTACTTGAACTTGCCGAAGTCCATGAGCTTGCACACCGGCGGGCGCGCCATCGGCGCAACCTCGACCAGGTCCAGGTCGACGTCCGCGGCCAGCTGAAGGGCGCGCTCCAGCGGGACGATGCCCACCTGCTCACCTTCAGGGCCGACCAGTCGGACCTCACGTGCCCGGATCTGCTCGTTCACGCGTGGTTCGACGCTGATGGGGCCTCCTCGAGTCGAGTCTCCTACGGTGCCGACTCCGCGGGCTCCCGGGCGGGAGCCGACCCGGAAAGCAGAAGGCCCCGGCGCATGCCAGGGCCCACTCGACCGGTCGGCACGATCACATGATCGCGCATCCGGAACCGGGACGTGCCCGGAACCGGAGGACCGGACCCGGCCGCCTACGGGGGCGACTCGGGTGGGAGCAGGCGCTCCGCTTCAGGGACCACCCGCACGTCAGGGACGGGGGCAGTCTGGTCGACTCCGCAACACTACACCCCCACCCCACCCCTCCCCAAACCGGGCTCCCCCGCCGCCTCGGGGCCTGATTCACGGAAAGAGTGGCCATTCGGCGCGGAATGACCACTCTTTCCGTGAATCTGCGGCCACGTGGGCGGGCGGCGGCGGCCCGGCGGACGGGTGGGGTCAGTGGGCGGCGGGATCGGCGGCGACGGCGGCCAGGTGGGCCTGGTGGAGGCGGCGCAGGGCGCGAACGCCCTCCACCGCACGCTCCTTGTCGGCTGCCTGCAGAGCGACCATCGGCAGCAGGTCGTCGTCGTACAGCTCCAGGCTCGCCCAGGGGGCGCCCCGGTCGAAACGGACCCCCCGGACGACCTCCCACGGCAACTCGTGCGAGCCGATCACGTTGCGGACCCGCACACCTTTGGCGTCGGCCACCACCCGGGGTCGGGTGAAAAGCAGGATGCCGAGGGCGCCGAAGACACCCAGCCCGATCATGGCGAGCTGGTCGCCCCGCTGGAACGTGCCGTAGCCATCCCCGGTGGAACCGGTCAGCGAGGTGGCCACCAGGCTGAACACCACCACCAGAGTGACGGCCGACACCCAGCAGACCAGCCGGATGCGGCGCGGCCGCAAGGTCACCACGGAATCGCTCACCCGACCAGTCTGCCATCCGGTTCGGGCTCCCGTTCCGGCGCCACACGAACCGGCGTGCGCCGCCGCACGCCAGCCACCAGCACCGCCACCACGGTCAGCCCCGCGCCAGACAGCACCGGCCAGTGCGCCCCGGCGCCGCCCGACACCGCCAGGTCCAGCACCAGCGCGCCGCCGAGCTGCCCCGCGACCAACGCCAGGCCGGTCCGCAGCACCCCGACGGCGCGGACGCCGACCAGCAGGGAGAGCACGATGCCGACCCCGAGCAGGCCGCCGCCGTACAGCCACCACTGCCCGGGCCAGCGCGGCCAGGCGGCGAACGCCCCGGCGAGCGCGGCCACGACGAGGATGGCCGGGGTGCTGACGGCGAAGTTGACCGCGATACCGGCGGCGGTGGTGCCGGCGGCCGAGACCCGCCCGTTGAGCGCGGACTGCAGGGCCACCGCCAGGCCACCGACGACCGCCAGCAGGACCAGCCCGACCGCCAGGTCACCGACCGGGCGGCCGAGTTGGGCGAGGGTCACCGCGGCCACCCCGAGCAGCGCCCCGGCGACCCGGGGCCCGGTCAGCGGCAGCCGGCCCACCGGGGCCAGCCCGGCCCGGTCCACGGCCAGCCCGCCCAGGCTGCCCCCGGCCACCTGGGCGATGGTGAACACGGCCACCCCGAGCACGGGCACCACGTACGTGCCGATCACCACGATCGCCGCACCGCCGAGCCCGCCCAGGTACGACCACCAGGGCAGCCGGGAACGGCGCAGCACGGCCAGCCCGGCCCGCATCGAGGGCAGCGCGAACAGCCCGACCAGGACCAGCAGACAGCCGCCCACGTTGTTGACCACCGCGCCGAGCACCGGGTTGCCGGCCCGCTCCCCCAACTCAGAGTTGACCAGGCCCTGCGCGGCGGAGGCCACCCCACCCAACACGACCACGGACAGGGCGGCCGGAGCCGGCAGCGACCTCACAGCCGGCAGGCGTGGATGTTGGTGACGAGGATGGCGCGGGCACCCAGGTCGTAGAGCTCGTCCATGATCCGGTGCGCGTCGTCGCGCAGGACCATCGCCTGCACCGCGACCCAGCCCTCCCGGTGCAGCGGGGAGACGGTCGGCGACTCGATGCCGGGGGTCAGCGAGCTGGCCCGGTCGAGCAGGCCGGCCGGCACGTCGTAGGCGAGCATCACGTACCGGCGGGCGACCAGCACGCCGTGCAGCCGGCGCAGCAGTTGCTCCTGCTGGACGCCGCCGGGGGCGCCGACCCGGCGGACCAGCACCGCCGAGGAGCGCAGCAGCGGCTCACCGAAGACCACCAGCCCGGCCTGACGCAGCGTGGCACCGGTCTCCACCACGTCGGCGACCACGTCGGCCACGCCGAGGCGGATCGCGTTCTCCACCGCGCCGTCCAGGCGGATCACCTCGGCCTTGACGCCCAGCTCGGCCAGGTGCCGCTCGACCAGCCCCGGGTACGCGGTGGCGATCCGGTGGTCGCCGAGCTGCTGCACGGAGTCGACGTCGTCGGGGCGGGCGGCGAAGCGGAAGGTGGCCTGGCCGAAGTTCAGGTCGACGATCTCCTCGGCCGGCGCGCCGGAGTCGACCAGCAGGTCACGGCCGGTGATGCCGACGTCGAGGTCACCCGAGCCGACGTAGGTGGCGATGTCCTTGGGGCGGAGGTAGAAGAACTCGATGTCGTTGGGCTCGTCCCGGCTGACCAGGTCCTTCGGGTCGGTGCGCTGGCGGTAGCCCGCCTCGCGCAGCATCTGGGCGGCCGACTCGGCCAGCGCGCCCTTGTTCGGTACGGCGACACGCAGCATGGGTGGAGTGCTCCTTCGATCGATCAGGTGATCAGCGGACGGCGCCACTCACAGGTGTCGGTAGACGTCCTTCAGCTCGAGGCCGGTGGCCAGCATCAGCACCTGGGCCTGGTAGAGCAGCTGGGAGATCTCCTCGGCAGCCCGCTCCGGCCCCTCGTGCTCGGCGGCCATCCACGACTCGGCCGCTTCCTCGACCACCTTCTTGCCGATGAAGTGCACCCCCTTCTCGAGCGCGGCGACCGTGCCCGAGCCCGGGGCGCCGGCGGCGGCCTTGGCCTGCAGCTCGGCGAACAACTCCTCGAACGTCTTCACGGGATGCGATTCTTCCAGCCGCTCCGGGTGACCACGCCTCCCGGGTCCGCCTGGCGGGACGGCGACCACATGCTGGACCTGCTCCTTCCGTGATCATGACGGTGTCGCCGCGGCTCGCCGACGACGCCGCGTCGATCAGGCGAAGCCGACCCGGTGGCCGTTGGTCGCGTCGAGGCCGCGGATCGCCAGGGCGGCGTCCAGGGCCGCGACGGTGGCCGCCCAGCCCTTGTCCTCCGCCGAGCCCGGCAGCCCGGCCCGGTCCCGGGCCTGGTCGATGGTCTCCACGGTGAGCACCCCGTGCGCCACCGGCTTGCCCTCGTCCAGCGCCACCCGGGTCAGCCCCTCGGTCACCGACTGGCAGACGTAGTCGAAGTGGGCCGTGGCGCCCCGCACCACCACGCCGAGGGCGACCACCACGTCATACCGGCGGGCCATCGCCTGGGCCACCACGGGCAGCTCCACCGAGCCGGCCACCCGGGCCACCACGGACCGCGCGCCGCACGCCTCGGCGGCGGCCACCGCCCGGTCGACCATGTGGTCGGTGAGGTCGCCGTGCCAACGCGCGGCCACGATGCCGACGGTCAGCCCGGCGGCATCCACCGCGCTGACGCCCGGTTCCCCGAATCCCGCCATCCCTATGCTCCGATCTCGTCGCCGGCGACCGGGCGGCCCATCGGCGCCTCGGTCACCTCGTCCAGCCCCTCCAAGAGGTGGCCCATCCGGTCCCGCTTGGTTCGCAGGTAACGCACGTTCTCCGGGTTCGACCGGATGGGCAGCCCCTCGCGGCCGCTCACCGTGAGGCCGTACCCCTCCAGGCCGGCCCGCTTGGCCGGGTTGTTGGTCAGCAGCCGCATCGAGCGGACGCCGAGGTCGTAGAGGATCTGCGCGCCGGTTCCGTAGTCGCGGGCGTCGGCGGGCAGCCCCAGGTCGAGGTTCGCGTCCACGGTGTCCCGGCCCTGGTCCTGGAGCTGGTACGCCTGCAGCTTGTGCAGCAGGCCGATGCCGCGCCCCTCGTGTCCGCGCACGTAGAGCACCACCCCGCGCCCCTCCCGGGCCACCCGGGCCAGGGCGGCCTGCAGCTGGGGGCCGCAGTCACAGCGCAGCGAGCCGAAGACGTCCCCGGTCAGGCACTCGGAGTGCACCCGGACCAGCACGTCCTGCCCGTCGCCGAGGTCGCCGATGACCAGCGCGACGTGCTCGGCGGAGTCGAAGTCGCTGCGGTAGCCGAGCGCCCGGAACACCCCGTACGGGGTGGGCATCCGCGCCTCGGCGACCTGCTCCACCTGCTTCTCGGTCCGCCGCCGGTACGCGATCAGGTCGGCGATGGTGATCAGGGTCAGCCCGTGCTCGGCGCAGAACTTCTCCAGGTCCGGCAGGCGCATCATGGTGCCGTCGTCGTTGACCAGCTCGCAGAGCACCCCGGCCGGGCGCAACCCGGCCAGCCGGGTCAGGTCGACGGCCGCCTCGGTGTGCCCGGGCCGGCGCAGCACCCCGCCCTCGCGGGCGCGCAGCGGCACCACGTGCCCGGGGCGGGCCAGGTCGGTCGGATCCGTGCCGGCGTCGGCGAGCAACCGGATGGTGTGCGACCGGTCGGCCGCCGAGATGCCGGTGGTGACCCCCTCCCGGGCGTCCACCGTCACCGTGTACGCGGTGCCCCGCCGGTCCTGGTTGGTGTGGTGCATGGGCGGCAGGTCCAGCCGGTCGCATTCGCTCTCGGTGAGCGGCACGCAGATGTAGCCCGAGGTGTAGCGGACCATGAACGCGACCAGCTCCGGGGTGGCCAGCTCGGCCGCGAAGATCAGGTCGCCCTCGTTCTCCCGGTCCTCGTCGTCGACCACGACGACGGGCCGGCCGGCGGCGATGTCCGCCACCGCCTGCTCGATGCTGCCAAACGTGGTGGTCATGCCACTGCCTCCGAGTACGTCGACGGGATCGGGGTGCGGGCGGGTGGGGTGGCCCGGGAGGTGCGCCACCAGGCGGCCAGACCGGCGACGCAGAACCCGCCGTAGACCAGGTACATCGCGGCCGACGGGTAGAAGCCGCCCTGGAGCAGCAGCGGCACGCCGACCGCGTCGACGGCGATCCAGATCAGCCAGAACTCGACCCAGCCGCGGGCCATGCCGTACGTGGCGAGCAGGCTGCCGACCAGGATCCAGGCGTCCGGCAGCGGGCCCCAGGAGCCGAGCGCGGCCAGCACCGGGTCCACCAGGGCGGTGCCGATCACGGCGGCGGCGAGCAGGCCCAGCCGTTCCCGCCAGGTGGCCCAGCGCGGGGTGACCGCCGGCTGCGCCCCGCCTTCCGAGCGGCGGTTACGCGACCAGCGCCACCAGCCGTAGACGCTGACCGCGAAGAAGAAGACCTGCCGGCCGGCCTGGCCGTAGAGGTCGTGCGCCTGCGGGGTGGCGAAGACCCCGCCGAGGAAGACGGTGAACAGCAGCGCGTTGCCGATCATGCCGACCGGCCAGGCCCAGACCAGCCGGCGCAGCCCGAGCAGCGCGGAGGCGAGGCCGAAGATGTTGCCGACGATCTCCCGGACCAGCACCGGCGAGCCGGCGACCTGGACCTGGGCGTCGAGCAGCCAACCGAGCGGACCCATCACCGCCCACCTCCCGCCGGCCGGTCGCCGAGCAGCCGCTCGACGTACTTGGCCAGCACGTCCACCTCGAGGTTGACCGGGTCGCCGACGCCCTTGGCACCGAGGGTGGTGAGCTTGAGGGTGGTCGGGATCAGCCCGACGGCGAACCAGTCGTCGCCCACCTCGGCGACCGTCAGCGAGACGCCGTCGACGGTGATCGAGCCCTTCTCCACCACGTAGCGGGACAGCGTGGCGGGAAGCCGGAAGCGGACCGTCTCCCACTGCGCCGCCGGCTCCCGAGAGATGATCTCGCCGACCCCGTCGACGTGCCCCTGCACCAGGTGCCCGCCGAGGCGGCTGCCGAGGGCGGCGGCGCGTTCCAGGTTGACCGGGTGACCGGGGCGCAACGCGCCGAGCGCGGAGCGGCGCAGGGTCTCCCCCATCACGTCGGCGGTGAACACCCCGCCGTCGACGTCGACGACGGTCAGGCAGACCCCGTTGACCGCGATCGAGTCGCCGTGCCGGGCGTCCGAGGTGACCAGCGGGCCGCGGACGGCGACCAGCGCGGAGTCACCCCCGGTCTCGGTGGTCCGGACGACCTCGCCCAGCTCCTCGACGATGCCGGTGAACATGTCAGGCCTCCCTCTTCCGGGGCAGCGCGGTGATCCGCAGGTCGGGGCCGACCTGCATAACGTCGGTGAGCTCCAGGTCGATGGCGTCGGCGATGGTCGTCACGCCGGCGTCGAGCAGCGCGGTCGGGCCGGCGCCGAGCAGCTTCGGCGCGACGTATCCGACGACCTTGTCGACCAGGCCGGCGGCGAGGAACGCGCCGGCCAGCCGGGGGCCGCCCTCCAGCAGGACGGCCCGGATGCCGCGGTGGTGCAGCTCCGCGAGCAGCGCCGGCAGGTCGACCCGGCCGTCCGGCCCGGCGCCGACCTCGGCGGCGGTGGCGATCCAGGTCCGGGCGGCGCCGTCGCGGACCCGGGCGTCGGCCGGGGTACGCCCCGAGCTGTCCACCACCACGCGCAGCGGCTGCCGGATGGCCAAGGTGCCGTCGCGCAGGTTGCGGGCGGTCAGCCGGGGATCGTCGGCGAGCACGGTGCCCACCCCGGCGAGCACCGCGTCGACGGTGCCGCGCAGGGCGTGCACGTCGATCCGGGCCGCCTCGGAGGTGATCCACATGCTGGTGCCGTCGGCGGCGGCGGAGCGCCCGTCGAGGGTGGCGGCGTACTTCCAGATCACATACGGCCAGCCGCGGCGCATCGAGGTGAGCCAGGCGATGTTGCCGGCCTCGGCCTCCTCGGTGCGTACCCCGGACTCGACCTGGATCCCGGCGGCGCGCAGGGTGGCGGCGCCGCCGGAGGCGACCGGGTTGGGGTCCGGCACGGCGACCACCACCCGGGCGACCCCGGCCGCGATGAGCGCGTGGCTGCAGGGGCCGGTGCGGCCGGTGTGATCGCAGGGTTCCAGGGTGACCACGGCGGTACCGCCGCGGGCCCGCTCGCCGGCCTGGGCGAGGGCGACGATCTCGGCGTGCGGACCACCCGCGTACGCATGGAACCCCTCCCCGACGATCTCGCCGTCCGGGTCGAGGAGGACGCAGCCGACCACCGGGTTGGGGCTGGTGGTACCGAGGCCGCGGGCGGCCAGCGTGATCGCGCGACGCATCGCCTCGTCGATGGAGACGCTCGCCATCGCCTGACCCTGCCCTCTCACTCGCCGGTCGCGCGCGGGCGGGGCTGGGAGGTGGCGGCACGGATGCCGCGAACAGGCGGCGGCGGAGATCCGGGGACGGCACAGCCGACCCCGGGAAGCCCACGCGGCGGCTGAGGGTGTCAGCGGCCGGCAGGGGCCTCCCCGTCCCGCGCGCTGTCTCCCATCCGGACTGTCTGGGGGCGGACGAGCCGCACCCCAACCGTCGGCCCCGGATTCTCACCAGGTCCACCGTCCGGCCGAAGCCGTCCGGGTCGCGGGCTTACCACGGTCGGACCGTGGATCACCGCCGGTTCGGAATTTCACCGAGCCCCGCCAGCGCGTGGTGGGTACACGGGAAGTCTTACACGCCCGGCGGGGGGTCGTGCCACAAGGGCGAGCTACCTCACAGCGAGGACCGGATCGTCACGTCATGCCCCGACGCCGGTCGACCGCGACGTACGACCCGGGTTGGCTCTTGGCGACCGACTTCATGTCGGAGGCGACGGCGATCGCCTCCAGGGGGTTGGTGAACCGCTTTCCCGAGTCGGAGAGGGAGACCCCGATGGAGAGGGTGACCAGGGCGGCCCGCCGGATGTTGCCCCGTCGGTCCTTCAGCTCGACGAAGCCGCGCTCCCGGTCGGTGGGGTCGTAGAGGGCGTCGGCGCCCTTCTCGAAGTCGACCACGGCCCGGCTGGTCAGCGGCCGGACCTGGGCGGGCGTGCAGACGATCACGAAGTCGTCGCCACCGACGTGGCCGAGGAAGGCCGGCGGCAGCCCGATCGAGACCACCGCCCGGTGCAGGCTGCGGGCCAGCGCGGAGATGAACTCGTCGCCGCGGACGAAGCCGTACCGGTCGTTGACGCTCTTGAACCGGTCGATGTCGATGTAGCCGACCGCGTAGTCCACGCCGTTGCGCACCCGGTCGCTGATCTCCCGGCGGATCCGGCTGTTGCCGGGCAGCCCGGTCAGCGGGGAGACCTCCCGGAACTCCTTGTTGCGCCGCAGCGTGGAGCTGACCCGGGCGACCAGCTCGGCGGTGTCGAAGGGCTTGACCAGGTAGTCGTCGGCACCGGCGCTGAGGCCGTTGACCTTGTCCACGGTCATGCCCTTGGCGGTCAGCATGATCACCGGCAGGGCCGAGGTCATCGGGTCGGCGCGCAGCCGGCGGGTCAGCTCCAGGCCGTCGATCCGGGGCATCATCAGGTCCACCACGGCCAGGTCCGGCCGCTGCCGCTCGATGACCTCCAGGGCCTCCTGGCCGTCGCCGGCGTGCAGCACCTCGAAGCCGTGCAGCCGCAGGTTGAACTCGACGAAGCGGGCGATGTCCTCGTCGTCGTCGACGACCAGGATGACGTCGGGTCGCTCGCCGGCCAGGTCCACGTCAGGCCCCGGTCGTCGCGCGTTCCGCCAGGCCGCGCAGCCGGCGTACCGCCTCGGCCGGGTCGTCAGCGCCGTAGACTGCGGTGCCGGCGACGAAGGCGTCGGCGCCGGCCTCGGCGGCCTGCTCGATGGTGTCGGCGGCGATCCCGCCGTCGACTTCGATGCGCAGCTCGAGGTGGCCGGTGGCGATGTGCCGCCGGGCGGTGCGCACCTTGTCCAGCAACTGCGGGATGAACCGCTGTCCGCCGAAGCCGGCCTTGATCGTCATGATCAGCAGCGTGTCGAAGCTGGGCAGCAGCTCCAGGTACGGCTCGATCGGGGTGTCCCGGTCGATGGCCAGCCCCGCTTTCGCCCCCGCCGAGCGGAGGTCCTTGGCCAGCGCCACCGGGTCGTCGCACGCCTCGGCGTGGAAGGTGACGTTGTACGCGCCGGCGTCGGCGTACCCGGGGGCCCAGCGGCGCGGGTCCTCGATCATGAGGTGCACGTCGAAGGGCAGCTCGGTCGCCGCGCGCAGGCTCTGCACCACCGGGAGCCCGATGGTCAGGTTCGGCACGAAGTGGTTGTCCATGACGTCGACGTGCAACCAGTCGGCGGCGTGCTCGATGGCGCGGACCTCGTCGGCGAGGCGGGCGAAATCGGCGGCCAGGATGCTGGGCGCGACGATCAGCGGCGGTACGGTCACCGGGCCAGTGTACGAACGCGGCCATCCACCGCTCACCGCACGGCACCGGGGACTCGCTGTGATCCAGCCGTGACCGGTGGTACAGCCTTGGCCCGTCCGGAGGACGAATCCGGAACGTGAAGCCATGCCTCACTGGCCGATCGACCGAAAGACGGCGACACTCCAACAGGGACTGTCACGCATGCCGCACGCCCGGTGGCGAACGCCGCACGGGCCGTGGCGACCGGCTGTCATCTCCCGGAAAGGGCGGACGATGCGACGGTGGCTCCTGGCGCTGGCGCTGGCCGGCACGGCGACGGTGGTTCTGGCCGGCTGCGTCGCACCGCACCGGGCCGACGGCGACCTGACCGACGACTGGCCCGCGCTCCCGGCGCCCCGGATGTTCGTCCCCGCCATCGACGCCTGCCTGCCCCGGATCACCGCGGTGGTGCAGGCCGGCACGTACGAGACGGTGGACTGCGCGCGCAACCACCTCGCCGAGGTGGTGCACGTCGGCACCTTCGCCGGGGCGGCCGCGGCCGGCGCCCGGCCGGAACCGGGCTCCCCCGCGCTGCGGGTCGCCCGCGCCGAGTGCGACCAGCGGGCCCGCGAGGTGATCGGCGGGGACTGGCACGCCGCCCGGCTCACCATGAACATCGCGCTGCCCACCACGGCCGGGTGGGCGGCCGGGGCGCGCTGGTACCGCTGCGACCTGGCCGAGACCGACAGCATCGACAACACCCGCGCGGTGAACCGGGTGGGCAGCCTGCGCGGCGCGCTGATCGGCGACAACCCGCTGGCGCACCGCTGCTTCGACCCGAAGCTGATCGGCGACAACCTCAACTACATGGCGCCGGTGCTGTGCGCCGAGCCGCACCGAGCCGAGTTCGTCGGTGTCTCCGAGGAGCGCGGCATGAGCTGGGCGGACTTCCTCCGCGCCGCCCCGGCGGTGCACCGCCGCTGCATGGCGCTCATCGCCGTCTTCGCCGACGTGCCGAACAACGCCGAGCTGCCGTACCGGGCCGGCTCGATCTTCTACCCGCCCTCCCAGCGCGAGTGGGAGGAGGGCGACCGGGGCGTGCGCTGTTTCCTGTGGAGCGACGACCGGAAGCTGACCCGGTCGATGCGCGGGGTCGGCCCGGAGGGACTACCCGTCAGCTGAGCCACAGTGCCGTATGCTGCACCGCCGTGGCGGTCGACCGTTCCGGGTCGCGGCGCGGCGCCACCCGCGCTGAGCCGGAGGGATCGAAGCCGGCAATCGGCGCCGGTCGGCGCGACCACGACGACGGGGAGGTCGGTGCGATGCGGCGATGGTGGACGGCGGCCGCCGGGAGCCTGGCGGCGACACTGGCGCTCGCCGGGTGCGGCGTGCCGGCCGGGGTGGACCGGAACCTGGCCGATGACTGGCCGGCGCTCCCGCAGGCCGTGGCGTTCGTGCCGGAGGCCGGGACCTGCCACGTCACGATCCAGGACGTCGGCTATCTGAGCGGCTACAACCCGGTCGCCTGCACCACCTCGCACCGGTCCGAGACGCTGCACGTGGGCACGCTGACCGGCTCGGACGCCGACCGGAGCGCGCCCCCGCGCGCCGGGTCGACCGGGATGCGCACGGCCCGGGCCGAGTGCAACACGCAGGTCAGCAAGGCCGTGGGGTCGGACTGGCGCGCCGGCCGCCTGATGGTCTCCGTCGTGCTCCCCTCGGCGTCGGCCTGGACCGGCGGCGCGCGCTGGTTCCGCTGCGACGTCTCCGAAGTGAACAGCCTCGACGACGGCAGCGTCGTCCCGCGTGCGGCCAGCCTGCGGGGCGCGCTCACGGCGGGCTCCCCGTTGGCCTACGGCTGTTTCAACCCCAAGCTGGTCAAGGACGACATCGAGGAGATGCGGCCGGTCTCCTGCACCGCGAAGCACCACGCCGAGTTCGTCGGGGTCTACCAGTTCCCGGACATCTCGTACGCGGAGTTCGAGCGCACCTCGCTGCGGGCGCACAAGGCCTGCCGGGGCCTGATCGCGACGTACGTCAAGGTGCCGAACAACAGCGACATGCAGTACCGGGCCGGCACGATCATCTACCACCCCTTCGAGGAGGAGTGGAAGGACGGCGAGCGCGGCGTGCAGTGCTTCCTCTGGGTGTCGGACCGGACGCTGACCCGCTCGCTCAAGGGCGCCGGCAGCAAGGGACTGCCGGTCCGGTGAGCGGGGCGGGCCACCGGCCCACCCCGCTCCGGAGCACCGCCTAGCCGACCTGCACCGTCACGTCGTCGACGACGAAGCTGGTCTGCAGCGACGAGTCCTCCACGCCCGTCCACTTCAGCGTCACCGTCTGCCCGGCGTAGGACGCCAGGTTGAAGGTGCGCTGCAGGTAACCGGACGCGGCGTTGAGATTCGAGTACGTGGCCAGCGTCGTGCTGCCGACCTGCACGGTCAGCTTGTCGTACGCCGTCGACCCGGTGGTCTCCGACGTGTCGATGTGCAGCCAGAACGCGAGGGTGTAGCTCGCGCAGCCGGCCGGGATGCTCACCGACTGCGACAGCGTGTCCGTGTGCGAGCTGCCGTACCCGTCCAGCCACGCCTTGTACGACCCGGTCCGCGCCGCCTGGCCCGAGGAACTGGTGATCACACCCGACGTCGCCGTCCACGGCGACGTTCCCGACTCGAAGCTGCCGTTACCGATCAACTGTCCGCCGGCGCAGCCGCCGGTGCCGGTCACGGTGAGGGTGTAGCTGGCGGTGTGGGTGACCGAGCCGGTGCCGGTGACCGTGATGGTCCAGGTGCCGGTGGTGGCGGTCGAGGAGGCGCTCACCGTCATGGTCGCCGAGCCGCCCGAGGTGACCGAGGACGGGCTGAACGACACGCTCACCCCGCTCGGCGCGCCGGCGGCGGAGAGGCTGACCGGCTGGGCGTTGCCGCTCGGGGTGGCGGTGCTGACGGTCGCGGTGGTGGAGCCGCCCCGGGACACGCTGCCGGAGGTGGGGCTCACCGCGACGGAGAAGTCGTTGGTCGGGGTGCCGCCGACCGCGAGCTGCCAGATCGCGTACGCCACGCCGTCGGCGCCGCGGTTGAGGATGGTCGCGTTGATGTTGCTCGTGGTGTCGCAGGAGCGGTGGTAGCAGGAGTCGTACGCGCTGTTCGCCGTGCCGCCCCACTTGCTCGCCTGGGCGCTGCTCTTGCGCGCGCTGGCGCCGGCGGCGTAGCCGGAGGTGGGGATGCCGGCCTGCTGGAAGGAGTAGTCGTCGGAGCGGCCCTGCCCCTCGACGTTCTCCTCCGGCTGGATGCCGAACGAGTCCCAGTACGCCTTCAGCGGCGCCGCCGTCGTCGAGGTGATCCGGTTGATGAAATAGCCGCCGTTGGGCGAGCCGACCATGTCGAAGTTGTAATAGCCCTTGAGGTAGCCCTTCTGGGTGGCGCTCAACGAGTTGACGTAGAACTCCGAGCCGTTGAGTCCCTGCTCCTCGTCGGTCCACCAGGCGAACCGGACCCGCTTGGTCATGGCGGGGTTCTGCTGAGCCAGCACCAGCGCGTTCTCCAAGAGGGTGGCCGAGCCGGAGCCATTGTCGTTGATGCCCGGCCCGGCGGAGACGCTGTCGAGGTGGGCGCCGAACATGACGACCTGGTCGGCGGGGCCCTGCGGCCACTCGGCGATCAGGTTGTTGGACGGGTACGTGCAGGTCGAGCAGTACTGCTCGGTGACCGTGTAGCCGGCGGCCTGCAGCTTGGCTTTGACGTAGGCGACCGACGCGGTGTACCCGGCCGAGCCGGCCCGCCGGGTGCCGCCGTTGTTGGTGGCGATGGTGTTGAGCTGGGCCAGGTGGGCCTGGACGTTGGTCACCGAGATGTCCGGTGCGGCCAGCGCGGGGGCCGCCGCCGGGGCGGGTGCGGCCGAGGCGGAGGTGCCGGCGAGGGTCGTCGTCAGGGCGGCGACGAGGGCGAGCGCGAGGCCCGCGGTCGACGTGCTGCGTCTCATGGAGACTCCTCGTGGGGGTCGGCGGGACGTACGGGCGGGGTGGGTGCGACCCGTGGGCTCCGGTGGGAGCCTCGGCATCGACGGGACCGATAATCGGCACAGTTACATGTATCGATATCAGAGTCAACGGGAGTGTCACATCCCGCGTGAACCGGTCTTGCCGCCGCCGGTCGCCACCGCCAACGCCCGCACCCCGCCAGGCAGCCCGGGCTCAGCCCTTGCGCAGCACCGCCAGGAACATCGCGTCGGTGCCGTGCCGCTGCGGCCAGAGCTGCACCGTCGGCCCGTCCCCGAGCCCGGGCATGCCGGCCGGCAGCAGCGGCCGGGCGTCGACGAAGTCCACCGGGAACCCGCACCGGCGGGACGCCTCGGTCACCGTCACGTGTGTCTCCACGGTGTGCGGCGAGCAGGTCACGTACGCGACCAGCCCGCCCGGCCGCACCGCGCGCAGCGCCGCGGTGAGCAGCTCCCGCTGCAACCGCGTCAGCGGCGGCAGATCCGCGGGCTGGCGGCGCCAGCGGGACTCCGGGCGGCGGCGCAGCGAGCCGAGGCCGGTGCACGGCGCGTCGACCAGCACCCGGTCGAAGTGCCCCTCCGGCAGTTTCGGGTCGGCGCCGACCGTCCGCCCGTCGAGGTTCAACACGTTCACCGGCAGGCCCCGGGTGGCCTGGGCGACCAGCCGGGCCCGGTGCTCGGCCACCTCGACCGCGGTGAGCCGGGCACCGCGCTGCGCGGCGAGCGCGCCGAGCAGGCCGGCCTTGCCTCCCGGCCCGGCGCACAGGTCGAGCCAGCGGCCGTCCGGGCCGTCGAGCGGCGCTACCGCGAGGGCGTTCGCCACCAGCTGGGAACCCTCGTCCTGGACGTGCGCCCGCCCCTCGGCCAGCGCCGGCAGCTCACCCGGCGCGCCGCCGGACAGGTAGACCGCGTACGGGGAGAACGCGCCGGGCGCGCCACCGACCTCGTCGGCCAGCTCCACCGGGTCGGCCAGGCCAGGCCGGGCGCACAGGTGCACCGGGGGACGCTCGTTGTCCTCGATCAGCAGCCGGGCGGTCTCGCCGAGATCGCCACCGAGCGCCTCGGCGAAGGCCCGCACGATCCACTTCGGGTGGCTGTACGCCAGGGCCAGGTGGCCGATCGGGTCGGTCTCGGCCGACGGGGCGAGCTTCGCCACCCAGCCGTCGACGTCGCGGGTGGCCACCTCGCGGAGCACCGCGTTGGCGAAGCCGGTGGCGCCCGGGCCGACGGCGCGGACCAGATCGACCGTGGAGGAGACCGCCGCGTGCGCCGGCACCCGGGTGTGCAGGAGCTGGTACGCCCCGAGCCGCAGCGCGTCGCGCACCGGCGGGTCGATCCGCTGCACGTCCCGGCCGGCCGCGTCGGTGATGATCGCGTCCAGGGTGCCGGTGTGCCGCAGCGTGCCGTAGGTCAGCTCGGTGGCGAACGCGGCGTCCCGGCCGGTCAGCCCCTCGTCGCGAAGCATCGCCGGCAGCACCAGATTGGCGTAGGCGTCGTCCCGGTGCACCGCGGCGATCGCCTGGTACGCCACGTGCCGGGGCAGGTCGACGGCGGGCCGGGCCGGGCGACGGCCGCCCCGCCGCTCGACGCCGAAACGCCCCTCGCGGGACCGGTCACCGCCGGCGAACCGGCCGGCGTCGCCGGGCCGCCCGCCGCGGGCGTACCGCTGGCCCCGCTCGGCCCCGGCGGACCGCTCGCCGCCCGGACGGGCGCCGCCGCCCGCGGACCCGCCGCGCGGACCGTCGTCGGGGAACCGCTCGCCCCGAGGCTCCGACGGCCCCGTCACGCGAACACCTCCCCCGCGGTGACCCGGGCGCCACGCGCCCAGTCGGTCGCCGACATGGCCTTCTTGCCGGCCGCGCGCACCTCGCCGAGCCGCACCGGGACGGTGGCCGTGCCGGCGAGGACGCGGGCCTTCTCGACCAGCAGCTCGCCGGGCTTCAGCTCCGGGCCGTCGGCCACCGGGGTGGCCGGGCCGAGCTTGACCCGGTCCCCGCGGAAGGTGGTCCACGGGCCGGGCGCCGGGGTGCAGGCACGGATCCGGCGGTCGACCGCGAACGCCGGGTCGGTCCAGCGGACCCGGGCGTCCTCGACGGTCAGCTTCGGCGCGAGGGAGACCCCGTCGGCGGGCTGCGTCTCGGCGCGGGCGGTGCCGGCGCCGAGCGCGTCGAGCACCGCCACGAGCAGGCCGGCGCCCGCGTGGGCGAGCCGTTCCAGCAGGTCGCCCGAGGTGTCGCCGGGACGGATCTCGTCGGTCACCGTGCCGTACACCGGGCCGGTGTCCAGCCCCTCCTCCAGCTGGAAGACGCTGGCCCCGGTCAGCTCGTCGCCGTGCAGCACGGCGTGCTGCACGGGCGCCGCGCCGCGCCACGCGGGCAGCAGCGAGAAGTGCAGGTTGATCCAGCCGTACCGGGGGATCTCCAGCGCCACCGGCGGCACCAGCGCGCCGTACGCGACCACCGGCACGCAGTCCGGGGCCAGCTCGCGGAGCCGGTCCAGGAACTCCGGCTCGCGCGGCTTCGCCGGGGTCAGTACCTCGACGCCGTGCGCGTCGGCCCAGGCGCCGACGGGCGAGCGGACCAGTCCCCGGCCGCGGCCGGCCGGCGCGTCGGGACGGGTGACCACGGCCAGCAGCTCGTGGCCGGACGCGGCGATGGCGTCCAGGGCGGGGACGGCGACGGCCGGCGTGCCGGCGAAGACCAGACGCATCCGCCTCACCGCCCCAGGCCGAACGGGTTGCCGGCGGCGTGCGGGCTGAGCTTGACGGTCGGCGGGGTGGCCGCGTCGTACCACTCGGCCTGGCGGATCGCCTTCATGGCCGCCTTGCGGCCGGCCGGGTCGAGCCGGTCGACGAAGAGCACCCCGTCGAGGTGGTCGGTCTCGTGCTGGACGCACCGGGCCATCAGGCCGGTGCCGACGATCTGCAGCGGGTCCCCGTAGCCGTTGAAGCCCTTGGCGATGACGTTCTGCCGACGCTTGGTGTCGAAGTAGAGCCCGGGGATGGACAGGCACCCTTCCGGCCCGTCCTGCTCCTCCTCGTCCGGGAACTCCAGCACCGGGTTGACCAGGTGCCCGAGGACGTCGTCCACGTCGAAGGTGAACACCCGCAGGCCCACCCCGAGCTGCGGTGCGGCCAGGCCGGCCCCGCTCTGCTCGCGCATCGTGTCGGTCAGGTCGGCGATCAGCTTGCGCAGCTCGGCGTCGAAGTCGACCACCGGGTCGGCCGGCGTGCGCAGCACCGGATCGCCGAACAGACGGATGGGCTGGACGGTCACGCGGGGTGGCTCCTTAACTGGGGCGAGTGGTGCCGTACCAGTCTACGGAGTGACCCCCGTCGCTCCGGCCGGCGTACCGCAATCGGCGACCGGCGCGGCTCCGTCACCCACGGTGACCGGGAGGGTGGCGTAGCCGCGCAGGGTGAGCCGGATCCGCCGCTCGGGCGTCCCGGCCAGGGCGAGTCCGGGCAGGCGGCGCAGCAGCATCGGGAAGGCCACCTGCGCCTCCAGCCGGGCCAGGGCGGCCCCGAGGCAGTAGTGCGGGCCGGCGCCGAAGGAGAGCGGATGGACCTGCGGACGCCACGGGTCGAAGCGGGCCGGCTCGGGGTAGCGGCGGGGATCCCGGTTCGCGGCGCCGAGCATCACGATGAGCCAGCTCTCGGCGGGCAGGTCGACGCCGCCGTGCCGGGCCGGGACGGTACTCACCCGGGAGGTGAGCTGCACCGGTGAGTCGTACCGCAGCAGCTCGTCGACGTAGCCGGGCGCGAACTCGGGGTGGTCGCGCAGCGCGGCCGCCTCGCGGGGGTGGTCGAGGAGCACCACCAGGCCGTTGCCGAGCAGGTTGGTGGTGGTCTCGAAGCCGGCCACCAGTAGCACGATCAGGTTGGCCAGCAGCTCGTCGCCGGAGAGCCGGACACCGTCGGAGTCGTGCGCCTGCACCAGCGCAGTGGTCAGGTCGTCGGCCGGCGCCCGGCGGCGGGCCGCGACCAGCTCGGTGAAGTAGTCGCGCAGCTCGCCGGCGCCCCGGTCGGCCACGGCCAGCTCCTCCGGGGTGATCTCGGGCTCGAGGACCCCGGTGAGGTCGGTGGCCCAGCGCCGGAACAGCGGCCGGTCGGCCGCCGGCACCCCGAGCAGCGCGCAGATCACCCCCACCGGCAGCGGATACGCGAACTCGGCCAGGAAGTCGACCGCCGCACCGTCCCGGCCGCGGGCCAGCATCCCGTCGATCAGCTCGTCGGCCTGGGCGACGACCACGTCCCGCATGGCGGCGATCCGGCGCGGGGTGAAGGCGCCGGCGGCCAGCCGCCGCATCCGGCTGTGGTCCGGCGGGTTGGTGCGCAGCATCGACCGGGAGATCGACAGCACCGCCGGGCTCTCCCGCCAGCCGGGCAGGAACTGGTCGCGCAGGTGATCGTCCATCACCCCGAACCGGGGGTCGCGGAGGATCGCGTCGGCCTCGGCGTAGTCGGTCACCAGGTAGAAGACCGGGCCGGCCTGGACCACCGGGCCGTGCGCGCGCAGCTGCTCGTAGGTCGGGTACGGGTTTACCCGTCCCGACGGGGACATCAACAGCGCGAGGGCGTCGGCAGGATCCACGGTCGGCCTCCCCGGGGGGCGTCGGAGACCCTCATCATGCTCCGGTACGCCCGATCCGGCGATCCCGTCGCCTGGCCGCCCCGGTCAGGCGACGGTGCCCGGCTCCCCGGCCAGCACCGCGTCCCCGCCTAGCAGGGCGTGCTCGGGCAGCGGGAGCTGGAGGCCGTGCGCGGCCTCCCAGTCGTGGATCAGGCTGGGGCGGGCCTGGGCGGCGAAGTAGTCGACCGCGGACATCCCGCCGACCACCGGCTCCTCCACCTCGGCGGCCAGCCGGGCCGGGACCAGCGGGAAGCCGTTCTGCAGGGCGGCGCTGAGCCGGCGGTGCCCGTCGACCACGAAGAAGTACTCCCCGGTGTAGCCGATGGTCAGCGGCACCAGGGCCTCGTCACCGGCCTCGGCCACGTCGCCGACGAACTCCGAGTCCCAGAGCCCGCGAAGGGTGGCGATGTCCTCGGTCGGGTAGACCCGGGCCGGGTCGAGCAGCAGCAGCGGCTGGCCCTCGGCCACCACGTCGGCGCCGAGCCGGCCCTCGTAGACGTCGATGACGTGCTGGATCACCTGCTCCGGGGTGGCCCGGGTGGTGTCGCAGATCAGGTCGTAGTTGCGCAGCCGCGCCTTGTCGACGCCGTACCGCACGATGAACCGGCCGCGCTCGCTCTCGCTGCGCTCCCTGAGCTTGGCCCTCGCCTCATTCAGCGAGGTGTAGCTCTCCGCCGGGCCGGACGGCCGGGCGAGCACCCGCCGGGCCGCCTCGGTCGGCTCGGTGATCATGTGCACCTTGAGCGCGTCGGTGAAGAAGTGCCAGGCCAGCCGGGAGTCCATCACCAGGCGCTCACCGGAGGCGGCGATATCCCGCTGGAGCTGATCGACGTACCCGTCGACGGCCTGGTCCAGCTCGGCGTGCAGGTTGAGCTGGAGGGCGGTCATCTGCCGCTCCTGCGCCATCTGCCGGTAGAGGTCGCCGACGCTGACCCGGCGCATGTTCAGCCGCTTGGCGATCTCGACGGAGACGGTGCTCTTGCCGCTGCCGAGGTCACCATTGAAGACGATCGAATGACGAACGGTCACGACTGGTCCACCCCTGATCAGCGCCGCATTGACATCATCGAGTTGGCGTCGGCCCGACGCGCTTCCGCCATCGTCGCGCCATCCTGCGACAACTCCAGCTCGGCGCGTCGGACGCCGCGCCGCGACCTGGAGCCGTCGTGCACTCAGCATGACGGGCTACGTTATCACGCGCCGTTCACCGACCGGCCGCACGAGGTGTGCGACAAACCCCTGGTCACGCCCCTGGGCGACCAGCCAGGCGCGGCACGTCACGACGCGGCGGGCGGTCAGAACAGACTCAGCGGGTCGACCTGGAGCCGGACCGGATCGGCGGCCTTGCGGGCGCTGCGCTGCCCGGCGGCGGTGTGCAGCGCCTCGGCGAGCGCGGCCGCCCGGGCCCGGGGCACCCGGACCAGCATCCGTTCCCGCCCCTCGTCGGCCGGCACCGGGCCGAGCACCTCCGCGCCGTCGGGCAGCCGGGCGCCGGCCAGCAGGTCCGCCACCGCGTCCGCCACACCGGTGACGCTGGCCATCCGGACCGCCGGGGGGAAGCCCAGCTCGCGCCGCTCGGCCAGCTCACGAGCGGCGAACCAGGCCGCGTCCCAGCGCAGCAGGGCCTGCACGGGGGCCAGGGCGCCGTCCGCCACCACCACCACCCGGCCGCCCGCGTCGCCGGGCCGGGCCAGCGCGGCCGCGGCCAGCCAGCGCCGCAGCGCCTCCTCCCCCGCCCGCAGGTCGGCCCGGGTGAGCAGCGCCCACGAGTCGAGCAGCAGCACCGCCCCGTACCCGCCCTCGGCGACCGGCTCGGCCCCCGGGGTGGCGACCACCAGGCCCGCTCCGCCGGGCACCGTGCCGAGCACCTCCTCCCGGCCCGAGGTGCGCACCGGGACGCCGGCGAAGGCGCGGCCGAGCTCCTCGGCGGTTCGCCGGGCGCCGGTGACCGCGGCCCGCAGCCGCCGTCCACCACACTCCGGGCAGGCGTACGCGGCGACGACCCGGCCACACCAGCGGCAGGCCGGCGCCCCCTCGGCGGAGGGCAGCGCAAGGGGTCCCGCACAGTGCGGGCAGCGCGCCGGGGTGCGGCAGTCGGCGCAGGCCACCGAGGGTAGGTAGCCGCGGCGGGGCACCTGCACCAGCACCGGCAGGTCGGCGCGGAGCGCGTCCCGGGCGGTGGTCCAGGCCAGGCTGGGCAGCCGAGCGGAGGCGGCACCGGGGTCCCGGGCCAGGTGCGGATCGTCCCCGGTGGGCGCGATGGCCGGCACCCGGGCGCGGACGGTGGCCCGGTCGGCCACCACCTCGCGGGCCCAGCGGGTCTCCACCAGCAGCTGCGCCTCGGCGGTGCGGGCGTACCCGCCGATCAGGGCGGCAGCCGCGCCGAGCTGGGCCCGGGTGAGCAGCACCTCCCGGGCGTGCGGGTACGGCGCCCGGGGCTCGGCGTGCAGGTCGTCGCCGTCGTCCCAGATCGCGACGAGACCGAGCCGGTCCACCGGGGCGAACATCGCCGCGCGGGTGCCGACGACCACGGGCACGTCGCCGCGCAGGGCGGCGAGGAAGGCGCGGTAGCGCCGGGCCGGGCCCAGCGCAGCGGAGAGGCAGACGTGCCGCCCCGGCCCGAGGACCCCGGTCAGTGCCGCGTCGAGGCGGTCCAGGTCGCGGGCGTCGGCCACCACGACCACCGCGCCCCGGCCGCCGGCCACGGTGGCGGCGACGGCGTCGGCGTACCGGGCGGCCCAGTCCTCGCCGGGCAGCGCGGACCAGACCGCGCGGGGCGCCCGCCCGTCGGTGAGCGCCCGCAGGAAGGCCGGGCCGGCCGGGTAGTCCCGCCAGCCGCGCGGGTCCACCGGCGCCGGCGACGGCGCGGCCGCGGGCCCGGCAGCGTCGGCGGCGGTGGGGTCGGCCGCCGGGGCACCGGGGTCGGTGGCGGCCGCGGTGACGTCCTTCTCCACCCGGGCATGCCGGGGCGGGACGGCGAGCCGGAGCACGTCGGCGAGGCTGCCGGCGTACCGGTCGGCGACCGCCCGGGCGAGCCGGGCGACCTCCGGGGCCAGCACCGGCACCGGGGAGACCACCTTCTCCAGGTACGCCAGCCGGGGGTGATCGGACTCCTCGACCCGCTCCAGCAGCCAGCCGTCGACGAGCTGGCCGGCGAAGCGCACCTTCACCCGCACGCCGGGCTGCGCCGGGCCGTCCAGCTCGGCGGGGACCAGGTAGTCGAACGGGCGGTCGAGGTGGGCCAGGGGCAGGTCCACGCAGACGCGAGCGACCGGCGACCCCGTCGCGGGTTGCCGGTCGCTGCGCCTGGTGCCGGTCAGGCTCCCGCGGCCGACTTGAGGTCGGCGGCCCGGTCGGTGCCCTCCCAGGTCAGGTCCGGCAGCTCACGGCCGAAGTGGCCGTACGCGGCGGTCTGCTGGTAGATCGGGCGGAGCAGGTTGAGGTCCCGGATGATGGCGGCCGGGCGCAGGTCGAAGACCTCCGCGACGGCCTTCTCGATCGAGGCGACCGGCACGGTCTCGGTGCCGAAGGTCTCGATGAAGAGGCTGACCGGGTGCGCCTTGCCGATCGCGTACGCGACCTGCGCCTCGCAGCGCTCGGCGAGCCCGGCGGCGACCACGTTCTTGGCGACCCAGCGCATCGCGTACGCGGCGGAACGGTCGACCTTGGACGGGTCCTTGCCGGAGAAGGCGCCGCCGCCGTGGCGGGCGTAGCCGCCGTAGGTGTCGACGATGATCTTGCGGCCGGTGAGGCCGGCGTCGCCCATCGGGCCGCCGATCTCGAACCGCCCGGTCGGGTTGACCAGCAGCCGGTAGCCCTCGGTGTCCAGGCCGAGGCCCTCCAGCTCGGGCGTGATGACGTGGTCCCGGACGTCCGGGGTGAGCAGCGAGTCGAGCGAGATGTCGGCGGCGTGCTGGCTGGAGACCACGACCGTGTCGAGGCGGACCGGGCGCAGGCCGTCGTACTCGATGGTCACCTGGGTCTTGCCGTCCGGGCGCAGGTAGGGAATGGTGCCGTCCTTGCGCACCGCGGCGAGGCGACGGGCCAGCCGGTGGGCCAGCGCGATCGGCAGCGGCATCAGCTCGGGCGTCTCCGAGCAGGCGAAGCCGAACATCATGCCCTGGTCGCCGGCGCCCTGCGCGTCCAGCGCGCTCTCCGAGGAGCCGGTACGCAGCTCGAACGCGTTGTCCACACCCTGCGCGATGTCCGCCGACTGAGCGCCGATGGAGACGCTGACGCCGCAAGAGGAGCCGTCGAAGCCCTTCTTCGACGAGTCGTACCCGATCTCCAGGATGGTCTCCCGGACGATGGTCGGGATGTCGGCGTACGCCTTGGTGGTCACCTCGCCGGCGACGTGCACCTGGCCGGTGGTGATCAGGGTCTCGACCGCGACGCGGCTGTGCGGGTCCTGGGCGAGCAGGGCGTCGAGAATGCCGTCACTGATCTGGTCGGCGATCTTGTCCGGGTGGCCTTCCGTGACCGATTCGGACGTGAAGAGACGTGTCACGGCACTCCTAAGCATGTGAAAGCTCTTTGAAAAGGTCGCTCGGCGGCAGTTTAGTCACCGTGCTCCCAGGGTGACCCGGGGAACCCGAGGTGACCAACCGTCAGGATTGCTCCGTCAGCCGGGCGACCACGAGGTCCCAGACGGCGTCGGCCAGGTCCTCCTTGGGCTGCTCGGGCAGCCGGTGCACCGAACCGTCCGCCCCGATCACCGTGGCGGCGTTGGTCTCGGCGCCGAAGACCTTGTCCACGCCGACCTCGTTGATCACGATGAGGTCCGCCCGCTTGCGGGCGAGCTTGGCCCGACCGTTCGCCTCGGCGTCCCCGGTCTCGGCGGCGAAGACCACCAGCACCTGCTCCGGCCGCCGGCGCTGGCCCAGCTCCGCCGCGATGTCGGGGTTGGTGACCAGCTCGATGGTGGGCGCGCTGCCGTCCTCCGCTTTCTTGATCTTACCGGGTGCGTAGCTGGCCGGGCGGAAATCGGCGGGGGCGGCGGCCATCACCACGGCGTCCGCGGCCGCGGCCGCCGCCAGGGTCGCCGTGCGCAACTCCTCGGTGGTGCCGACCCGGACCAGGTCCACGCCGGCCGGCTCGGCGAGCGCGACGTTGGCCGAGACCAGGGTGACCCGGGCGCCCCGGGCCACGGCGGCGCGGGCGAACGCGTACCCCTGCTTGCCGGAGGAACGGTTGCCGAGGAAGCGGACCGGGTCGAGCGGCTCGCGGGTGCCGCCGGCGGTCACCACCACGTGCCGGCCGGCCAGGTCGGCCGGGGCGTCGACGCCCCGGGCCAGGGCGCGCCGGGCGACCGCGAAGATCTCCGCCGGGTCGGGCAGCCGGCCCTTGCCGGTGTCCTTGCCGGTGAGCCGGCCGACCGCGGGCTCGATCACCCGGACGCCCCGGGACCGCAGGGTCGCCACGTTCGCGGCGGTGGCCGGGTGCTCCCACATCTCGGTGTGCATCGCCGGGGCGAGCACCACCGGGCAGCGGGCGGTCAGCAGGGTGTTGGTGAGCAGGTCGTCGGCGAGGCCGTGGGCGGCCTTGGCGAGCAGGTCGGCGGTGGCGGGGGCCACCACGACCAGGTCGGCGTGCTGACCGAGGCGGACGTGCGGCACCTCGTGCACGTCCGACCAGACGTCGTCGGCGACCGGCTGGCCGGAGAGCGCGGCCCAGGTCGGCGCCCCGACGAAGCGGAGCGCCGACGCGGTCGGCACGACCCGGACCCGGTGGCCCGACTCGGTGAAGAGCCGGAGCAGCTCACACGCCTTGTAGGCGGCGATGCCGCCGCCGACCCCGAGGACGATCTCGGCGGCCATCGGCGCGGGCGGGCCTTACGGCTGGTCGGTCGGCTCGGCGGTGAGCAGACCCGCGTTGATCTCGCGCATGGCGATGGAGAGCGGCTTCTCCTGCGGAGTGGTCTCCACGAGCGGGCCGACGTACTCCAGCAGGCCCTCGCCGAGCTGGCTGTAGTAGGCGTTGACCTGGCGCGCGCGCTTGGCGGCGAAGATCACCAGCGCGTACTTCGAGTCCGTCTTCTCGAGGAGCTCGTCGATCGGCGGGTTGGTGATGCCCTCGGGGTTGGTGGCGATGGATCCCACGAATAACCTCTGCGTCTTTGTGCACCGCCCGGCGGCGGTGGCCGCTCAACCGCTCAGGCGCGGTTGGGCCGGAGCCAGGAAGGATGAACCGAGCAAGCCTACCAGCTCCTCCGCCGCGCGCTCGGTGTGGTCGTGCACCACGGCGTGGGCGAAGGCGGCGGCGACGGCCGGGTCCGGCCGGTACGACGGTGGGGCGAGGAGCACCAGCTGCGCGTCCGGCACGACGGCCCGGGCGGCGAGCGCGCCCGGCAGGTCCAGCGGCAGCAGCACCGGCCGGCCCTCGGCGAGCCGGGCCCGGATCCCCTCGCGCGGCACGCCGCGCCGGAACGGCCCGATCCGGCTCCACTCGAGCAGCTCGTCGGCCGCGATCATCCGGTCGAACGCGGCCGCGTCCAGGAAGATCCGGTCCACCCCCGGCACCTCGCCGGGGCGCTGCGGCCGGGTGGTCGCGGGCACGGGCCGCCACACCGAAGGAAAGCGCGCCCGGACCTGCTCGACGACACTCTCCCGGCCGGCACCCGAAGGTCCGGCCAGGACAGTGAGCCGAGCCGCCGGGCGCGCCTCGTCATCCGTGCTCACCGCTTGTTTCTACACGCCTTGGGCGTCAGTTGGCGGCGAACTCTCCAAGCAGAGCCTTGCGCTGCTGCTCGCCCAGACCGCGCAGGCGACGGCTGTCGGCGATCTTGAGCTTCTCCATGATCTGGGTGGCCCGGATCTTGCCGATGCCCGGCATCGCCTGCAGCACGGCCGACACCTTCAGCTTGCCGACGACGTCGTCGGACTCGGCCTGCTCAAGGACGGTGGCGAGGCTGGTCTTGCCCTGCTTGAGGTCCTCCTTCAGCTTGGCACGGGCCTTGCGGATCTCCGCGGCCTTCTCCAGCGCGGCAGCGCGCTGCTCGGGGGTCAGTGACGGGAGCGGCACCAGTTCTCCTCAGGTCCCTAATGCGGCGGGCGGGGCGCACCGCCGCTTCTGTGAAACGTGGTGACGCTGGCAACCAAAGGGGTCCGTGGTTCCCAGCGCGGGGAAAACTAGCGGTCAACGGAGCTTTCGGCAACGTGGGCGCGCGAGATCAACAGAATGTGACGGAGCCGTCATGCGATTACGCGCCGGCCAGGGCGGCCTCGCACTCCGCCCGTACCCGGTCGACGGCGGTCCGCAACGCGGCCACGTCCGGGCCGGCGTGCAGCACCTCGCGGGAGTACGACGGCAGCACAGCCGACACGCTCGAACCGAAGACGGTACGCAGGTCCGCGGCCGAGGCGCCCTGCGCCCCGAGCCCCGGAGCGAGCAGCGGACCGTGCACGCCGGAGAGGTCGTGGCCGGTCTCGCTGATCGTCGCACCGACCACCAGCCCGAAGCTGCCGAGCGGGTCCGCACCCCGGTTGAGCTGGGAAATCTCGTCGATGACGGTCTGCGCCACGGTCCGCCCGTCGGCGGTGACGGCCCGCTGCACGGCGGCGCCCTCCGGATTGGAGGTGAGCGCCAGGACGAACACGCCGCCCCCGTGCGCGGTGGCCAGCTCGAACATCGGCGCGAGCGAGCCGACCCCCAGGTAGGGGCTCGCGGTCACCGCGTCGACATACAGCGGGCTGGATGGATCGAGGTACGCCGACGCGTACGCGCTGACCGTCGAGCCGATGTCGCCCCGCTTGACGTCGAGGAGAACGAGTGAGCCACAATTTCGCAACTGTCGGATAGTTGACTCAAGGATTCCGACACCCCGCGAGCCGAACCGCTCGAAGAAGGCCGACTGCGGCTTGACCACCGCGACCCGGTCGCCGAGCGCGTCCACCAGCGTCCGGCAGAACCGGTCCAGGCCCTCGACGTCGTCGGACAGCCCCCAGCGGGCCAGCAGCCCGGGATGCGGGTCGATGCCCACGCAGAGCGGTCCCCGCTCGGCCACGGCCCGGTGCAGACGGGCGCCGAAACTCTCCATCGCGACTCTCCATCTCCTCGCGCGGCGTCGCGCCGCGCGGTGTCCGCGACGGGCACCCCGTCGCCCGTCCTCCTGTCACCGGCCACCGTCGGCAGCCGGACCGTACGGCCACCGGTGGCGACCGGTTCGCCGCGGCCCTCCCCCGCCGGCTCAGCCCGCCTTGACCGCGGCCTCGATGCCGGCCGCGATCCGGGAAACGTCCGCCTCGTCGGTGACGTACGGCGGCATGGTGTAGACCAGGTCCCGGAACGGCCGCAGCCAGACGCCCTGCGCGACCGCGGCGGCGGTCGCCCGGGGGATGTCCACGTCGTGGTCGAGCTGGACCACCCCGATCGCGCCGAGCACCCGCACGTCGGCGACGCCAGGAACGGCCCGCAACGGCTCCAGGCCGGCCCGCAGCCCGTCGGAGATCCTCGCCACCTGTGCGGACCAGTCCCCGGCCCGCAGCAGCTGCAGGGAGGCGTTGGCGACCGCGCAGGCGAGCGGGTTACCCATGAAGGTCGGGCCGTGCGCCAGCACTCCGTCCGCGGAGATCCCGCGGGCGACCTCCGCGGTGCACAGGGCGGCGGCCAGGGTGAGGTAGCCGCCGGTGAGCGCCTTGCCGACGCAGAGCACGTCCGGGGCCACCCCGGCGTGCTCGGCGGCGAACATGGTCCCGGTGCGGCCGAAGCCGGTGGCGATCTCGTCGAAGACCAGCAGGATGCCGTGCGCCCGGGTCACCTCGCGCAGCACCCGCAGGTAGTGCGGGTGGTGGAAGCGCATGCCGCCGGCCCCCTGGACCACCGGCTCCACGATCACCGCGGCCAGCTCGTCGGCGTGCCGCTCCACCGCGTCCACCAGGGCCGCCTCGTACGCCGGATCCGGCGGGGTGTCGAAGCCGCCCGGCGGCACCGGCGCGAAGACCTGCCGGGGCAGCACGTCCCCCCAGAGGTGGTGCATGCCGCCCTCCGGGTCGCAGACGCTCATCGGGTGGAAGGTGTCGCCGTGGTAGCCGCCCCGCCAGGTACCCAACCGGCGGCGCTCCGGCCGCCCGCTGGCCCGCTGGTACTGCAGGCACATCTTCACCGCCACCTCGACGCTGACCGAGCCGGAGTCGGCCAGGAAGACGTGTTCCAGGCCGTCCGGGGCCAGCTCGACCAGGGTCCGCGCCAGCCGTACCGCGGGCTCGTGGGTGAGGCCGCCGAACATCACGTGGCTCATCCGGCCGAGCTGGTCGGTGACCGCGGCGTCCAGCACCGGGTGCCGGTAGCCGTGGATGGCCGCCCACCAGGACGACATGCCGTCGACCAGCTCCCGGCCGTCGGCCAGGCGCAGCCGTACGCCCTCGGCGCTGTCCACCACGTAGGGCGGGCTGGCCGGCGGCAGCGCCGCGTACGGGTGCCAGACGTGCCGGCGGTCGGCGGCGAGGATCTCCTCGGGCGTCACGGGGCTCTCCGGGCCGCCCCGGCGACCGATCGGACCAGGGCCGGACCGCGGTAGATGAATCCGGTGTAGAGCTGCACCAGGCTGGCGCCGGCGTCGAACATCCGGGCCGCGTCGTGCGGGTCGAGGATGCCGCCGACCCCGATCACCGGCAGCCGGCCGCCGGTCTCCCGGTGCACGAGGGCGACCACCTCGCGGGCGCGACCGGACAGCGGACGCCCGGACAGGCCGCCGGTCTCCGCGCCGCGCGCCCGGTCGGCCGGGGCGAGCCCGTCCCGGGCCAGGGTGGTGTTGGTGGCGATCACCCCGGCCGCCCCGCGGTCGAGGCAGACCTCCAGCAGCTCGGCGATGGCCGGCTCGGTGAGGTCCGGGGCGATCTTCACCAGCACCGGCTTCTCCCCCACCAGCGCCGCGAGCAGCGCGTCCAGATGGGATCGGTCCTGAAGGGACCGCAGGCCGGGGGTGTTCGGTGAGGACACGTTGACCGCGAAGTAGTCGCCGTGCTCCCGCAACGTCCGGTAGGAGGCCAGGTAGTCCTCGACGGCCTGGTCGAGCGGGGTCACCTTGGACTTCCCGAGCGAGATGCCCAACGGCACCCCGATCGGGCGCGGCAGCGCCGCCAGCCGGGCGGCGAGCGCCTCGGCCCCGGCGTTGTTGAAGCCCATCCGGTTGACCACGGCCTCGCTGTCGCGCAGCCGGAACAGCCGGGGCCGGGGGTTGCCCGGCTGGGCGTGCGCGGTGACCGTGCCGACCTCGACGAAACCGAAGCCGAGCGCCGGCCACGCCGGCAGCGCGACACCGTTCTTGTCCATGCCGGCGGCCAGCCCGACCGGGTTGGGGAAGTCCACCCCGAACACGGTGCGCGGCGCCGGCCGGAAGTAGCGCGTCCGCAGCGTGGCCAGGGCGGCCGGCCGGCGGGACAGCCCCGCCAGCCGGTGCAGGGTCCACTCGTGCGCGGCCTCCGCGTCCCCGCCCCCGATCCGGAACAGCTGCGGGCGGACCACCCGCTCGAAGATCACTGCCGGGCCCGCAGGGCGGCGTGCAGCTCCTGGAGGGGACGGACCTGCATGTCGCCCCGGATCCGGGCCTCGATGCCCATCACCGCGGCCGCCGCGCCGGGCACCGTGGTGACGCACGGGATGTCGGCGGTGACCGCCGCGCTGCGGATCTCGTACCCGTCGGAGCGGGCGCTCGCGCCGGAGCCCTGCGGGGTGTTCACCACCAGGGCCACGTCGCCGCCGAGGATCAGCGACACCGCGTCCTCGCCCTCGCCCGACTCGTAGTGCTTGCGGATCTGCTCGCAGGCGATGCCGTGCCGGCGCAGCACCTCCGCCGTGCCGGTGGTGGCGACGATGTCGAAGCCCAGGTCGGCGAGGCGCTTGATCGGGAAGATCATGCCGCGCTTGTCCCGGTTGGCGACCGAGACGAAGATCTTCCCGGCGGTGGGCAGCGAGCCGTACGCCGCCGCCTGCGACTTGGCGAACGCCTGGCCGAAGCCGGTGTCGATGCCCATCACCTCGCCGGTGGACTTCATCTCCGGGCCGAGCAGCACGTCGATGCCCTTGCCGGACGGGGTGCGGAACCGCTTGAACGGCAGCACCGCCTCCTTGACCGCGATCGGGGCGTCGGCCGGCATGGTGCCACCGTCCCCGGTGGGCGGCAGCACCCCCTCGGCGCGCAGCTCGGCGATGGTGGCGCCGAGCGCGATCCGGGCCGCCGCCTTGGCCAGCGGCACGGCGGTGGCCTTGGAGACGAACGGGACCGTCCGGGAGGCGCGCGGGTTCGCCTCCAGCACGTAGAGCATGTCGCCCTGGAGCGCGTACTGGACGTTGAGCAGGCCCTTCACCCCGACGCCGCGGGCGATCGCCTCGGTGTAGCGGCGTACCTGGGCCAGGTGGGAGCCGGCCAGGGTGATCGGCGGCAGCGCGCAGGACGAGTCGCCGGAGTGGATGCCGGCCTCCTCGATGTGTTCCATCACCCCGCCGAGGTAGACGTCACCGTCTGCGTCGACCAGCGCGTCCACGTCGATCTCGATCGCGTCGTCGAGGAACCGGTCCACCAGCACCGGGTGGTCGGGCGAGATGTCGGTGGCCCGGCCGATGTAGTCGTGCAGGGTGGGGTCGTCGTAGACGATCTCCATGCCCCGCCCGCCGAGCACGTACGACGGGCGCACCAGCACCGGGTACCCGATCTCGTCGGCGATCGCCTTGGCCTCGTCGTACGAGGTGGCCATGCCGTGCGCCGGGGCGCGCAGCCCGGCCCGGGCCAGCACCGCGCCGAACGCGCCGCGCTCCTCGGCCAGGTGGATCGACTCCGGCGAGGTGCCGACCACGGGCACGCCGGCGTTCTTGAGCCGCTGGGCCAGGCCGAGCGGGGTCTGCCCGCCGAGCTGCACGATCACCCCGACCACGCCCGGGCCGCCGGCCGCCCGGCCGGAGGAGTCCTCGGCGTGCCACACCTCGAGGACGTCCTCGAAGGTCAACGGCTCGAAGTAGAGCCGGTCGGCGGTGTCGTAGTCGGTGGAGACGGTCTCCGGGTTGCAGTTGGCCATCACCGTCTCGTAGCCCACCTCGCGCAGCGCCATGACGGCGTGCACGCAGGAGTAGTCGAACTCGATGCCCTGCCCGATCCGGTTCGGCCCGGAGCCCAGGATGATCACCTTGGGCCGGTCCGAGGGCGCGACCTCGGTCTCCTGGTCGTAGGTGGAGTAGTGGTACGGCGTCGTCGCCGCGAACTCGGCGGCGCAGGTGTCCACCGTCTTGTAGACCGGGCGCACGTCGAGCCGGTGGCGCAGGGTGCGGACGCCGTCCTCGGCGGCAAGTTCGGGGCGGAGCGCCGCGAGCTGCCGGTCGGACAGGCCGGCCCGCTTGGCCCGGCGCAGCAGGTCGGCGTCGAGCACCGGGGCGTCCACGATCTCCGCCCGCAGCTCCACCAGCGCGGCGATCTGGTCCAGGAACCAGGGATCCATCCCGCCGGACGCCTCGGCGACCTCGGCGATGGACGCGCCGAGGCGCAGCGCCCGCTCCACCGTGTAGAGCCGACCGTCGTGCGGCATCCGCAGCGCGGCGAGACTGTTCTCCTTGGTTGCCCCCTGCGGATCCGGCACACTCCAGAAGCCGGCAGATTTTGTCTCCATCGAGCGCATCGCCTTGTTCAGCGCCTCGGTGAAGTTGCGGCCGAGGCTCATCGCCTCGCCGACCGACTTCATAGTGGTAGTCAGCTCCGGGTCCGCGCCGGGGAACTTCTCGAACGCGAACCGGGGGATCTTCACCACCACGTAGTCCAGGGTCGGCTCGAACGCCGCCGGGGTCTTCAGGGTGATGTCGTTGGGGATCTCGTCCAGGGTGTAGCCGATGGCCAGCTTCGCGGCGATCTTGGCGATCGGGAAGCCGGTGGCCTTCGAGGCCAGGGCCGAGGAGCGGGAGACCCGCGGGTTCATCTCGATCACGACGATCCGGCCGTCGGCCGGGTTGACCGCGAACTGGATGTTGCAGCCGCCGGTGTCCACCCCGACCTCGCGGAGCACCGCGATGCCCAGGTCGCGCAGCCGCTGGTACTCCCGGTCGGTCAGGGTCATCGCCGGAGCGACGGTGACGCTGTCACCGGTGTGCACGCCCATCGGGTCGACGTTCTCGATCGAGCAGACCACCACCACGTTGTCGTGGCGGTCGCGCATGAGCTCGAGCTCGTACTCCTTCCAGCCGAGCACACTCTCCTCGATGAGCACCTCGTGCACGGGGCTGGCGGCCAGGCCGGTCCCGGCGATGCGCGCCAGGTCCTCGTCAGTGTGCGCCATGCCGGAGCCGAGGCCGCCCATGGTGAACGACGGCCGGATCACCACCGGCAGGCCCAGCTCGATGGCGGTCTCCCGGACCTCGTCCATCGAGTGGCAGACCCGGGAGCGCGGCACCAGCGAGGACGGGTCCGCCAGGCCGATCCGGACGCCCGCCTTGGCGACGATGTCCTTGAACAGCTGCCGGTCCTCGCCGCGCCGGATCGCCTCGATGTTCGCGCCGATCAGCTCGACACCGTACTTCTCCAGGACGCCGGCCTCGTGCAGGGCGACCGCGGTGTTCAGCGCGGTCTGCCCGCCCAGGGTGGGCAGCAGCGCGTCGGGGCGCTCCTTGGCGATGACCAGCTCGACGAACTCCGGGGTGATCGGCTCGACGTACGTGGCGTCGGCGAACTCCGGGTCCGTCATGATCGTGGCCGGGTTGGAGTTGACCAGGCTGACCCGGATCCCCTCGCTGCGCAGCACCCGGCAGGCCTGAGTGCCGGAGTAGTCGAACTCGCAGGCCTGCCCGATCACGATCGGCCCGGAGCCGATCACCAGGACGTGCTTGAGGTCGGTCCGCTTAGGCATTCTTTCCGCCTTCGATGAGCTCGGCGAAGCGGTCGAACAGGTAGTCCGCGTCGTGCGGGCCGGCTGCCGCCTCCGGGTGGTACTGGACGGTGAAGGCGGGCACGTCCCTGGCCCGCAGCCCCTCGACCACGTTGTCATTGAGGCAGACGTGGGACACCTGGACGCCGCCGAACTCGGTGTCGATCACCTGGTCGGGGACGACCGCCCCGGCCTGCGCGCCCGGCACCTCGACGGCGAAGCCGTGGTTGTGGCTGGTCACCTCGACCTTGCCGGTGGCCCGGTCGAGCACCGGCTGGTTGATGCCGCGGTGGCCGTAGCCGAGCTTGTAGGTGCCGAAGCCGAGCGCCCGGCCGAGGATCTGGCTGCCGAAGCAGATGCCGAACAGCGGGATCCGCCGGCTCAGCACCTGCCGGGCCAGCGCCACCGGTCCGTCGGCGGTGGCCGGGTCGCCCGGGCCGGGCGAGAAGAACACCGCATCCGCCCCGGTGGCGAGCAGGTCCTCGATGGAGGCGGTGGCGGGCAGCACGTGGGTGGTGACGCCGCGGGCGGCGAGCCGGCGGGGCACGTTGCGCTTGATGCCCAGGTCCAGCGCCGCGACGGTGAACCGGTGCGGGCCCTGCGCCTCGACCACGTACGGCTTCGCGGTGGTCACCTCGGCGGAGAGGTCCGCGCCGACCATCCGCGGCGAGCTGCGGACCCGCTCGAGGAGGGCGCGCGGGTCGTCGTCGACGCTGGAGATGCCGACCCGCATCGCGCCCCGCTCGCGCAGGTGGCGGGTGAGCGCCCGGGTGTCCACGCCGCTGATGCCGACCACGCCCTCGGCGGCGAGCCGGTCCTCCAGACCGCCGGTGGCCCGCCAGTTGGAGCCGATCCGGGCCGGGTCGCGCACCACGTACCCGGCGACCCAGATCCGGCCGGACTCGTCGTCTTCGTCGTTGACGCCGGTGTTGCCGATGTGCGGCGCGGTCTGCACCACCACCTGGCGATGGTAGGAGGGGTCGGTCAGGGTCTCCTGGTAGCCGGTCATGCCGGTGTTGAAGACGGCCTCGCCGAAGGTCTCCCCGACGCTGCCGTACGCCTCGCCGTGGAAGGTGCGCCCGTCCTCGAGCACGAGGATCGCGGGCCTACGCTTCACCATTTACTTGACAGCCTTTCCGTCCAGGACCGTCGGCTCGCCACGCAGGAAGGTCGCCACGATGCGACCCGGCAGCGTCATGCGGGCGTACGGGGTGTTGCGACTGCGGCTGGCCAGCTCCGCCGGTTCGATGACGCGACGGGCGGCCGGGTCGACCAGGGTCAGGTTGGCCGGTACGCCGGGGGCGGGGTCGACGCCGTGCCCGTCCAGGCCGGCGATGCGGGCCGGGGCGCGGGACATCCGCTCGGCGATCAGGTCCCACTGCGGGCCGAGCACGTCGAGGGCGATGGAGAGCGCCGTCTCCAGACCGAGCATGCCCGGCCGGGCGTACGCCCACTCGCACTCCTTGTCCTCGACGGCGTGCGGGGCGTGGTCGGTGGCGATGATGTCGATCACGCCGTCGGCCAGCGCGGCCCGGAGCGCGGTGACGTCGCTCGCGGTCCGCAGCGGCGGGTTGACCTTGTAGACCGGGTCGTAGGTGGCGGCCTTCTCGTCGGTGAGCAGCAGGTGGTGCGGGGTCACCTCGGCGGTCACCTTCACCCCGCGCGCCTTGGCGTGCCGCAGCACCTCCACACTGCCGGCGGTGGAGACGTGGCAGATGTGCAGCCGGCTGCCGACGTGCTCGGCCAGCAGCACGTCCCGGGCGATGATCGCCTCCTCGGCGACCGCCGGCCAGCCGGTCAGCCCCAGCCGGGTGGAGACCTCACCCTCGTGCATCTGCGCGCCCTCGGTGAGCCGGGGCTCCTCGGCGTGCTGGGCGATCACCCCGTCGAACGCCTTGACGTACTCCAGGGCCCGGCGCATCAGCTTCGGGTCGGCGACGCAGTGCCCGTCGTCGGAGAAGATCCGCACCCGGGCCGCCGAGTCGGCCATCGCGCCCAACTCGGCCAGGCGCTCGCCGGCCAGGCCGACGGTGACCGCCCCGATCGGCTGCACGTCGACCAGCCCGGCCTCCCGACCGAGCCGCCAGACCTGCTCGACCACGCCGGCGGTGTCGGCCACCGGCGAGGTGTTCGCCATCGCGCAGACGGCGGTGTAGCCGCCGAGCGCCGCCGCCCGGGAGCCGGACTCGACGGTCTCGGCGTCCTCCCGGCCCGGCTCGCGCAGGTGGGTGTGCAGATCGACCAGGCCGGGCAGGGCCACCAGGCCGGTGGCGTCGATCACGGTGGCGTCCGGCGCGGTCAGCCCGGCGCCGGTCTCCGCCACGGCGCCGTCGCGGATCAGCAGGTCGGTCGGCGCGCCGCCGACCACACTCACGTTCCTGACCAGGTACGCGGTCACCGGTTGTTCCCTCCGAGCAGTAGGTAGAGGACGGCCATCCGCACGGAGACCCCGTTGGCGACCTGTTCGACGATGGTGGAGCGGGGCGAGTCGGCCACCTCGGGGGTGATCTCCATGCCCCGGTTCATCGGACCGGGGTGCATGACGATCGCGTGCTCGGGCAGCCGGCGCATGCGCGGCCCGTCGAGCCCGTAGCGGCGGGCGTACTCGCGGGCCGAGGGGAAGTAGGAGTCGTTCATCCGCTCCCGCTGCACCCGCAGCATCATCACCACGTCCACACCGGGAAGAACGGCGTCGAGGTCGTAGGAGACATCGGTGCCGGGGGCGAGGGCCTGGGCGATATCCACCGGGATGAGCGTGGGCGGGCCGACCAGGGTGACCTTGGCGCCGAGGGTGGAGAGCAGCAGCACGTTGGAGCGGACCACCCGGGAGTGCAGCACGTCGCCGACGATCGCCACGTGCAGGCCGGCGAGCCGGCCCAGCCGGGAGCGCATGGTGTACGCGTCGAGCAGCGCCTGGGTGGGGTGTTCGTGGGTGCCGTCGCCGGCGTTGACCACCGACCCGTCCACCCAGTTGGCCAGCCGGTGCGGGGCGCCGGAGGCGGGGTGCCGGACGACCACCGCGTCGGCGCCCATGGCCTGGAGGGTGAGCGCGGTGTCCTTCAGGCTCTCGCCCTTGGTCACGCTGGAGCCCTTGGCCGAGAAGTTGATCACGTCGGCGCTGAGCCGCTTGGCGGCCGCCTCGAACGAGATCCGGGTCCGGGTGGAGTCCTCGTAGAAGAGGTTCACCACGGTCCGGCCGCGCAGCGCGGGCAGCTTCTTCACCTCGCGGCCGGCGACGGTGGCCATCTCGGCGGCGGTGTCCAGGATCTGGGTGGCGGTGGCCGCGTCCAGGTCGGCCCCGGAGAGCAGGTGCCGGATCATGCGGGTGCACCCCCGTAGAGCTTGACCTCGTCGGCACCGTCGGTCTCGGCGAGGGTGACCTTGACGCTCTCGGCGAGCGCGGTCGGAATGTTCTTGCCGACGTAGTCGGCGCGGATCGGCAGCTGGCGGTGGCCGCGGTCGACCAGGACGGCGAGCTGCACGGAGGCCGGGCGGCCGACGTCGCTGAGCGCGTCGAGGGCGGCCCGCACGGTGCGGCCGGAGAAGAGCACGTCGTCGACGAGGATGACCCGCTTGCCGTCGATTCCGTCGGAGGGCAGGTCGGTCGGGCCGACCGCGCGGGTCGCGTGCCGGCGCAGGTCGTCGCGGTAGAGGGTGATGTCGAGCACGCCGACCGGGACGGTCACGTCCTCGAAGGTGCTGATCCGGGCGGCGAGGCGCCGGGCCAGGGGCACACCCCGAGTGGGGATGCCGAGCAGCACGGTGTCGGCGGCGCCCTGGGTCTTCTCCAGGATCTGGTGGGCGATGCGGTCGACCACTCGCGACACGTCGGCGGCGGCGAGGATCACCTTCACCGAGGGTTGTCGCGGCGGCGACGACTGGGCAGCCGGTGGGTAGGCCACGGCGGACCTCCTTCCCCGCCTCACGGGACGGGTCGTTAAAGGACGTCTGGTCTTCCGGGCGGGCCACGCGGGGCCCGGACCGGGGCTTCACGCCACGTTACCAGCGGTCACCGGGTCGACCGCCGCCGGTACTGACCCCGGAATCAGGGTGGAGAAATGCGGACAAGCCGTACCTGGTCCCCACACCGGGTCGTCTCGAACACTTGACCGCGTGTCGCAATCCCCGTACCGTCACGCTCCGTAGCGATAGCTGGGAGAACCCCGAGCAGCACTGGGAGTGTCCGAATGCCCTCTGAATACGCCAAGTCGCTGGGCGCCCGCCTGCGCTCCATCCGCCAGCAGCAGGGCCTGTCCCTGCAGGGTGTGGAGGAGAAGTCGAACGGGCGGTGGAAGGCCGTGGTGGTCGGCTCGTACGAGCGTGGCGACCGGGCCGTCACCGTGTCCCGCCTGGCGGAGCTGGCCGACTTCTACCGCGTTCCCGTCTCGGAGCTGCTGCCCGACGGCAGCGGGGTGCGCCACGAGCCCACCAGCAAGATCGTCCTGGACCTGGAGCGGCTCTACGACGAGGCCTCCGAGGACCTCGCCTACGTCGCCCGGTACGCCCGCGCCATCCAGCAGCAGCGCGGCGACTACAACGGTCGGGTGCTCTCCATTCGCGCCGACGACCTGCGCGCCCTCGCCATCGTCTACGACGCCTCGCCGTCGGGCCTGATCGAGCGGCTCACGGAGCACGGCGTGCTGGTCGCGGACCCGCGCGCCTTCTTCGCGTCCTGACGCCCGCTGTCGCCACGCAAAGGGCCCGTGCCGTCCGGCACGGGCCCTTTGTCGTGTGCGGGTGAGGCGCGCCTCAGCGGGTGGCGTACTCGGCGATCCGGCCGAGCAGGCCGTTGAGGAAGCGCGGCGAGTCGTCGGTCGACATCTGCCGAGCCAGCTCCACGGCCTCGCTGATCGCCACCGCGTCGTCGATCTCGTCGACGTAGAGCAGCTCGTAGACCGCGATCCGGGCGAGGTTACGGTCGACCACCGGCATCCGGTCCAGCGTCCAGCCCTCGGCGTAGCTGGCGATCACCTCGTCGATCCGGTCGAGGTGCGCCGCGACGCCCTCGACCAGGCCGACTGCGTAGCCCAGGTGCTCCGGCCGCGGCTTCTCGATCCGCTCGAGGTAGCCGGCGAGCACGTCGACCGGGGGCCGGTCCCGCAGGTCGGCCTCGAAGAGCACGTCCAGCGCCCGCTTGCGCGCCTTGCGGCGCGCCGGCATCTGCTGCTTGGGAGCCTCGGCCATCAGGCTCGGCCGAGGTAACGGCCGTCGCGGGTGTCGACCTTGATCTTCTCGCCGGTGGTGATGAAGAGCGGCACCTGGACGGTCGCGCCGGTCTCGACGGTGGCCGGCTTGTTGCCGCCGGTCGACCGGTCGCCCTGCAGGCCCGGCTCGGTGTAGGTGATCTCCAGCACCACGGAGGTCGGCAGCTCGATGTAGAGCGGCACGCCCTCGTGGGTGGCGACGGTCGCCTCGGCCTCGGGGAGGAGGTAGTTGGCGGCCTCGCCGACGGTGCCGCCCGCGACGGAGATCTGGTCGAAGGTCTCCAGGTCCATGAAGACGTAGTCCTCGCCGTCGGCGTAGAGGTATTGCATGGTGCGCTTGTCGACGGTTGCGGTCTCGACCTTGGTGCCCGCGTTGAAGGTCTTGTCGACGACCTTGCCGGACAGCACGTTCTTCAGCGTGGTGCGCACGAAGGCGCCACCCTTACCGGGCTTGACGTGCTGGAACTCGACGACGGCCCAGAGCTCCCCGTCGAGGTTGAGTACCAGGCCGTTCTTGAGGTCGTTGGTGGTGGCCATTTCCTGCCTTGATCATCAATTGGCGGACAGACCCAAGAAGTCTACTAGCTGTGTCGAACCGAGTCCGCCGCGCTGCGCGCCGCCGCAGCCGGCCGCGCCGGAAAGCCCGCACCGACGTGCCGAACATCACCCAGAGCGACAAACCCGCAGCCCCCCTGGCACCCATCCCGCCGCCGCCTTTGCTCTGCTGCCACCCGCGCAACAGGCACCCTCCGTGATCAGCCCCGATCGGAGCCGGGGATGCCGCTCACCGCGTCACCGCAGTTCAGGACGGTGTTGCGTGGGTGGCAGCAGAGCAAAGGCGGTGCAGGAGAGCTGCCGGTGCCGTCGGGCCGACTCACCGAAAGTGACGAAGGGGACGAACACGAAGCGCAACCGCCGCCGAGGTGTGATGCAGGTCGGGTGGCCGGGCGCCGCGGGGGACAGACCCGACGGGTCAGGCGCCGGCGGCGAGGCGGGTGGCCAGGTGGTGCAGGGCCAGGCGATAGCCGTCCACGCCGAGGCCGCAGATCACCCCGGTGGCGACCGCGGAGACCACCGAGTGGTGCCGGAACTCCTCCCGGGCGTGAATGTTGGAGATGTGCACCTCGACCAGCGGACCGCGCAGCATCGCGCAGGCGTCCCGCACCGCGATCGAGTAGTGCGACCAGGCGGCCGGGTTGAGCACCACCGCCGCGCCCTCGTCGGCCGCCTGGTGCAGCCAGCCCAGCAGCTCGTGCTCCGCATCGGTCTGCCGGACCACCACGTCCAGCCCCAGCTCCCGGCCGGTGTCCACGCACCTGGTCACCAGATCGGCGTAGCTGGTCACCCCGTAGACATCGACCTGGCGGGTGCCGAGCCGGCCAAGGTTCGGCCCGTTGAGCACGTACACCTTCACGAGCTGATCTCCCGGAACGCCTCGTGCAGCAGCTCGTCGGAGGGGCCCTCCAGGAGCGCCGGGTGGGCCAGGCCGTCCAGCACCACGAAGCGCAGCCGGTTCCCCCGTGCCTTCTTGTCCACCCGCATCGCGGCGAGCAGCTCCGGCCAGGCGTCCGCCCGGTAGCTCGTCGGCAGGCCAAGCGCGCTCAACACGGCCCGGTGCCGCTCGGCGGTCGCCGCGTCGAGCCGCCCGGCGAGCCGGGCGAGAGTCGCCGCGTAGACCAGTCCCACCGCGACGGCGTGGCCGTGCCGCCAGCGGTAGCCCTCCACCTTCTCGATCGCGTGGGCCAGCGTGTGCCCGTAGTTGAGCACCTCGCGTACCCCGGACTCGCGCAGGTCGCCGGAGACCACGTCCGCCTTGACCCCCACGGCCCGCTCGATCAGCTCGCGGGCCACCGGCCCGGTCGGGTCCAGGGCGGCGGTCGGGTCCCGCTCGACCAGGTCGAGGATCGCCGGGTCGGCGATGAACCCACACTTGACCACCTCGGCCATCCCGGCGGCCAGGTCGGCCCGGGGCAGGCTGTCCAGGGTCGCCAGGTCGCAGATCACCCCGGCCGGCGGGTGGAAGGCGCCGACCAGGTTCTTGCCGGCGGCGGTGTTGATGCCGGTCTTGCCGCCGACGGCGGCGTCGACCATGCCGAGCAACGAGGTCGCCACCGGCACCCACCGCACCCCGCGCAGCCAGCAGGCCGCGACGAAGCCGGCCAGGTCGGTGACCGCGCCGCCGCCCACCCCCACCACGGCGTCGGTACGGGTGAAGCCCGCCTCGCCGAGCCGGTCCCAGCAGGCCGCGGCCACGTCGACGTGCTTGCCCGCCTCGGCGTCCGGCACCTCGATCAGCAGTGGCGCCACCCCGGCCTCGCGGACCCGCTCGGCGAGCCCCTCGGCCAGGCCCTTGAGCGGAGGCGCGTGCAGGAAGGCCACCCGCTCCGCGCCGGGCAGCAGTCGGGGTGGCGGGTCGAGCAGGTCACGTCCCACCAGCACGTCGTACGGCCGCTCGCCGCCGACCGGGATCCGGGTCACCTCGTCCATGTTCACTCCGTCGCGGATCAGGGCTTGAGCAGGGCGGCGACCTCGGAGGCGAGCTCCTCCGGGGTGCGCCCGTCGGTGACCACGGTCGCGGTCGCCACCTCCGCGTAGAGCGGGCGGCGCTGGTCCATCAGGTGCTTGAGGGTGGCGCGCGGGTTGAGCGCGAGCAGCGGCCGGCCGGCTCCCAGGCCGACCCGCTTCACGGCGTCGGGCAGCTCCACCGACAAGTGCACGACGGTGTGCCCGATCAGCGCGGCGCGGTTCTCCTCGGCGAGGACCGCGCCGCCGCCGAGGGCGAGCACCCCGGTGTGCGAAGCCAGCGCCGCGGCCACCGCCGCCCGCTCGAGGGCACGGAAGTGCTCCTCCCCCTCGTCGACGAAGATCTCCGGGATGGGCTTGCCGGCGAGCTGCTCGATGTCGGTGTCGGTGTCCCGGAACGCCACGCCGAGCGCGTCGGCGAGCGCCAGCCCCACGGTGGTCTTGCCGGAGCCGGGCGCCCCGACCAGGACGCAGACCGGCCGGGTGCTCATTTGATCACCAGCGTGTCGAGGTAGCCGGAGAGATTGCGGCGGATCTCGGCGACCGAGTCGCCGCCGAACTTCTCCACCGCCGCCTCGGCGAGCACCAGGGCGACCATCGCCTCGGCCACCACGGCCGCCGCCGGCACCGCGCAGACGTCCGAGCGCTGGTTGATCGCGGTGGCCGGCTCACCGGTGGTGACGTCGACGGTGGACAGCGCCCGGTTCAGCGAGGAGATCGGCTTCATCGCGGCCTTCACCCGCAGCGGCTCGCCGGTGGTGATGCCGCCCTCCAGGCCGCCGGCCCGGTCGGTGACCCGGCGGACCCCGGTCGCGGTCGGGATGATCTCGTCGTGCGCCGCCGAGCCCCGGGACCGGGCCTGCTGCCAGCCGTCGCCGATCTCCACCCCCTTGATCGCCTGGATCGACATGAGCGCGGTGGCGAGCCGGGCGTCGAGCTTGCGGTCCCACTGCACGTGGCTACCCAGGCCCGGGGGCACCCCGTACGCCAGCACCTCGACCACGCCGCCGAGGGTGTCGGCCGCCTTCTTGGCGGCGTCGACCTCGGCCACCATCCGGGCGCTGGCCTCCGGGTCGAGGCAGCGCAGCGGGTCGGCGTCGATCCGGGCGGCGTCCTCCGGGGTGGGGCGCAGGCCGCGCTTCACGCCGACCGGGCCCAGCTCCACCACGTGGGAGACGAGCTCGATGCCGAGCGCCTGCTTGACCAGCGCCTTGGCCACCGTGCCCACGGCCACCCGGGCCGCGGTCTCCCGGGCGCTGGCCCGCTCCAGGATCGGCCGGGCGTCGGTGTGACCGTACTTCTGCATGCCGGCCAGGTCCGCGTGACCTGGGCGGGGGCGGGTGAGCGGGGCGTTGCGGGCCTGCCCGGCCAACTCCTCCGGGTCGACCGGGTCGGCGGCCATCACGGTGCGCCACTTGGGCCACTCGGAGTTGCCCACCCGGATCGCCACCGGGCTGCCGATGGTCACGCCGTGCCGGAGACCGCCGATGATCTCGACCTCGTCCTGCTCGAACGACATCCGCGCGCCCCGGCCGTAGCCGAGTCGCCGCCGGGCCAGCTCACCAGCGATCTCCGCCGTCGTCACCGCGACCCCGGCGGGCACCCCCTCCAGCAGCGCGACGAGGGCGGGTCCGTGCGATTCACCTGCAGTCAGCCAGCGCAACACAGCGGTCAGTCTGTCACGCCCGGTGGCCGCCCCGATGCTCCGCCCGCTCCGTCCCGCCCTGCGGACGCGCCCGTCCACGCGGCGGGCGCCGGGTCAGGCGGCGCGCGCCGCGGCCAGCGCCGCGCGCATCGCGTCGACCGGCGCGGGCACGCCGGTGAACAGTGCGAACTGGCCGACCGCCTGGGCCAGCAGCAGGTCCAGCCCGGACACCACACGGCAGCCGGCCGCGAGCGCCGCCGTGGCCAGCGGGGTGGGCCAGGGATCGTAGAGCGCGTCGAGGAAGACGGACCCCGGCCGCCAGTCGAAGTGCCCGGCGAGCGGATCGGCCACCCCCTTCGGCACGGTGGAGATCACCAGGTCGGCGCGGGCGTGCGCCGGAGCGCCGTCCCAGTCGGCGCCGGCGAGTGGCACCCCGACCGCGCGGGCCACCGGGCGCAGCTCGTCGACCGCCTCCGGCCGCCGGGCCACCACGGTCACCTCGGCCGCGCCGAACCGGGCCGCCGCCGCGATCGCCGCCCGGGCGGTGCCGCCCGCGCCCAGCACGGTCACGGTGGCACCGGCCGCGCAGCCAACGGCGGTGAGCACGTCGACCATGCCGGTGACGTCGGTGTTGTCGGCGCACCAGGTGCCGTCGGGCCGGCGTACCAGGGTGTTGGCGGCGCCGACCGCGGCGGCGACCGGCGAGACCTCGCCGGCCACCGCGAGCGCCGCCTCCTTGCCCGGCATGGTCACCGACAGCCCGGCCCACTCCGCGCCCAGGCCCGCGACCAGGCCGGCCAGCTCGTCCGCCGCGCACTCGATCCGGGTGTACGACCAGCCGGCCAGTCCGGCCGCCGCGTACCCCGCCTCGTGGATGACCGGGGAGAGCGAGTGGGCGATCGGCTTGCCGACGACGGCGGCCCTCACGCGCAGTTGCTTCCCGTCAATACCTTGTTGTTGCACATGGTCTTGATCAGGTTCCGGTACTCGGCGTCGTTGGAGCCGTAGCCCATCGTGCCCTTCTTGTCGATGGTCATGAAGTAGATCCAGTCGCCCGCCGGCGGATTCAGCGCGCCCTTGAGCGCCGCCTCGCCCGGGTTGCTGATCGGAGTGATCGTGAGCCCGTCCACGCCGTGGGTGCGGTAGGGGTTCTTCGGGTCGTTGATCTCCGACTGCTTGAGAACGTCCGAGTCCTTCGGGTCCTTGCCCTGCAGCCGCAGCCAGTAGTTGATCGCGCTGTCGATCTCCAGGCACTTGCAGTGGTACTTGTCGGTGTAGACCCGGTTGTAGATCACCCGGGCCACCTTCGGCATGTCCTGCTCGTTGACCGACTCGGCCTGGGCGATGGAGGCGGTGATCAGCGCCTCGTACGGCGAGATCTTCCGCTCCTTCTGCGCCTGGTCGACGAAGTCGAGCTGCTGGGTGACCCGGAGGAACTCGTCCACCATCATCGACAGGATCTGCTCGGCGGTGGCCTTCGGCGGGATCTCGTAGGTGGACGGGTAGAGGAAGCCCTCGATGCTCTTCGGGCCCTTCTTGCCGTCCTGACGGTTGAACCAGTAGGCCGGCACGCCCAGCTTGACCGGGTCCTTCGCGGCGGCCTTGAAGTCGGCCACCGGGATCTTCGTCTGCTTGGAGAGGATGTCGTAGATCCCCAAGCTCATGGCGCCCTCGGGGATGGTCACCCCGTTGACCACCCGGCTCTTCGGGTCCAGCAGCAGGGTGACCGCCTCGGCAGCCTTCATCTGCTTGCGTACCTTGTACCGGCCGACCTGGATGTTCTTGCTGCGCGAGTTCGCGTCGGCGGCCTCGATGAAGGCCTTGGTGCTCTTCACCACACCGGCGTCGTAGAGGGTGTTGCCGATGTCGGTGAGGGTGTCGCCCGCCTTGACCTCGACCAGCGCCTCGCCGGAGCCCGGGCCGTCGTAGTCGGGGGTGACGAAGTGGTTCCGGATCCGGTCGAAGCCGATGTACGCGCCGCCGCCGATGCCGCCCAGCAGCACGAGGGCCATCAGGAGAGCGAAGATCGTCTTGCCCCGGCCACTCGACCTGCCGTTGCGCTTGCGTACCGCGCCGCGTCGGTGCCGGCCCTTCTCCCCCCTTTCCGCCTCGTCGAACCCCAGGTCAAGATCGTCGATCATTGCGTCCGCCTCCGCTGTGCGTCCAGCCAGCTCTGCAGAATCTCCACCGCGGCGGCCTGGTCGACCACCGCCCGTTGGCGCTTTCCCCGGACGCCCCGTTCGGCCAGCCTACGACTCGCGACCACGGTCGACATCCTCTCGTCCGTCAGCGTCACCGGAACCGACCCCATTACATCGGCTAACCGGGCAGCGTACGCTGAGACGTTCAGCGCTGCCGGGCCGTGCTTTCCGGCGAGATTGACCGGAAGGCCGACCACCACCTCCACCGCCTCGTGCTCCGCGACCAGCCGGGCCAGCTCGGCCATGTCGGCGGGCACCGCGTCCGGTGCCGCGGTCAGGTCGCGGGCGAGGGTGACCAGCGGGGTGGCCAGGATGCCGTGCGGATCGGACCGGGCGACCCCGACCCGGACCTGCCCGACATCGACCCCGAGACGCACCCCACGGGACAGTTCAGCCATCTACCGGACACTTCCCCTCGGGTACGGGCCAGGGCGGACCGGACGGTCCGCCCTGGCGTCGATCGGTACCACCATCACGCGTCCGCGATGGCCTTCTCCACGGTCGCCAGCAGGTTCGGTGCCTCCGCGGCCGGCAGGCCGCCGCCCTGGGCCAGGTCGTCGCTGCCACCGCCCCGACCGGAGAAGGCCGCCTTCACCAGGTCCTTCGCGGTCAGCCCCCGGCCCCGGGCGGCCTGGTTGACGGCCACCACCAGGGACGCCTTACCGCCCGACCGGGCGGCCACGGCGACCACCGCCGGCCGGGCCGGGTCGATCCGGCCCCGGATCTCCTGGGCCAGGGTCCGCACGTCGTTGCCGGCCGCGCCCTCGGGTGCCTCGGTGCCGACGTACGCGACCCCCCGCACGTCCTTGGCCTGCGCCGCGAGGGTCGCCGCGCCGCCCAGCACCAGCTGGGCGCGGAGCTTCTCCAGCTCCTTCTCGGCGTCGCGGAGCTGGGTGACGGTCTGCTCCACCCGGTCGGCGACCTGGTCGCCGGGGACCCGGAACAGCTCGGCCAGCCGGGAGACCAGCAGGTGCTCCCGGGCCAGGAAGCCGAACGCGTCCATGCCGACCAGGGCCTCGATCCGCCGGACGCCGGAACCGACCGACGCCTCGGAGAGGATCTTGACCAGGCCGAGCTGCGCCGAGCGGGCCACGTGCGTGCCGCCGCACAGCTCGCGGGCGTAGTCGCCGACCTCGACGACCCGGACCCGCTCGCCGTACTTCTCGCCGAAGAGGGCCATCGCGCCGATCCGGCGCGCCTCCTCCTGGCTGGTGATGAAGGCGTGCACCTCCAGGTCGGCCAGGAGCACCTCGTTGACCTGCTGCTCGACGTCGTGCAGCACGCTCGGCGCCACCCCGGTCGGGGTGTTGAAGTCGAACCGCAGCCGGCCCGGCGCGTTCAGCGAACCCGCCTGCGTGGCCGACTCGCCGAGGAAGTTGCGCATCGTCTGGTGCACCAGGTGGGTCGCGGTGTGCGAGCGGGAGATCGCCCGGCGCCGGGACACGTCGATCTCGGCGTACCCGGTCTCCCCGGCGCGCACCTCGCCCCGGACCACCCGGGCCCGGTGCACGACCAGGCCAGGCACCGGCTGCTGCACGTCGAAGACCTCGAGCTGGCCGCCGCCGACCGTGATCAGGCCCTGGTCGGGCTGCTGGCCACCGCCCTCGGCGTAGAACGGCGTGGTGTCGAGCACCAGTTCGACGGTGTCCCCCTCCACCGCCGCGGCCACCGGCGCGCCGTCGGCGAGCAGGGCGCGGACCCGGGACTCCCGGTTCAGCTCGGTGTAGCCGGTGAACTCCACCGGCCCGCCGGCGTCCAGCGCCGACCGGTACGCCGACACGTCGGTGTGGCCGGTCTTGCGCGCCTGCGCGTCCGCCTTGGCCCGGCTGCGCTGGTCGGCCATCAGCCGGCGGAAGCCCTCCGCGTCGACCTGGAGGCCCTGCTCGGCCGCGATCTCCAGGGTCAGGTCGATCGGGAAGCCGTACGTGTCGTGCAGCTGGAACGCCTTGTCGCCGGAGATCGCCGACTTCCCGGCCGACCTGGTCTCGGCGATCGCGGTGTCCAGGATGGTGGTGCCCGCCCGCAGCGTGGCGAGGAAGGCGTCCTCCTCGGCGTACGCGTACTGGGAGATGCGGCCGAAGTCCTCGGCCAGCTCCGGGTAGGACGGGGCCATGCAGTCGCGGGCCACCGGCAGCAGCTCGGGCAACGCCCGGTCCTGGTAGCCGAGGAGGCGCACCGCCCGGATGGCCCGGCGCATGATCCGGCGCAGCACGTAGCCGCGGCCCTCGTTCGACGGGGTCACCCCGTCGCCGATCAGCATCAGCGCGGTCCGCACGTGGTCGGCGATCACCCGCAGCCGGACGTCGTCCGGGTGCGACTCGCTGGCCACGTGGCCGGAGCGCGCACCGTACCGCTTCCCGGTCAGCTCGGCGGCCTTGTCGAGGATGGGCCGGACCTCGTCGATCTCGTAGAGGTTGTCGACGCCTTGGAGGATGGAGGCCATCCGCTCCAGGCCCATGCCGGTGTCGATGTTCTTCGCCGGCAGTTCGCCGAGGATCGGGTAGTCCTCCTTGCTGGTGCCCGGACCCCGTTCGAACTGCATGAAGACGAGGTTCCAGAACTCCATGTACCGGTCCTCGTCGACCGCCGGGCCGCCCTCGCGGCCGTACTGGGGGCCGCGGTCGTAGAACAGCTCGGAGCACGGGCCACACGGGCCGGGGATGCCCATCGACCAGAAGTTGTCCGCCTTGCCCCGGCGGACGATCCGCTCGGCGGGCACGCCCACCGACCGCCAGATCTGGAACGCCTCGTCGTCGTCGAGGTAGACGGTCGGCCAGATTCGCTCCGGGTCCAGCCCGAAGCCGCCCTGGTCGACCGGCTTGGTGACAAGGTCCCAGGCGAGCGGAATGGCGCCGTCCTTGAAGTAGTCGCCGAAGGAGAAGTTGCCGTTCATCTGGAAGAACGTGCCGTGCCGGCTGGTCTTGCCGACCTCGTCGATGTCCGGCGTCCGGATGCACTTCTGCACGCTGACCGCGCGGGTGTACGGCGGGGTCTGCTGGCCCAGGAAGTAGGGGACGAACTGCACCATGCCGGCGTTGACGAACAGCAGGTTCGGGTCGTTGATGGCGGGCAGCGGAGCGGACGGCACCACGGCATGGCCGTTCGCCTCGAAGTGGGCGAGGTACCGCCGCTTGATCTCCGCCGTCTTCATCGCTGGTGCTCCTCCGGGAAAATCTCTCGATCGCCGATCCGCGGGTCCTCCCGCAGCTCGGCGAACTGGTCGTCGTACGCCTCGCCGCGGGCGAAGGCCTCGTGGATCTCCTGCTCGCGCTCGGCCATCCCCGCGCGGACGTCGTCGACGAAGCTCCGGACCGAGCCGACGAGGCTGCCCGCGGACTCGGACAGGCCACTGGCGATGCCCGCCGGCGTGTACGCCTGCGCGGTGCGGGTGGCCTTGCGCACCACCAGTACGCCCACGGCCAGCCCGACGCCGAGCCAGAACAACCGCTTCATGTTCACATCCTCCCGCTCGGCCGGGTCACCGGGTGGCGCGCTTCTCAGCGCGGCGCCGCTGCTTGATGATGTCGCGGGCCTCGCGCTCGTCCTCCGCGTGCCGGCGGGCGGCCGCGGCCTTGCGTACGCCGTAACCGAAGGCGGCCACCTTGACCAGCGGGTTCGCGGCAGCGGCGGAGACCACGGCGGCCAGGTTCGCCACGTTGGCGGTCACGTTCTGCGCGTGGGTGGTCATGGTGTCCACCTTGGCGAGCTGGAGGTTGACCCCGTCGAGGGAGGTCTGCACCTGCTCCAGGGCGGTGTTGACGTTCTTCACCGTGGTGTTGACGTCACCGAGCAGGGGCGTGGTGCGGTCGTTCAGTTCGGTGATCATGCGGGTCGTCGCGTCCACGGTGTGCCGCAGCCGCAGGATCGGCACCGCCAGCACGAGTACCAGCATCAGGAACGCGCCAGCCGCGATCAGCGCAGCGATCTCTCCACCACTCACGCGCATGTCCTCCTCAAGCAGTGTCCCGGTGCCCGACGCGCCGGGACGCGCGACCGTCCTACCCACTTCGCCCCGCGCCGACCCACCGCGGTCAGCGGGTGCTGGCGGGCCCCGCCAGCACCAGACCCTACCGTCCGTGATGGAAAGCGGCTCAGGACGGTGAGCGGGTCAGCTCGCCGAGCGGATCGTCGGTGAGGGTCGGGTACGGGTCCTCACCGGTGAGTGACGGGTCAGTGCTTGGCTGTGGCGCGGTCCGCTCGTCGTCGATCGCGTTGCGGACCTTCACCGACACCAACGACCCGGTGCACTTTCCCGCTGCGGGCGAGGGCGCCGGAGAAGGCGCGGGCTCCCCGTTCACCGGCGGCGGCACGCAGGTGGGGTCGCGTACCCAGAGGTCCAGGGTGAGCTCGTCCCGCCGCCAGCAGGTGTAGCTGCCCTTGACCGGCTCCTCCGGGCACCGGTCGACCTTCCAGCGCCGCCAGCCTTCCTTGGCCAGGGCCGCCGCGTACGCCTGCGCGGTCTCCTTGTACGCCTTCTGCGACTCGACCGTCCGCTCACGCAGCCGGCAGTCCTGCAGGCACCAGCGGCTGCCGCTGACATTGTCGACGGTCTTCACCGCGGCCCAGGAGGGCACCTGCAGCTGGTCGAGGGTGTCGAAGGCCGGGTCATGGCTGAGCGTGCGCAGCCCGAAGTAGAGCGGGACCGCGCCCAGCAGCACCAGGCTGACCAGGGCGAGGATGCCCATCCGCAGCCGTCGCCGCGCGCGCATCTGGCGGCGCAGCTCGGAGCGGGCGCCGCGCAGGACGCCGGCCGGTGTCGCGGCCTCGTTCTCCGCGGGCTCGGCCTCGGCCCGCCGCAGCGCCGGTCCCGGCCCGTCGGCCGGTCCGGGACGCGGCCCGGCCGGCTCCACCGGCGGTACGACCGCGGCCGCCCGGGCCACCGCCGGCCCGCCGGGCCCCGGCGGGGGTACGGCCGCCGGGCCGCCCGGGCCCGGCCGGGCCGGCTCCGGAGCGTGCGGGGTCGCCCGGCCGGCCGGCCGCTCGTCGGTTGCGCCGGGTCGGGCCACCGCGGCGGCCGCCCGGGCCACCGCCGGTCCACCCGTGCCGGCCCGCGGATCCGGCTCACCACCGGGCTGCCCGGTACGCGCGGGCCGGCCGGCCGGCAGCCCGCCGGTGCGGGCGGAATCGCCGCCGGTCGGCAGGCCGCCCGTCCGCGCGGGATCCCCGCCGGACGGCAGGCCGCCCGTACGGTCCGCGTCGGGCCTGGCGATCCGACCGGTCTCGGCGGGACCGGCGGGTCGACCGGCCGGGCCACCGGGACGCGCGGCTCCCCGGGCGGGGAGGGACGGGTCGGGCGGCACGGCGGGCGCGCTGGCCCGTCCGGTCGGGGCGCGGTCGGGGCCGGCGGGCGCGGCCTGACGGCCCGAGGTCGACTCGCCCGGCGGGGACCCGGCGGGCCGTCTGACCGCCGGCAGGGCGGGATCGGTGTGCGAGGTGCGCCCGGCCTGCCGGAGCCAGTCGGCCGGCCGCTCGGGGCGCTGCGGCCGCGGCTCGTCGGTCTCCTCGCGACCCGCCCGGCGCGTTCCAGGGGCGGACGCCGCGGCAGCGGCGGACCGGCGGCCGTCCGACGGCTCCGGGACGGCCCGACGACCGGCCGGGTCCTCGGGAGCCGCGCGCCGACCGCCGCGGGTCGCCCCGTCCTCAGCAGCCGCCCGGCGACCGACGGACGGGGCCGTGTCGTCGGCGGCGGCCCGGCGGCCGGCCGGGGCGTCGGGCGCGGCGCGCCGCCCGGTGGGCGCGGCCGGTCCCTCTCCCCGGCGGCCGGCGGGGGGACCATCGGACGAAACGCCGGCGTTCCCGCTGCGCGGAACCACCGGCGGCTGGTCGGGTTCGTCGGCCCGACGGCGACCCCCCGCGCGCCCGCCGACCGGACCGTCCACTCGGGGCCCGCTCTCGACGGACGGATCGGGCTGGGCCCGGCGACGGCGGGGCTCGGGGTCGCCCGGGCGCGCAACGCCGGGGACCGGGTCGACGGGGTGGCCGGGGGCTGCCGCGCGTGCCGAGGGCACTCCGGCGCGGCCCGTCCCGGGCTCGGCCGCCCGCCGACCGGCGCCGGAGACCGGACGGACGCCGGGCTCGGCACCGTCGGGAAGGGAGCGCCGACCGGCGCCGGAGACGGGCCGGGCGGCCGGGTCGACCGCGCCCGGGTGCGGGCCGGGGGCCGGACCGCCGGGGCCGTCGGATCCGTGGCGACCACGTGGGGTGGGCGGGACCGCGCGCGGGCCGTCCGGCGGCACGCTCGTACCCGGCGGCGGCCAGCCGGCGGGCGGCGCCACCCGGCCGGGCGGACCGGCCGGACCGCTCATCCGGCCGCCGGTCGGGGGAACGGGCGGGTGCTGGCCGGTCGGCCCCCCGCCGCGCCGGGGCGGTTCGGCGGGGTGCCGGCCGGGCTCGGACCCGCCGGTCCGGGGGCCGTCGACCGGGCGACGCCGGGCGGCAGCCGGGTCGGAACCGCCGGGGCGTACCGGAGGCGTGGCCGGTCCGGCGTCCGCCGGTGCGCGACGGACCGGTGGCCCGTCCGGGCCCGGCCGGCCGGCGGCCGGGGGCGGCACCGCGCCGGGGCGGGCACCACGCGGCGGCTCGGCCGTCGGCGGGGCTTGCCGGGGTCCCGGGCCGGCGGGCGGCATCCCGCCGCGCGGGGGCGGCACGGCGCCGGACGGCTGCGCGGGCGCGCCACCGTCCGGGCCGAGCTCGGCACGCTGCTGCTTCGCCGTCCGCAGGTCGTCGATCCAGCCGAACTCCTCGCCGGCGGTTGCCTCGTCCGGCTCGGCGTCGGCCCTGCCCCGCCCCCACCGGCGGCCCTTGGCACGAGGGTCGCGCCGCTCCTCGGGGCCGTCCTCCGGCCGCTCCGGATCACGCGCCATCACTGCTGACCCTCCCCGACGGCGTCGCTGCCGCCCTCGTTCGCCCCGTTGACCTGCTCCGTACCCGCCGGGCGACCACCGTTGGCAGCGGCCGGCGCGGCGGTATCCGCGCGGGCCGCCGGTGCCGGCAGCCCGCGCACGATCCGGCGCAGCAGCGGCAGCCGGGTGGCCACCGCACGCTCCGCGCCATGGCCACTGGGCCGGTAGTAGTCGGTCCCGACGAGATCGTCCGGAGCGTACTGCTGGGTGACCACCCCACGCTGGTCGTCGTGCGGGTAGCGGTAACCGGCGCCATGGCCCAGCCCGCGGGCGCCGGCGTAGTGCGCGTCCCGCAGGCCCCGCGGCACCGGCCCGCCCCGGCCGGCGCGCACGTCGGCGATGGCCGCGCCGATCGCCGTGGTCGCCGAGTTGGACTTCGGGGCGGTGGCCAGGTGGATCACCGCCTGGGAGAGGTTGAGCTGCGCCTCGGGCAGCCCGACGTACTCGACGGCGTGCGCGGCGGCGGTGGCGACGGTCAACGCGATGGGATCGGCCAGGCCGACGTCCTCGCTGGCGAAGATGACCAGGCGCCGGGCGATGAACCGGGCGTCCTCGCCGGCCACCAGCATCCGGGCCAGCCAGTGCAGCGCCGCGTCCACGTCCGAACCGCGCATGCTCTTGATGAACGCGCTGGTCACGTCGTAGTGGGCGTCGCCGTCCCGGTCGTACCGGACGGCGGCGACGTCGACGGCCTGCTCGGCGGCGGCCAGGTCGATCCGACCGGCGCCGCGCGCGGTGGCGGTGGCGGCCGCCGCCTCCAGGGCGGTCAGCGCCTTGCGGACGTCGCCGCCGGCCAGGCGGACGAGGTGGTCCTCCGCCTCGGTCTCCAGGGTGAGCGCGCCACCCAGCCCGCGCTCGTCGGCGACCGCGCGGCGCAGCAGCCCGCGCACGGCGTCGTCGTCCAGCGGCTGGAGGGTGAGCAGCACGCAGCGGGACAGCAGCGGCGAGATGACCGAGAAGTAGGGATTTTCGGTGGTCGCCGCGAGCAGGGTGACCGTCCGATCCTCCACTGCGGCGAGGAGCGAATCCTGCTGGGTCTTGCTGAACCGGTGCACCTCGTCGATGAACAGCACCGTCGGCGGGCCGCCGGCACGGCGCTGCCGCCGGGCGGTGTCGATCACGGCCCGGACGTCCTTCACCCCGGCGGTCAGCGCGGACATGGCGACGAAGCGGCGGTCGGTGGCCCGGGCCACCAGGTGGGCGATGGTGGTCTTGCCGCTGCCGGGCGGGCCCCAGAGGATCACCGACATCGGCGCCGCGCCCTCGACGAGCTGGCGCAGCGGGGCGCCCGGGGCGAGCAGGTGGTCCTGCCCGACCAGCTCGTCGATGCTGGCCGGCCGCATCCGGACGGGCAGCGGCGAATCCGCGCGGGTGGCCGAGAACGCGTCGACGCCGCCGGAACCGGCGGGGGCGCCGGGGGGCGCTCCGGCGGGTTCGCCGAGGGTGAAGAGGGCGTCGGATTCCATCACGAGAACAGTACCGGGCCCGGCCGACGACGCTGGAATCGCGCCGTGGGCCGGGCCCGGATGATCCGTTCCGGTCAGCCGCGCCCCGGCCGCCGACCCCGGTACCAGCGGCCGCCGCCCCCGCCACGCGCACCGGAGCCGACCCCGGCCAGGTAGAGGGAGAGCAGCAGGAAGCCGATCAGGCTGAGGGTCTGGTAGTTGAACAGGTCGGGGGCGCCGAGGTTGGTGTTCAGGAAGTCGAGCAGCAGCGCGAGGCCGAACACGATGGCCGCGAGAATGGCGAGCATTGTCGTTCCTCCGGTGGGGGTCCCAGTAGGTCGGCGAGGGATGTACCCAAACGGTCTCTCCGTCAATCTGCTTCCGATTAGCTGCTCGTCGCTGAGCAGTTCGGATGGTTAGCTCTCCGCTCGGCGGTGGTGGCCGGGCTGGAGTCCTGGACCGGCAGTCTGGTCCGGTGGCGATCGGTCCGGTCCTGCAGGATCTGCTTCACCCTGTGGTGGGGGGTGTGCAGGGCGATGTCGGGGTCGCCGGCTCGCTGCAGGATGTTGATCGCGGCGTTCACGTCGGCCTGCCACACCACCCCGCACCAGGTGCAGTGAAACCGGTCCCCGCTGCGTCGGCCGAACCGGCCGCAGCGGTGACAGGCTTGTGAGGTGTAGGCGGCGTTGACGGGAACGAGCACAGAACCTCTGCGCTCCGACACGTTTCTGAGGGCCTCGGCGGTGACCCCCATGGTCCACACGGCGAGGCGCCGGTTCATGTTCCTGCCGAACGTCTTGCGCCCGGCGAAGCGTTTGGTGAGGTCTTCGGCGACCACGGTGGCGGCCTTGTCTACGACCCGGTGCACGGCGGTGAAGATCTCCGTACGTACCCGCGCCCGGTGCCGTGCGGCCTGCCGATCCCGCTTCACGGTGCCGAGGTTGTTGGATCTGATCCGGTGCGCTTTCGCGTGGTCGCCGCGCCGGGCGGCGGTGTTGGCGGTCGACCGCAGCTTCGCCCTCCGGCGGTTGCGTTCCTTCAGCCGGTCCGACTCGGCGGTCAGCAGTTCGCCCAGCCGTACACCGTAGGGCTGACCGTCGGAGTCGGTCAGGGCCTCGGTGTAGCCCTTGTCCACGCCGATCCTCCGGTCACCGCACGGCCGCTGAGACGAGCGCAGCTGCGACGCGTCGATCTGGTAGTGCACCTCGACCCGACCGCCGCGCAGGATCAGCCGCAGCGTCCCCGTCGGGGCCACGTTCGTGGACAGCGGGATCCTGACCATCTTGCGGCGTTGCAGGCCCGGGACTGCCAGCCACAACCGGCCGCGCCCGTCGACGACGGTGTTGTAGTTGTCGGCGCGCACCACGATCTGATCATGAGTGCGATTGCGGCCCCGCTTCCAGTGCTTGCGCATCTGCCGAGCCAGGAACGGATCCTGCGCCCACCGCTCGGCCTGCAGTGCGGCCAACATCCGCTTGCGCTGCACCGGATCGTCGGTGCGTCGGCTGATCGCCCGCCGGACCTCGACCTTGGCCGCCTCCAGGTTCGCCGCGATGTCGGCCGTGGCATCGCGGACGGTTTCCTTCCACGCGTTCGCCAGCACACCAAACTGCAGGTGCGTCCCGTCAGCCAGCCACCGGTCCCGCAACTGTCGGTCTCTCAACCCGGACCCGACACCGGCAATCGAGCCGAAGCTCTGCCACACTTCGCTGCGCACCCGGCCAAGCCGGCGGGCCTGCTCTACCAGGGCGCCGTACTTGCCCGGGTTCAGTCGCAACGAGTAGGCGATCTGGGTGACCTTCACCGGTCATCCTCCACGGCCAGATCCGCCCTCTTCAGCTCCATCTCGTAGCCGCAGACCGTCTAGTCACCGCGAGAAGGTGTGCACGATGGCCAGGAGTCCTCCACCAACTCCTGCTGCGGGGACATCGCCTCCTGGTTGGCCACGATGATCTCGCGGCCGCTACGCGTCGTTACATGCTCCAGGATTTCAATGCCCAGCCGGGCCAGCCTGTCCTTGTGCGCCACCATGCAATCTCCCTCCGGTCGACGGCATCCATCAGTGCCAGAACTTCTCCGGCGCAGGTTCATCCCATCGCCGACCTTGCTGACCCACTCGTCCACGGCCAGACCGCGAGCCAGGCAGATGTGCTGGATTGCCGCCAGCTGTGAGCCAGGCCGACCTCGCGCCCCGATGACGAGATCCGGCAGTACACCACGATCTTCCGCCGGTCGGTGTCGAAGCCCCGCTACAGCACCTTGCGCACATCGAAATCCTCGAAATACCGCTGGCCCGACGGCAGACGACGCGCCACCTTCCGACCCTCCGCCTCCCACCGGCCACCGGCCACCGGCCACCGGCCCACTCTGCTCACCAGTCGGATCACCCTTGGAAAACTCACCGATCCGATACACACCGCCCACAATAGTCCATTGTGGACGGATCTGGGAAGGGTGTCTCACGACTAGTCGCTCCTCCTCTCGTAGGCTGGCTGCATGATCACTGCCGACCAGGTCCTGGTGGGTCGGGACGCCCTGCTCGCCGCCGCCGACCACCACCCCTACGCCCGGCACGCCCTCTGGCGGGACCACGAGCCGCGAGGGTGGCGGCGCGACGGCGCGGTGGGCTGGCTGCTCCCGCCGGAGCAGGGACCGGCCGGCGGGGCGTTGGGGCCGGCCGGGCCGGCGCTGGACGCCTTCGCCAGCCTGGTCGCGGACGGGACGCTGCACGCCGGCCAGTGGCTGCACCTGCCCCGGGCCACGCCGGACGAGGTGGCCGAGCGGTTCACCGTGGCCCGGCTGGACGAGTGGGACTTCCTCTGGACCACGACGGCCCCGCCGGAGCAGGCCGGGGAGGAGCGGGTGGTCCGGCTCACCGAGGCCGACCACCCCGCCCTCGACGCGCTGATCGAGAGCGCCTTTCCCACCACGACCTCCCGCCCGGGCGACCCGCGCATCGTCGACTGGTACGGCATCCGCGACGGCGACCACCTGGTCGCCTGCGGGGCCGACCGGAGCCGGGGCGACATCGGCTTCCTCGCCGGCCTCACCGTCGCGCCCGACCGGCGGGGCGGGGGGCTCGGCGCGGCGCTCACCGCCGGGATGACCCGGGCCCTGCTCGGCCGGTACGACCACGTGGCGCTCGGCGTCTACACCGACAACGTCGGCGCCATCCGGCTCTACCGCCGCCTCGGCTACACCGGCACCGAGCCCCGCAGCTCGATCCACCTGGGCTGAGCACGCCCGGCCGGGGGAGGATGCCTTCGGTCTCACCCGCCGCCGGCCGTCCGGGACCGCCACCTTCGGTGGAACGCCATGGAGGCCAACCAGGCGGGTTGACCTCCATCGCGTTCCACTCGCCCCTACCGCACGCTGCCCGAGGTCGCCGGGTCTGGCGCCGGGACGGGCGCTGGACCGGCGAGCGAGCCGTCCGGCCCGGTGACCCGCTCGTCCGGCGCCACCACCCGCTCTCCCGCCGCGGCGGTCGCCGGATCCGGGGCACCGGCCCGGCCGGCCCGCCAGACCGGCAGGTAGAGCGGCGCGCCCAGCGCGAGCACCACTGCGCCGACCAGCATGGCGACGCTGACGCTGCTGCGGTCCGCCAGCGCGGTCAGCACGACCCCGCCGAGCGCCCCGGCCGGCTGGGCCATCATCGAGTTCAGCGAGAGCACGCTGGTCCGGTACGGCCCGTCCACCTGGCGGTGCAGCAGCCCCATGTGCAGCGGGTTCGACGCGCCGTGCACGGTGTAGCAGGCCAGGTAGGCGACGAGCACCCCGACCGGGCCGGCGAGCAGGCCCATGCCGACCACGGTCACGCCCTGCAGGATCCGCATCAGCGCGGCGGCCGGCGCGGCCCCGAGCCGGCGCAGCAGCAGCGGGGTCAGCGCGGCGCCGGCCGCGTTGGCCAGCCAGGCCGCCGAACCGGCCGGCCCCAGCAGCGCCGCCGCCCGATCGGCGTCGCCGACCACCTCGGAGAGGCGGATCGGCAGCAGCGACTCGAAGGTGACCATGCCGAAGCCCCAGAACAACTCGACCGCGACCAGCGCGAGCAGCACCCGGGAGCGGCGCAGCAGGCCGACCGCGTGACCGACCATCCGGGGCGCCTCGACCATCGAGGCGCGCAGCGCCCCGGCGCCCTTGGCCGGCCGGGTCTCCACGAGCATCACCAGCAGCGCGGCCAGCGAGACGGCCTGGAGCGCGACGGCGACCAGCACGGGCAGGGTCAGCGCGCTGACCGGGCCGATCGGCCCGAGCGCGACCAGACCGCCGCTGAGCAGCGCGCCGGCCCCGATGGCGACGCCGATGACGGTGCCGGCCCAGCCCAGGCCGCGCTCGTACTCGGCGTCCGGGTCGGCGGCCAGGGTGGCGTCGACGTACCAGGACTCCAGCGGGCCGCTGTCGAGCGCCCGGTAGACGCCCTGCAACGCCCAGACCAGGAAGAAGAGCCAGAACGAGTCGGCCACCGCGAACAGCACCAGGGAGACCAGGCAGATCGCCCAGGCGACGGCGAGGACCGGCTTGCGGCCGAGCGCGTCGGCCAAGCCGCCGGTGGGCAGCTCCAGCGCCAGGACGACCAGCCCCTGCGCGGTGGCGACCAGGCCGATCTGGGACAGCGACAGGCCACGTTCCTGCATCAGCAGGATCATCACCGGGATCATCAGGCCCGCGGGCAGCCAGCGCAGCGCGTAGAGGGTGAGGTAGCGGAACCGGACCTGGCGTACGGACAGAGTCGTCATCGCATCTCCTGGAACAGCGGATAGGCGGCGAGGAAGATCTGCACCCGCTCGGCGTCGGGCTCGGCCGGGTCGGCCTCGTTCCGGTAGCGCTCGAGGAGCTGCCACAACTCGGCCTTGAGCGCCTCGAGCCGGGCGGGCGGGACGGTCATGAAGATGTCGCCCATGCCGAAGGCGTCCCGCCAGGCCGGCGACCACTCGTGCTGGGCGGCGAACCACCGCTCCGCGTGTTCGACCAGCAGGCGCACCTGGTCGCCCTGGATCCACTCGATCGCGGCCCGGGCGTCGGGGTCGTCGTCGAAGTCGGTCGGCTCCCAGTTGGTGACGTCGTGCGCGGCCCGCCACCAGCGCTGCCGCCCGGTGCCGAGGTCGGGATCCTCGACGACCAGCCCCACCTCGGCGAGCTGACGCAGGTGGTAGCTGGTGGCCCCGGTGTTGGTGCCGAGCAGCTCAGCGAGGGTGGTGGCGGTGGCCGGCCCCTTGACCCGCAGCGCCCCGACCAGGCGCAACCGCAGCGGGTGCGCCAGCACCCGCACCTGGCGGTGGTTCAGCCGGACCGCACGCGGCGCCCGCCGCTCCGGCTTCTCGTCGTTCTCCATGGATGCACAATATCTGTGCACACTCTCTATGCACAAGACTCTTGCATAGAGAGTGTGCATGATCCGGCAGGGTGGGGACGAGCGTCAGGCGAGGAGTTCGGTGATGCCGCGCAGCCGGGTACGCAGCAGGCCAGCGGCGCGGGAGGAGTCGAGGCGTACCTCGGCGGGCCGGTGCAGGCCGGACGCCGCGCTGGTGGTGGTCTTCAGACCGGCCGAGTCCAGGCCGAGCTGCCGGGCCACGAGGAGGCCCATCTCCGCGCGGCTCACCGCGTCCGGTCCGGCCACGTTGAGCAGGCCCGCGTACTCGGACAGCACGAGTTCCAGGACGGCGGCGGCGAGGTCTGCCACGTCCACCGGGCACCGGAGCTCGTCGGTGAAGAGGGTCGCCCGGCCGGCGAGCGCGTCGCGGCAGAGCTGGATCTGCTTGCTCCCCTCCCCCACGATCAGCGAGGTTCGCACCAGCACCGCGCCCGGGTCGATCGCCCGCACCGCCGTCTCCGCCGCCGCCTTCGCCGCCCCGTACATGAACACCGGGGACGGCACGTCCTCGTCGAGATACGGCGCCGGCCGTCCGGCGTGCAGCGCGTCGCTGGACAGGTGCACCAGCCGCGCCCCCACCTCGGCCGCCGCGTACGCGACGTGGGCCGCCCCGTCGGCGGTGACCGTCCAGTCGTCGTACCGGTAGGGGGTGCTGACGACGGCGTCGGGGCGTACCTCGGTCAGCAGCGCGCGCACGGCGGCGCGGTCGGTGACGTCCAGCCGGCGGGCCGCGACGCCCAGCACCGCGACGGCGGCCGAGTGGTACGTGCCGACCACCGACTGTCCTGCGGCGACCGCCTGCCGGCACACCTCGGCGCCGAGGAAGCCGCTGGCCCCTACCACCAGCAGTGTCATGTCGTACCCCCAGAAAGATCGAAAGGTCCCCGCCATCATGGCGGAGACCTCTCGATCACGAGAACGATCAGGTCGGGTCGGCCACCGGGGCGACCGGGCCGGCGGTGCCGGCGTGCGGGCCGGTCGCCGCCTTCGGCTTGGCGTCGATGCCGGCCTCGGTGCGCTGCTGGGCGGTGATCGGCGTCGGCGCGCCGGTCAGCGGGTCGAAGCCGCCGCGGGTCTTCGGGAAGGCGATGACCTCGCGGATCGAGTCCGCGCCGGCGAGCAGCATGCAGACCCGGTCCCAGCCGAACGCGATGCCGCCGTGCGGCGGGGCACCGTACTTGAACGCCTCCAGCAGGAAGCCGAACTTGTCCTGCGCCTCCTCGGCGGTGATACCGAGCAGGTCGAAGACCCGCTGCTGCACGTCGCCGCGGTGGATACGGATCGAGCCGCCGCCGATCTCGTTGCCGTTGCAGACGATGTCGTACGCGTAGGCCAGGGCGCGGTCCGGGGCCTCCTCGAACCGGTCCACCCACTCCGTGTTCGGCGAGGTGAACGGGTGGTGCACGGCCGTCCAGCCGCCCGCCCGGCCGCTCTCCTGGTCGGAGGCCGGTTCGAACATCGGCGCGTCGACCACCCAGCAGAACGCCCAGGCGCTCTCGTCGATCAGGTTGGCCCGCTTGGCGATCTCGATCCGGGCCGCGCCGAGCAGCTCCTGCGCCTCGCGGGTGTCGGTGCTGGCGGCGAAGAAGATGGCGTCGCCCGGCTTGGCGCCGACCGCGTCGGCCAGCCCGGCCAGGTGCGCCTCGGAGAGGTTCTTGGCCACCGGGCCGCGCGCCTCGCCGGTCTCCGCGTCGAGCACCACGTACGCCAGGCCCCGCGCGCCGCGCGCCTTGGCCCAGTCCTGCCAGCCGTCCAGCTCCTTGCGGGTCTGGCCCGCGCCGCCCGGCATGACCACCGCGCCGACGTAGCCGCCCGCGTCGATCGCGCCGGCGAAGACCCGGAACTCGGTGCCGCGCAGGTAGTCGGTCAGCTCGGTCAGCTCGACGCCGTAGCGCAGGTCCGGCTTGTCCGAGCCGTACCGGGACATCGCGTCGTGCCAGGTGATCCGCGGGATCGGCCGGGGGATCTGGTAGCCGGCCAGGTCGGACCAGAGCGCCGCGACGATCGCCTCGCCGAGCTCGATGACGTCGTCCTCGGTGACGAAGGACATCTCGATGTCGAGCTGGGTGAACTCCGGCTGCCGGTCGGCGCGGAAGTCCTCGTCCCGGTAGCAGCGGGCGATCTGGTAGTACCGCTCCATGCCGCCGACCATGAGCAGCTGCTTGAACAGCTGCGGCGACTGCGGCAGCGCGTACCAGCTGCCGGGCTGGAGGCGGACCGGGACCAGGAAGTCGCGGGCGCCCTCGGGGGTGGACCGGGTCAGCGTCGGGGTCTCGATCTCCAGGAAGTCCCGCTCGTGCAGCACCGTGCGGGCGAGCTGGCTGGCCCGCGAGCGCAGCCGCATGGCCTTCGCCGGGCCACTGCGGCGCAGGTCCAGGTAGCGGTACTTGAGCCGGATGTCGTCGCCGGCCTCGATCTGGTCGTCGACCGGCAGCGGCAGCGGGGCCGCCTCGGAGAGCACCTCCAGCGCGGTCGCGGTCACCTCGACCGCACCGGTCGGCAGGTCCGGGTTCTCGTTGCCCTCGGGGCGGCGGGTCACCTCGCCGGTGACCTTCACGCAGAACTCGTTGCGCAACGCGTGCGCGTCCTCCTCGCGGAAGACCACCTGGACCACGCCGGAGGCGTCGCGCAGGTCGACGAAGATGACACCGCCGTGGTCGCGCCGGCGGGCCACCCACCCGGCGAGCGTCACCGTCGAGCCGGCGTCCGCGGCGCGCAGGCTTCCGGCATTGTGGGTACGGATCACGGCTTGCGTCTCCTCATCTGTTCCACGGCTGCTCCCCGCATTCTGTCAGGGTGGGCCGGACTTCCTCCGGGGCACCCGGCAGGCCGGCCACCTCCCGGGGTACGGCGAACGCCGGTCGCGGTCCGGACGGACGGTTAACGTGGCCGGGTGCGTGCCGTACCGAGCTGGGCCGTCGCCACGGCCGCGGCCGCGCCCGTCCTGCTGGTGGCGGGGTGGACGGTGGCGGGTGCCCGGCAGCCACCGGGGTACGACCCGGTCCGCGACACCATCAGCGAGCTGGCCGGGCAGGGTGCGACCGATCCGTGGATCATGACCGGCTGCCTGGTCCTGCTCGGCTGCTGCTACCTGGGCACGGCCGCCGTGCTGCACGCGGCGGGGCTGCCCAGCCGGTTCCTGCTCGCCGTCGGCGGGGTGGCCACCATCGCGCTGATCGCCTTCCCCCGCCCGAGGGTCGGCGGCTCCCTGGGGCACGGCACCGTGGCCACGGTGGCCGTGCTCGCGCTGGCGCTCTGGCCGGCCGGCTCGGCGCTGCGCCTGCCCCGCACGCTCCGGCGCGGCGTACCCCCGCCCGCCGGCCCGGACGTCGTAACCGGTGTCCACGCGGTCCGGCCGCCGTGGGCGTTCCGCCGGCCGGTGGCGCTGACCGTGACCGTGCTGCTGCTGGCCCTGTTCGGCTGGTTCGCCGTCGAGGTGAACGGTGGTTCGCGGACCGGGCTGGCCGAGCGGGTCACCGCCGTGGCGGTCGCCGTCTGGCCGCTGGTCGCGCTGCTCTCCGCCCGGCGGGCGCCCGGGCGGACGGGGGTCGGCGCCGGTCCGCCGGGCGGCCCCGGCACGCGACGAACGACGCCGCGGTCGTCGGGTGATGCCCGGCCGGTCCGTCCGGATCGGCCGGGAGCAGATGGTTGACCCGTACGTCGCCCTCGGCGAGCCCCCGGGCCCGCTCCTCGGCCGCCCGGTCCGTCCCGGCGCATCGCCCCGGTACGCGGAGCGGGCCGCCGGATACCCGGCGGCCCGCGCGCAGCGGATCGATCAGTAGACGCTGACGCCGTAGACGCTCAGCGCCTCGGTGACCGGCTGGAAGTAGGTGGTGCCGCCGGAGGAGCAGTTGCCGCTGCCGCCGGAGGTGAGGCCCAGCGCGGTGTTGCCGGCGAAGAGCGAACCGCCGCTGTCACCGGGCTCGGCGCAGACGGTGGTGCGGATCAGGCCGGAGACGCTGCCCTCGGCGTAGTTCACCGTGGCGTTGAGCGCGGTGACCGATCCGCCGTGCACGCCGGTGGTGCTGCCGGACCGCGAGACGCTCTGGCCGACGAACGCGTTGCCGGCGCCGGTGATGTCACGCGAGGTGCCGTTGTAGAGGTAGACGGTGCCGGGGTGCGACAGGCCGGTGTTGTCGTACCGCACGATGCCGTAGTCGTTGCCCGGGAAGCTGGTGCCGACGCGCGGGCCGATGTAGGTCGTCTGGGCGGAGTTGGTGTACCAGCTCGCCGAGATGTTGGTGCAGTGCCCGGCGGTCAGGAAGTAGTACGTGCCGGAGCCGCTGCGGACGTTGAAGCCGAGCGAGCAGCGGCCACCGCCCCCGGCGTAGATCGCCTGCCCGCCGTTGATCCGGGTGCTGAGCACGCCGGCCTCCGCCTCGATGCGGACCGCGCGGCCGGTGCGGGCGGCGGCCGCCTTGACGCGGTCGAGCTTGGCGCCGGTGACGGTGCTGTCCACGGAGACGACGACCTGGTTGGTGGCCGGGTCGATCCACCAGGCGGTGCCCGGGATCTTGGCGGACCGCTCCAGCTCGGCGGTGGCGGCGTTGAGCTGGGCGGCGCCCCGGGTGACCAGCTTCGGGGTCGCGCCGGCCGCGCGCACCTGGCGGGCGGCCGCGGCGTCGGTCACCGCGACGATCATCTTGCCGCTGGCGTCGGCGTACGTGCCGGCGGCGCGGTCGCCGAGCTTGGCGGCGAGGGTGGCGGCGGCGTCGGGGGATGCGGGCGAGGCAGGGGCCGCCTGGGCGGGTGCGCCGAGGAGCGAGCCGGTGACGAGGGTGCCGGCCACGGCGATGGCGGCGGCACGGCGCAGCGAGGACCTCGTGGGTCGCATGTGACAACCTCCTGGGAGGAGTGACGGGCACCGTCATCCGGACGCGCCCGAGGACAACCCGGCCGACCTGGGGAAACCGGCCGAGGCCCAAAGTATTCACATATTTAAGATCCTAAACAAGACGTCCCTTTGCCCGAATTCACCCGCCGCCCGCCGTAACCCCGACGCCACATTGTGGACACAGAGCGTCGTCTATGCGATCTGGCCACCGCAGCACGCCGGCACGCGTGATCCGGAGGCCACCATGACCCTCGTCCGACGCGCCCTGGCCACCCTCGCCAGCGCCACCGCCCTCGTCCTGCTCGGCGCCAGCCCCGCCGTCGCCGCCGCCGGCCCACCCCCCAACTCGATGGCCAGCATGGGCGACTCCATCACCCGCGGCTTCAACGCGTGCGGCTGGTACGTCGACTGCACCTCCCGGTCGTTCAGCACCGGCGACTACTCCAGCGTCAACAGCCACTACCTGCGGATCCGCGCGGTCAACCCGACCATCCAGGGCCGCAACCACAACGACGCGAAGACCGGTGCCAAGTCCGCCGACATGTACGGCCAGGCGGGCACCGCGGTCAGCCAGGGCGTCGAGTACGTCACCATGCTCATCGGCGCCAACGACGCCTGCACCGGTTCGGAATCCACGATGACCTCGGTGGCCACCTTCCGGGCCAACATCGACAGCGCGCTCAACCGGATCAGGGCCGGCCTGCCCGACGCCCGGGTCGCCGTGATCAGCATCCCGGACATCTACCGGCTCTGGTTCGTGGGCAAGGACAGCGGCAGCGCCCGCTCCGCCTGGTCGCTGTTCGGGATCTGCCAGTCCATGCTGGCGAACCCGACCTCCACCAGCCAGGCCGACGTCGACCGCCGGGCCCGGGTCCGGCAGCGGGTGGTCGACTTCAACACCCAGCTCGCCCAGGCCTGTGCGGCGTACGGCGCGAACTGCGACTTCGACGACAACGCGGTGTTCAACTACCCGTTCGTGCTGAGCCAGGTCTCCACCTGGGACTACTTCCATCCCAACACCAGCGGGCAGGCGGTGCTCGCCAGCGTCACGTACGCCAACGGCTTCGGCTGGTAGTTCCGTTACCTTTCAGTGCGCTCTAGTGAGTACATGGTCGGTAGTCCCGCCTGAGGGTGGGACGGTCCCGGTCTTACCCGTTTGGGTGGTGCCGGGTTGACGTTTCACGGCCACCTGCCTGCCGGGGCGGGTCTTACGGTCGGCTCCACGTCCTGCCACCGGGCCACTCCCGGCGGTGGTCGCCTCAGCCGCGATCGCGGCGAGGTTACGTGCGGCATTCACATCCCGGTCCAGGACCAGGCCGCAGGTGGTGCAGGTGTAGGTACGCGCGGACAGGGCCAGCTTGGCTTTCACCGTGCCGCAGCCCGAGCAGGTCTTGCTGGAGGGATACCAGCGGTTGGCCACCACCAGGTGGCCGCCGTTCCATCCGGTCTTGTAGGTCACCTGCCGGCGGATTTCACCGAACCCGGCGTCGGCGACGCGGCGGGCCAACCGGCGGTTGCGTAGCATGCCGGCCACGTTGAGGTCTTCGACCACGATAGTGCCGTACTCGCGGGCCAGGCGGGTGGTGAGCTTGTGCAGGCCGTCGCGGCGCAGGTTCGCCACCCGCGCGTGCGCCCGGGCCACCTGCCGGCGGGCCCGTTCCCACCGCTGTGACGGCCGCTGGCCGGTACGCCGATCCGGCCCCACTCTGCGGGATAACCGACGCGCGAGACGCCGCATTCGGCGGGCCGCGTCATCCAGGTGCCGGGGGTTGGGTACGAGCTTGCCGGTGGACAGCACCGCCAGGTGCGTCACCCCGACGTCCACCCCGACCACCGCCTGCGGACGCGCCGGGGCGCGCTCGGCCCGATCGACCTCGACGCAGAACGCGACATGCCACCGCCCGCCGTCACGGCGCACGGTCGCGGACAGGATCCGGGCCGTGCCCGCCTCCAGACGGCGGGCGAGTTTGCGGGCAGACTCGTGCAGCTTGAGCCGGCCCAACCGGGGCAGTACGACATGCTGGCGGTCCGGCTCCACCCGGATCGCACCCGTGGTGAACCGGATGCTCGGCGTGCTGCGGCGACGGGACTTGAACCGCGGGAACCCGACCCGCCGCCCCGCCCGCCTGCCCGTACGCGAGTCGGACCAGTTCTTCAAGCCGCAGGCCAGCGCGTCCAGGCCGGTGTTGAACGCCTCCTTGGAACACTCCCGCCACCACGGCGCCACGTCCGGCTTCGCCTGGTTCCACGCCTTGCGTAACGCCGCGAGATTCCACCCGAGGGTCGGGGTCAGCAACTCCTCAGGCACACCGTAGGTGCGTTCCGCGGCGCGCTGGTCCATGATCGCCTTCACCCGGGCCAGCGCCCAGTTGTACGCCACCCGGGCCGCGCCCGCGTTGGCGAGCACGTCACGCTCCTGCCCCGCAGTCAGATCCAACGCGAACCGGTACGCCTGCACCACCCTCACGCCGCGCTCACCCCGCCGGTCGCGGCGTCGACCGCGCGGCGGACCCGGTCGGCGGCGGCCCGACGCCCGTACAGGCGGGCGCACAACGAGGTCAGGACCTCGGTCACGTCGCGCACCAGATCGTCATCAACCTCGGCCGGGTCGACCACCAGCAGACGGCGGCCCTGCGCAGACAACGCGGCCTCCACGTACTCGGCACCGAACCGGGCGAACCGATCCCGATGCTCCACCACAATCGTCGACACCGCCTTGTCAGCCAGCAACGCGAGGAACTTCTTACGACGCCCATCGAAAGCGGAACCCACCTCAGTGACCACCCGGCCCACCCTCAGATCCTGCCCGGTAGCCCAGACGGTCACCCGGGCAACCTGCCGGTCAAGGTCAGCGCGCTGATCAGCCGACGACACGCACGCGTACACCGCGACCACCTGTCGTCCAGGCGCAGAAGGTGCCGGCTCACCAACCACAATCAGCCGGCCAGACTGGTAGGCGGGAACGGGCAGCTTCCCGGCCGCGAACCACCGCCGCGCGGTCGCATACGACACACCCTGAGATACTGCCCACTCCTTCAGGTTCACGCCAACCATCTAGCGAACTCCTGAGCACTCACGCCGACCCAACCGGCAACAGCGGGAACCCTCCCCCGCCCGGCGCGCGGACCCGGGGGACCGCGCGCCGGGTCGCGCCTCAGGCCCGGCGGCGCGCCCCTGGCCCGGGCCGGGGCAGCACGTCACGCGGGTCGGTCAGCTCGTGCCCCTCGGCGCAGCGCAACGCGACCCGGACCTCGGCGCCGCAGTCGCGGTGGCCCACCGCCAGCGGCGAGCCGTCCGGGTCGGCCAGGTAGCGGTCGCCCCAGCCGAGCACCGCCACCAGCACCGGCCACAGGTCGAGCCCCTTGCCGGTGAGCCGGTACTCGTGCCGCACCCGGCTGCCCGGCTCCCGGTACGGCCCCCGGCGCAGCACCCCCTGCTCGACCAGCATGGCGAGCCGGTTGGTGAGCACCTGCCGGGGAATGCCGGTGCGCACCCGCATGTCGTCGAAGCGGCGTACGCCGTTGAAGACCTCGCGGAGCACGACCAGGGTCCAGCGCTCGCCGAGTACGGTCATCGCCCGGGCGATCGTGCAGTTCTCCACCGACCAGTCCAGTGCCACAGGTCTCATGTCGACCAGGCTAGGTCTGATTGACAGACTCAGCAACGCGCTGCGAGGCTGAGTCCATGACACAGACGCAGGATCGCACCCGCACCTTCTCCTGGTCCGATCCGGTGGCCGGGGCCGCGCACATCGGCCGGCGCAGCGGCCTGGAGCTGCTGCGCGCGATGATCGCCGGGGAGCTGGCCGCGCCGCCGGTCATGCACCTGATCGACATGGCCCGGATGGAGGCGGACGAGGGCCGCGTCGCCGTCGAGCTCGTGCCGCAGGAGTTCCACTACAACCCGCTCGGCACCGTGCACGGCGGAGTCATCTCCACGCTGCTCGACACCGCCGCCGGCTGCGCGGTGCACACCACCCTGCCGGTCGGCGTCGGCTACACCTCGCTGGACCTGAACGTGAAGTTCCTGCGGCCGGTGACGGTCGACAGCGGCCGACTGCGCTGCGAGGGCACCGTCCTCCAGCGTGGTCGCCGTACCGCCCTCGCCGAGGCCCGCCTGACGGACACTCGGGACCGCCTCATCGCCCACGCCACGTCGAGCTGCCTCCTCTTCCCGCTCGACAGCACCCCCGCCTGACCCAGCCACCTGGGGGCGGGTCAGCGGGCGGCGGCGAGGCGGGCGGTGCGCGCGGCGCGCTTGTCCTCGAAGCGGGCGGCCTGGGTGTCCAGGGTGTCAAGGTGGGCGGCGATCTGGTCCCGGGCGGCCTCGCCGTCGGCGTCCAGCCCCGTCACGTCGAAGATGTTCCACTGGCGCAGCACCGGGACGACCACCTCGTCCCGGTGCTGGCGCAGGTCGTAGATGCCGGCCAGGGCGATGGCCACCGACTTGCGGGCGAAGCCCTCGATGCCGACACCCGGCATCTGGAAGTCGGCCAGCACGTCGGCGACCGCCCGCAGGGCCTGGCTCGGGGCCAGCTCGAAGGCCGCGCCGAGCAGGTTGCGGTAGAAGACCATGTGCAGGTTCTCGTCGGCCGCCACCCGGGCCAACAGCGCCTCGCAGGTCGGGTCGCCGGTGGCCCGGCCGGTGTTGCGGTGCGAGATCCGGGTGGCCAGCTCCTGGAACGAGACGTACGCCAGGGAGTGCAGCACCTCGTCGCCGTGCGCGTTGCGGTAGCCCGCCGACATGTGCACCATCCGGGCCCGCTCCAGGGCCACCGGGTCGACCGCCCGGCTCACCGTCAGGTAGTCCCGGATGGCGGTGCCGTGCCGTCCCTCCTCGGCGGTCCATCGGTGCACCCAGGTGCCCCACGCCCCGTCCCGGCCGAAGAGGGTGGCGATCTCGTGGTGGTACGAGGGCAGGTTGTCCTCGGTGAGCAGGTTGACGATCAGCGCGGTCCGGGCCACCTCGGGCAGCGTCGAGTCGCCCTCCGCCCAGGGTTCGCCGCCGAGCGGGCCGTCGAAGGTGCGCCCCTCGCTCCACGGCACGTACTCGTGCGGGAACCACTCCTTGGCCAGCGACAGGTGGCGGTCGAGGTTCTTCTCGACCACGGGCTCGAGTTCGAGGAGCAGGGCGGTCTGGCTGAGCACGGTCACGGCGATCTCCCTACGGTGGCGTAAGTTACGCCACCGTAGGTCGAATCGTCGTCAGGCGCCAGTCGACGCGGGGCCGACCAGTGGCTTCAGGTCCGCCCGCGGTGGGGTCCACTCGCCCGCCGCCGCGGCCACCTGCTCACCGGAGCGGATGTCCTTCACCTGGTCGCCCTCGGCGCCGGGGAACCAGACGTACGGGATGCCGCGCCGCTCGGCGTACCGGATCTGCTTGCCGAACTTGGCCGCGCTCGGTGACACCTCGGTGGGGATCCCGCGGGAGCGCAGCGCCTCGGCGATCTTGTTGCTCGCCGGTCGCTCGTCCTCGTTGGAGACCGCGACCAGCACGCAGGTCGGCACGTCGCGGGAGACTGACAGCGCGCCGGTGCCGAAGAGCAGGCCGAGCAGCCGGGTCACCCCGATCGAGATGCCCACCCCGGGGAAGCGCACGGTGCCCGAACTGGCCAGGTTGTCGTAGCGACCGCCGGAGCAGATCGAGCCGAACCGCTCGTACCCGAGCAGCTGCGTCTCGTACACGGTGCCGGTGTAGTAGTCCAGGCCGCGGGCGATCCGCAGGTCGGCGACGCAGAGGCCGGGCGAGTGCGCCGCGGCGGTCTCCACCACCGCGACCAGCTCCGCGATGCCCTCGTCGAGCAGCGGGTCGCTCACCCCGAGGGCGCGGACCGCGTCGGCGAAGGACGCGTCCGGCGCGGAGATCTCCGCCAGCGCCAGGACGGCCTTGGCCTGCGCCTCGCTCGCCCCGGCCGTCTCCGCCAGCAGCTCGGCCACTCTGGTCGGGCCGATCTTGTCCAGCTTGTCGACCGCGCGCAGCGCCGCCTCCGGGTCGGTCAGCCCGATCCCCCGGTAGAAGCCCTCGCAGATCTTGCGGTTGTTCACCTGGATGCGCACCGGCGGGATGGGCAGCGAGCGCAGCGCGTCGCCGACCACCAGCGGCATCTCGGCCTCGTAGTGGGCCGGCAGGGTGTCCCGGTCGACGATGTCGATGTCGGCCTGGAGGAACTCCCGGTAGCGCCCCTCCTGCGGGCGCTCACCCCGCCACACCTTCTGGATCTGGTAGCGGCGGAACGGGAACTGGAGCTTGCCGGCGTTCTCCAGCACGTAGCGGGCGAACGGCACGGTCAGGTCGAAGTGCAGGCCGAGCGCGTCGTCGCCGGCCGCGCTCTCCGGGTCGGCCTGCAGCCGGCGCAGCACGTAGACCTCCTTTGAGGTCTCCCCCTTGCGCAGCAGCTGGTCCAGCGGCTCGACCGAACGGGTCTCCAGCGGGGCGAAGCCGTACAGCTCGAAGGTGGCGCGGATCCGGTCGAGCACGAACTGCTCGATCATCCGCTGGGCGGGCGTCCACTCCGGGAAGCCGGAGATGGGCGTGGGCTTGCTCATGGCGTACTCCTTGTGCGCCGCGGGCGGCGCGGACAGGTCGTGGTCGCGGCGTCAGAGACCGCGGGTGGGCGCGGCCGGGCGCGCGCCGCCGGTCCCCGCGACCTCGAGGAGGTACGGGTTGGTCGCGCGCTCGCGGCCGATGGTGGTCGCGGGGCCGTGGCCGGGCAGGACGACGGTGTCGTCGGCCAGCGGGAGGACCTTCTCCCGGAGGCTGGCCAGCATGCGGGGCATGCTGCCGCCCGGCAGGTCGGTGCGGCCGATGGAGCCGGCGAAGAGCACGTCGCCGGAGAGGCAGATCTGCTCGGCCTCCCAGGGCGAGCCGGCGCCGGGCATCCGGAACAGCACCGACCCGCCGGTATGGCCGGGGGCGTGGTCGACGGTGATCTCCAGGCCGGCGAGGCTCAGCGTGGCGCCGTCGGTCAGCTCGGCCACGTCCTCCGGCTCGGCGTACGGCAGCCGTCCGCCGAAGAGCTGGGTGAGGTCCATGGACAGCGCCTTGGCCGGGTCGGCCAGCAGCTCCCGGTCGTCCGGGTGGACGTACGCGGTGATGCCACGGGCGCCGCAGACCGGCGCTACGGAGAAGGTGTGGTCGAGGTGGCCGTGGGTGAGCAGCACGGCAGCCGGGTGCAGGCGGTGCTCGGCGAGCACGGCGTCGAGCCGGTCGAGCACCCCGATGCCGGGGTCGACCACCACGCACTGCTCCCCCGGCGCGGTCGCCACCACATAGCAGTTGGTGCCGAAGGCGTCCGCGGGAAAGCCGGCTACGAGCACGTCCGCTCCCCTTCCCGTTACAGTCGTCGTCCCGATCATCAGCCTAGTCGCACCGGCGACTGGTTTCCCCCGGCCCACGTTCCCAGCGACCTCGGCAAGCACAGTGACAACGCCCGATAGACCGAGGCCGTACCTCGTACACCACTTTCCCAGCCGGTACCCGTACACTCTGGCGGGCGTGTGGCGTGGCGCACCTGCGCACCCGACGGGCGGACCGCGCCCGGCGCCGGCGAGGACCAGGGTAGAGGAAGGGGAGCACGGGTGGCTTCCAGCAGGGACCGGCAGCGCAAACTGGCGCGGGCCAAGTTCGACCGGCAGCTCGCCCGGCGGGCCGCCACGGCGAAGCGCCGCCGGCAGATCCAGGCCGGCGTCGGTGCCGCCCTGGTGCTCGTGCTGATCGTGTTCGGTTCGGCGTGGGCGCTCGGCGCGTTCGACTCGAAGCCGGACAAGACGGCCGCCGAGGACATCTGTCTCTGGACTCCCCAGGACGCCGCCGCCAACAACAACCTCAAGGACGTCGGCAAGCCGAAGACCACCGACCTGCCGACCGCCGGCACCCGGGCGATGACGGTCACCACCAACCAGGGCGCCCCGATCACCGCCGACCTCGACCTCGCCTCGGCACCGTGCGCGGCGGCGAGCATCTCGTACCTGGCCGGCAAGTCGTTCTACGACAACACCAAGTGCCACGAGATCACCACCGAGGGCGCGCTGCGCTGCGGCGACCCGAGCGGCACCGGCATCGGCGGCCCGGCGTACTCGTTCTACGACGAGAACGTCCCCACGCCGGCGCCGAGCCCGTCCGGCTCACCGGCCCCGGGCCAGGCCCCGGCGTACCCGAAGGGCACGGTCGCCATGATCGCCAACCCGCCGGGCGCCAACAGCAGCCAGTTCCTGATCTTCTTCAAGGACTTCAACCCGGCCAAGCCGGCCTACCCCGTGATCGGCAAGGTCACCGGCGGCCTGGACGTGCTGGAGAAGATCGGTGCCCTCCCGACCGTGGACAATGGGAGTGGAGCCAAGGTCACGCCGAAGACGGACGTGGTGATCCAGAGCCTCACCGTCGGCGAGGTGAACGCCGCCGCCGGCGCGCCGTCGGCCAGCCCCAGCGCCGGCTGACCCGGCCCATCCGACCCCTGAGCAGCAGCGGCAGTGCCGCACCCGAGATACACCGGAGGAGTGACCGTGACGTCCACGAGAGAGCGGCAGCGCGCGGCGGCGCGGGCCCGACTCGAGCGGGAGATGGCCGAGCGCGCCACCCGGGCCCGCAAGCGCCGGCAGACGCAGGCCATCGTCGGCGCCGCGGCCGTGCTGGTGCTCGTGGTCGCCGGCACCGTCTGGCTGGCCACCTCGCTCGGCGGTGACGGCGACAAGAAGCAGGAGGCCGCCGGCACGGCGGGCTACTCGCAGTGCGCCTACAACGAGGTGCCGAAGGAGGCCCGCTCCAAGCAGGTCAAGGACGTCGGCGTGCCCCCGAACCAGCAGGACAACAAGGGCACCCAGACCATGACGATCGACACCAACCTGGGCCCGGTCACCGCGAAGATCGACCGCACCAAGGTGCCGTGCACGGCGGGCAGCTTCACCTACCTGGCCAGCAAGGGCTTCTTCGACAACACCAAGTGCCACCGGCTGGTCACCGAGGGCATCAAGGTGCTCCAGTGCGGCGACCCGAGCGTGACCGGTAACGGCTGGCGGGACAGCGACGGCACCGGCGGCCCGGGCTACAACGTGACCGAGGAGAACCTGCCCACCGAGCAGCGGCCGCCTTACCCGGAGGGCGTCATCGCGATGGCCAACTCCGGCCAGCCGGGCAGCACCGGCAGCCAGTTCTTCATCGTCTACGGCGACTCCCCGCTCGACCCGAACTACACCGTCCTGGGCACCATCACCGGCGGCATGGACCTGGTGAAGCAGGTTGCGGCGGCCGGTGACGACGGCGCCTACGCCAAGGCGGCCGGTGGCGGTCACCCGAAGAAGGAGATCGTCATCAACAAGCTGACGATGAGCGACATCCAGGGGGGCTGAGAGCCGCCCGTACCATGCGGAAGCGCCCGCCGGCTGACGAAGCCGGCGGGCGCTTTTCCGTACGTCGGAGGGAGCCTCAGGCCCCCGAGGTGACCCGGTACGCGTCGAACACCCCGTCGACCTTGCGGACCGCGGCCAGCAGGTGCCCCAGGTGCTTCGGGTCGGCCATCTCGAAGCTGAACCGGCTCACCGCCACCCGGTCCCGGGTGGTGGTGACGGTCGCGGAGAGGATGTTGACCCGCTCGTCGGAGAGCACCCGGGTCACGTCGGCCAGCAGCTTGTGCCGGTCGAGCGCCTCCACCTGGATGGCAACCAGGAAGGTGGAGGCGGAGGTCAGCTTCCAGCTGACCTCGACCACCCGCTCGCTCTGCGCCTTGAGGTCCTCGGCGTTGGCGCAGTCGTCCCGGTGCACGCTCACCCCGCCGGAGCGGGTGACGAAGCCGAAGACGGCGTCCGGCGGCACCGGCGTGCAGCAGCGCGCCAGCTTGATCCAGACGTCGCTGACCCCGCGCACCACCACACCCGGGTCGTGGCTGGAGGCTCGGCTGCGCGGCGGCCGGGTGGCGACGGCGGTCTCGGCGATGTCCTCCGCCGCGCCCTCCTCACCGCCGTACGTGGCCATCAGCTTCTGCACCACCGACTGCGCCGAGACCTGGCTGTCGCCGACCGCCGCGTAGAGCGAGGCCACGTCGGCCAGGTGCAGGTCCCGGGCGATCGCCATCAGCGCGTCCGAGGTGAGCATCCGCTGCAGCGGCATGCCCTGCTTGCGCATCGCCTTGACGATCGAGTCCTTGCCGGCCTCGATCGCCTCCTCGCGCCGCTCCTTGTTGAAGTACTGGCGGATCTTGGTGCGGGCGCGTGGGCTCTTGACGAAGCCGAGCCAGTCCTGCGTCGGGCCGGCTGTGTCGGACTTCGAGGTGAAGATCTCGATCACGTCGCCGTTGGACAGGGTCGACTCCAGCGGCACCAGCTTGCCGTTGACCCGGGCGCCGATGCACTTGTGCCCGACCTCGGTGTGCACCGCGTACGCGAAGTCCACCGGCGTCGACCCGGTCGGCAGCGGGATGACGTCACCCTTCGGGGTGAAGACGTACACCTCCTGGCTCGACAGGTCGAACCGGAGCGCGTCGAGGAACTCACTCGGATCGGCCGCCTCGCGCTGCCAGTCGAGCAGCTGGCGCAGCCAGGTCATCTCGTCGATGTGCGCCGGCGGGCCGACCACCGGGGTGCCCTTGTGCTCCTTGTACTTCCAGTGCGCGGCGATGCCGAACTCGGCGGTGCGGTGCATCGCGTAGGTGCGGATCTGCATCTCCACCGGCTTGCCGGTGGGCCCGATGACCGTCGTGTGCAACGACTGGTACATGTTGAACTTGGGCATGGCGATGTAGTCCTTGAACCGGCCCGGCACCGGCTGCCAGTTGGCGTGGATGACGCCCAGCGCCGCGTAGCAGTCCCGCACCGTGTCGACGAGGATCCGCACCCCGACCAGGTCGTAGATGTCGTTGAAGTCGCGCCCCCGCACGATCATCTTCTGGTAGATCGAGTAGAGATGCTTCGGCCGACCGGTGGTCTCCGCCTTGATCTTGGCGGCCTTCAGGTCCGTGGACACCTTCTGGGTCACCTGGCGCAGCAGCGCCTCGCGCTGCGGCTGGTGCTCCCCGATCAGGCGGTTGATCTCCTCGAACCGCTTCGGGAACAGGGTGCCGAAGGCGAGGTCCTCCAGCTCCCACTTGATGGTGTTCATACCGAGGCGGTGGGCCAGCGGGGCGAGGATCTCCAGCGTCTCCTTGGCCTTCTGCTCCTGCTTCGGCCGGGGCAGGAAGGTCAGGGTACGCATGTTGTGCAGCCGGTCGGCCAGCTTGATCACCAGGACCCGCGGGTCCTTGGCCATGGCGACGACCATCTTGCGGATCGTCTCCGCCTTGGCGGCGTCGCCGAGCTTGACCTTGTCGAGCTTGGTCACGCCGTCGACCAGCAGGGCGACCTCGCCGCCGAAGTCGGCGCGCATCTGGTCGAGGGTGTACTCGGTGTCCTCGATCGTGTCGTGCAGCAGCGCCGCGACCAGCGTGGTGGTGTCCATCCCGAGGTTGGCCAGGATGGTCGCCACGGCGAGGGGGTGGGTGATGTACGGGTCACCGGACTTCCGGTACTGACCCGAGTGCCAGCGCGCGGCCGTGTCGAACGCCCGCTGGAGCAGCCGGGCGTCGGCCTTGGGGTGGTTCTCCCGGTGGGTCGCGATCAGCGGTTCCAGGACCTCGCTGACCTGGGAGGTCTGCCACGGCGCGTTGAACCGGGCCAGCCGGGCGCGCACCCGCCGCCCGGTCGGGGCGTTGGAGAGGGCGAAGCCGCCGCCGGGCGAGGGCTCGCCAGCGCCGTCGGCCCGGAGCGGCACCACGACCGCCCCGCCGGACGACGTGCCGCCGTCCGTCCTGCCGTCCGGCCCGCCGCCGGAGCCGGTCACCGGCGGGTTGCCGCTCCGCTCGGTCACCGAGCCGTCCGCGTCGCCTGTCGGGTGCACCGTGCCCTCCACCGGAGGGACGACATCGTGGGACACCGGCCTCCTCACCGCTCGCCGGGGATGCGCCGGCCGTCCGGCCGACGTCCTGTTCAACCGGCCGTGGGGCCGGCGTTGTTCCGCGACGACCGTCCCGGTCGACGTGGTCCGCGTCCGGCCACCGGGGACCTCGCGGTCCCGGCGGCCCCGCACCGCGCAGGCCGTGCGGCCGGTCGTCGCGCCACCGGACGGTGACCCGTCCGGTCAGCAAAGGGCAATGCTACCCGCACGCAGGGTACGCCGCCGCTCCGCCGGACGGACCCCGACGGGTCAGGCCGACGGACCGGCGCGTCAAACGGTCAGCAGGGCATGGATCGGACGCGGGGCGAGTCGCTCCCGCCCCTTCAGGAAGCCCAGCTCCAGCAGCACGGTGAAGCCGGCGACCGTGCCCCCGGCCCGCTCGACCAGGTCGAGGGTGGCCTCGGCCGTGCCGCCGGTGGCGAGCACGTCGTCCACCACGAGGACCCGGTGGCCGGCGGTGAAGGCGTCCTGGTGCACCTCCAGGGTCGCCTCGCCGTACTCCAGCGCGTAGGAGGCGGTGTGCGTGGCCCGGGGCAGCTTGCCGGCCTTGCGCACCGGCACCACGCCAACCCCGGTCGCGTACGCGATGGCCGCGGCCAGCACGAACCCCCGCGCCTCGATGCCGGCCACCGCGTCGAACGAGTCACGCCCGTGGTACGCGACGATCCCGTCGATCACCTCGCGGAAGACGTCGCCGTCGGCGAAGAGCGGCATCAGGTCCTTGAACATCACCCCGGGCTTGGGGAAATCCGGCACGTCCAGCACGCGGCTGGCGACCAGTCGGGCGACCTCCGGGCCGCTGTCTCCCCGTACCCCGGTGGTGTGGGTCTCCGTCACGGTACGTCCCATGTCCCTTCGAACGACGACGGCGTCCGTCATGCTGCTCGCACAGCATGGCGGACGCCGTCCGGTCGATTCCTACCGGGTCTCCCCGAACTGGTCGGTTACCCCGATCCCGGTCAGCGGCGCTTCGCGCCGCCCGGCCGGTTGCCCCCGCCGCCGGCGGGGCGGCCGCCCCGGGCGCCGGTCGGGCGCTTGCCGACCGGCCGGGCGCCCACCTTCGGCGCGCTTCCGGCCAGGGCCGCCGCCTCCGGGTCGATGGCCTCGTCGGCCTGCGCCACCCGCGGCGCGCCCTTCGGGGCGACCTCGCCGCGGGCGATGGCGCCGCGCCGGGCCAGCACCCGCTTGTTGTGCGCGCTGATCCGCGGGTCCTGGTTCTTCAGCAGCACCAGCAGCGGGGTGGCCAGCAGGATCGAGGTCAGGAACGCCACGGCCATACCGACGAACAGCACCAGACCGAGGTCCTTGAGGGTGCCGGCGCCGAGCAGGCCCGCACCGATGAACAACAGACCACCGACCGGGAGCAGGGCGACCACCGAGGTGTTCAGCGACCGCATCAGGCTCTGGTTGAGGGCCAGGTTGGCCGCCTCGCCGTAGGTCATGTTGTTGTTCGCGGTGATGCCCCGGGTGTTCTCCTGGACCTTGTCGAAGACCACCACCACGTCGTAGAGCGCGAAGCCCAGGATGGTGAGGAAACCGATGATCGTCGACGGAGTGACCTCGAAGCCGACCAGCGAGTAGATGCCGGCGGTGAGGACCAGGTTGGTGAGCAGCGAGGCGATCGACGCGACCGCCATCCGCCACTCGAAGCGCAGGATCAGATAGATCGCCACCACCGCGATGAAGATCAGCAGACCGAGCACGGCCCGGGAGGTGACCTGACTGCCCCAGGCCTCGGAGACCTGGCTGCCGCTGATCTGGTCCGGCTGGATGCCGAACGACTGCGCCATCTCGGTCTTGGCCGCGTTGGCCTGCTCGGCGGTGAGCTGCGAGGTGCGCAACTCGTAGTACTCACCGCTGGTGCTGCCGACCTTCTGCGCGGTGACCACCTCGGCGCCGCCGCCCTTGGCCTGCAGGGCCGCGTTGACCTTGTCCTCGGCCTGGGTCAGGGTGCCGACGCTGGCCGGCACCTGGAACGAATTGCCGCCGGCGAACTCGATGCCGAGGCTGAAGCCCCGGATGGCGAAGCTGAACACGGCGATCAGCACCAGCACACCGGCGACACCGAACCACAGCTTGCGCCGGCCGACGATGTTGAGATCGGCCTCGCCCCGGTAGAGCCGGGACGCCAGACCAGTCTTTGCCATCTCAGGCCTCCTTGACGCGCGGGTTGCGGGCGGTGCCCTGCTCGGCCGACCGGGCCGGCAGGGCCCGGCCGAGACCGCTGACCCGCGGGGACAGGAACGCCCGGGTCCGGGCGAACATCGTCATGATCGGGTGACGGAAGAGGAAGACGACGACCAGGTCGAGGACCGTCGCCAGGCCGAGCGCGAAGGCGAAGCCCTTCACCGCGCCGACCGAGACGATGTAGAGCACCACGGCGGACATCAGGGTGATGGCGTTCGCCGAGATGATCGTCCGGCGGGCCCGGATCCACGCCCGCGGCACCGCGCTACGCGGGCTGCGTCCCTCCCGGATCTCGTCCTTGAGCCGCTCGAAGTAGATGACGAACGAGTCCGCCGCCACACCGAGCGAGACGATCATGCCGGCGAGGCCGGCGAGGGTGAGGGTGAACCCGATCGACCGGCCGAGCACCACCAGCGAGCCGAAGACCAGCAGGCCGGAGAGCACCAGGCTCAGGAAGATGACCGAGCCGAGCAGCCGGTAGTAGAAGAACGAGTAGATGATGACCAGCAGCATGCCGATGCCGGCCGCGAGCAGACCGGCCTGCAGGTGGCTGGAGCCCAGGGTCGCGGTGACGTTCTGCTGCTCCTGCGGCACGAAGGTCACCGGCAGCGCGCCGTAGCGGAGCTGGCTGGCCAGCGCGTTCGCGGTCTTGTTGTTGAAGTTGCCGGTGATCTGCGAATCACCGGTCAGCACGCCCTGGATCTCCGGGGACGAGACGATCTCGTTGTCCAGCACCACCGCGACGCGGCACTTGCCGTCCTGGCCGAGCGCGGTCTGGTCGCAGGCCTGGCCCTCGTTGGTGAACGCCTCGCGGGTCAGCGCGGTCCACCGCTCCTGGCCCTTGCCGGTGAACTTCAGGCTGACCACCCAGGAGCTGGTCTGGTCGAGCACCGCGTTGGCGTCGCTGACGTCGGTGCCGACCACCTTCGCCGTGTCGAGCAGGTACTTGGCGCCAGCCTCACAGGCCACCGCCGTCTGCTTCTCGTCCTTGATCGACGCCGGCGGCCGCTTGTCGAGCTGGGCGCAGGTGATGGTCGGGACGTTGAACTGCATGTCGACCGGGAGCACCGCGATCTCCTGCGGGGAGAGGGTGCCGAACGGCTTGAGCTTCTCGGCCAGCGACGGGTCGGCGGTGAGATCGGCCGGGGCCTTCAGGCCGGTGGCGGCGCCCCAGGCGGCCGGGCCGACCTTCTGCTCGACGGCCTTGCGCTGCTGCTCGATGCTCTGCGGCACCGGTGCGGCGCTGGCGCTCGGGCTCGGTGCGGCGGCGCTCGGCGTGGCCGACGGGGTCGGCGCGGCCGCGCTGGCGCTGGGCGTCGGGGCCATGCCGCCCTGCCCGCCGGCGCTCGGCGAGGAGGTGACCTTCGGCGCGGCGCTGCCGGACGGCGCCGGCGTCGCGCTCCCCGACGGCGCCGGGGTGGCGCTGCCCGAGGGGGCCGGGGTGGCGGTCGGGGCCGGGGCGGCGGTCTGGCCGCTGCCGTCGGTCGCCTTGAGGACCTTGCGGAAGCGCAGCTCGGCGGCGCTGCCGACGTCGGTCAGGTCCCGGTTCGAGCCGGGCAGGGAGATGACGATGTTGCGGTTGCCCTCGGTGACCACCTCGGCCTCGGCCACGCCGTACGCGTTGACCCGGCTCTCGATGATCTGGCGCGCCTCCTCGAGGTTGGCGGCCGTCGGGGGCTTGCCGTCCACACTGTTGGTGGCCTCGAGCGTCAGCCGGGTGCCGCCGATCAGGTCCAGGCCGAGCCGGGGCTCCAACCGGTCCTTCCAGCCGCCGCTGGCGCCGCCCGAGAAGAACACCAATAGATAGAGGACGACGAAGACGAGCCCGAGAACGGCGAGCTGCCGTCCGGGGCGCATCTGTCCCTGAGGTGGTGCCACGGCTGTCTTGTCTCCCTGTACGGTCGCGCCGCTGGGCAGCGGCGACGAAGTCGGGCCGGGGGTGTCCGCCCGACTGCTCTGGCGGGTCGGCGTCACCCGCCGGCACACCGCCCCGGTCCCGAGGCGGGGGCGTCGGGCGGGATGTGCGGGTGCCGGCGTCGGACGCCGACCCAACTATCCACTTGTACGGGTGAATCCGCTGCCCCTTCCGGGGCCGACGGTCACTCCTTGACCGGCTCCGCGTCCTCGGTGATCGTCTCGGCCGCGGGAGCCTCGGCCCGGTTGACCACCCGGGCGACGGCGGGGCGCGCGTACCGGCTCTGCACGCCCGGGGCCACCTCGAGCAGGACGGTCTCGTCGTCCACGTCGGTGACCGTGCCGTAGAGCCCGCCGATGGTGACGACCTCGTCGCCCGGGGAGAGCGCGGACTGCATCTGCTCGGCCTCGCGGCGCCGCTTCTGCTGGGGGCGGATCATCATGAAGTACATGACGCCGAAGAGCAGAGCGATCATGAGGATCGGCGTCAGACCGCCGGCTCCCCCACCACCCGCTGCTAGGTAATGCACGGTTGTCGACCTTCCCATTGGTCTCCGGCCGGGCGCCCCGAGGGGCGCCGGAGCGGAGGCGGATTCTCACGTCCTGTAAGACCGCGGCGAAGTCTAGTCCCTGCCCCTGGGAACACCGAATGCGGCACAGATCACGTTCGGATCACGGCTGATCGGTCTGTACAGAGAACAGATCGGGCGCCGGGGGGGCATCCGCGCCAAATGTACCATTCGGTGGCGTACGCCCCAGGTGATGCCAGGCGGCCTCGGTGGCGACTCGCCCCCGGGGGGTACGCGCCAGCAGCCCGGCCCGCACCAGGAAGGGCTCGCAGACCTCCTCCACCGTGTCCGGCTGCTCCCCCACCGCCACGGCGAGGGTGGAGAGCCCGACCGGGCCGCCCCGGAACGAGTCGACCAGCGCGGTGAGCACGGCGCGGTCCAGCCGGTCCAGGCCGAGGGCGTCGACGTCGTACACGGTGAGGGCGGCCCGGGCGGTCTCCAGGGTGACCACGCCATCGGCCCGGACCTCGGCGAAGTCACGCACCCGGCGCAGCAGCCGGTTGGCGATGCGCGGCGTGCCGCGGGACCGGCCGGCGATCTCCACCGCGCCCTCGTCGGTGATCGGCACGCCGAGGATCCGGGCCGAGCGGCGCAGCAGCGCCTCCAGATCGGCCGGGGCGTAGAAGTCAAGGTGGGCCACGAAGCCGAACCGGTCCCGCATCGGCCCGGTGAGCAGGCCGGACCGGGTGGTCGCGCCGACCAGGGTGAACGGCTCGACGTCGAGCGGGATCGCGGTCGCCCCCGGCCCCTTGCCGACCACCACGTCGACCCGGAAGTCCTCCATCGCGCTGTAGAGCAGCTCCTCGGCCGGCTTGGCGATCCGGTGGATCTCGTCGATGAAGAGGACGTCGCCCTCGGTGAGGCTGGTCAGGATGGCGGCCAGGTCGCCGGAGCGCTCGATCGCCGGGCCGCTGGTCACCCGGATCCCCGAGCCCAGCTCGGCCGCGACGATGTTGGCCAGGCTGGTCTTACCGAGGCCGGGCGGTCCCGACAGCAGGATGTGATCGGGCGGGCTGCCGCGCCGCATCGCCCCTTGCAACAGCAGGTCGAGCTGGTCGCGGACCCGATCCTGGGCAATGAAGTCAGCGAGGCGCTTCGGCCGGACGCTGGCCTCCGCGTCCCGTTCCGCGTCGCTGACGTACGCCGAGACGAGGTTGTCGTCGGTCATCGGGTCCGGCCCAGGAGACGGATGGCCTGCTTGAGCAGGACCGGCACGGGCGGGGTCTCCCCGTCGACGGTCTCCGCGACGGCGGCCACCGCCTGCTCGGCCTGGCCGGCCGTCCAGCCGAGCCCGACCAGGGCCTGGCGGACCTGCTCGGGCCAGGCGCCCGCGGTGACCCCGGCGGCCCCGTCCGGGCCGACCGGCACCGGACCGATCCGGTCGCGCAGCTCGAGGACGAGGCGTTCGGCGCCCTTCTTGCCGATGCCGGGCACCCGGGTCAGCGCGGCGGTGTCGGCGTTGGCGATGGCCTTGCGGACCGCGTCCGGGGTGTGCACGGCGAGCACCGCCTGGGCCAGCCGGGGGCCGACCCCGCTGGCGGTCTGGAGCAGCTCGAAGAGCTGCTTGGCGTCGTCGTCGGCGAACCCGTAGAGGGTGAGCGAGTCCTCCCGGACCACCAGGCTGGTGGCGAGCCGGGCCGGCTGGCCGACCCGCAGCTCGGCGAGGGTGCCGGGGGCGCACTGCACCGCCAGGCCGATGCCGCCCACCTCCACCACCGCGTGGTCCGGACCGGTCGCGGTCACCGTGCCGCGCACACTGGCGATCATCGCAATCCTGCTTCCTACCGGTAGTTCGTTGTCGAGCGGCTCGGATGGTTCGCTCTCCGCTCGGCGATGGCCGGGCTGGAGTCCTGGACCGGCAGTCTGGTCCGGTGGCGATCGGTCCTATCCTGCAGGATCTGCTTCACCTTGTGGTGTGGGGTGTGCAGGGCGATGTCGGGGTCGCCTGCTCGCTGCAGGATGTTGATCGCGGCGTTCACGTCGGCCTGCCACACCACCCCGCACCAGGTGCAGTGAAACCGGTCCCCACTGCGTCGGCCGAGCCGGCCGCAGCGGTGACAGGTTTGTGAGGTGTAGGCGGCGTTGACGGGAACGAGCGCAGAACCTCTGCGCTCCGACACGCTTGTCAGCGCCTCGGCGGTGACCCCTTTGGTCCACGCGGCGAGACGCCGATTCACGTTCTTGCCGAGAGTCTTACGCGCCGCGAACCTCTTGGTGAGGTCCTCGGCGATCACGGTGGCGGCCTTGTCCACGACCCGGTGCACCGCGGTGAAGATCTCCGTACGCACCTTGGCGCGGTGCCGGGCAGCCTGTCGGTCCCGCTTGACGGTGCCGAGATTGTTGGCCCTGATCCGATGCGCCTTCGCGTGGTCACCACGCAGCACGGCGGTGTTCGCGATCGAGCGCAGCTTCGCCCGACGCCGGTTACGGTCCTTCAACCGGTCCGACTCGCTGGTCAACAGTTGGCCGAGGCCGGTGCCGTGGGGGTCGCCATCGGAGTCGGTCAGGGCTTCGGCGTAGCCCTTGTCGACGCCGATCGTCCGGTCGCCGCAGGGCCGCTGCGAGGACCGCATCTGGGACGCGTCGATCTGGTAGTGCACCTCGACCCGACCCCGGCGCAGGATCAGCCGCAGCGTGCCCGTCGGCGCGACGGTCGTCGACAGCGCGATCTTGACCATCTTGCGGCGTTCGAGGCCGGGAACAGCGAGCCACAACCGGCCGCGCGCGTCAGCAACGGTGTGGTGCTGGTCGGCGCGCACGACGATCTGATCGTGCGTGCGGTTGCGGCCACGCTTCCAGTGCTTGCGCATATGCCGAGCCAGGAACGGGTCGTTGGCCCACCGGTCGGCCTTTAGGGCGGTGAACATCCGCTTGCGTTCGGCCGGATCGTTGGTGCGTCGGCTGATCGCCGGGCGCACGTGCGCCTTGGCCGCCTCGAGGTTCGCCGCGATGTCGGCCACGGCGTCGCGGACGGTTTCCTTCCACGCGTTCGCCAGCACATCGAATTGGAGGTGCGTGCCGTCAGCCAGCCACCGGTCCCGCACCTGCCGATCCCTCAACCCGGACCCGACACCAGCGACGGACCCGTAACGCTGCCACACCTCACTGCGCACCCGACCCAGCCGTTGGGCCTGCTCTACTAGGGCGGCGTATTTGCCCGGGTTCAGGCCCGTGGAGTACGCGATCCGGGTGACCTTCACTAGGCGCTCCGCCCTCGTCGTGCCCGTTCGGCCGCGGCGGCCAGTTTGGACCGGGTGCCGCCGCGCCAGACGTGGCAGATGGCCAGGGCCAGGGCGTCGGCGGCGTCGGCGGGCCGCGGTGGCTCGGGCAGCCGCAGCAGCCGGGTGACCATCGTCGTCATCTGCGCCTTGTCGGCCTGACCGGAACCGGTCACCGCCGCCTTGACCTCGCTCGGCGTGTAGGTCTGCACCGGCAGGCCGGCCCGCGCCCCGGAGAGCACCGCGATCCCGCTGGCCTGGGCGGTGCCCATCACGGTGCGGACGTTGTGCTGGGTGAACACCCGCTCGACGGCGACCGCGTCGGGGCGGTGCTCGGCGACCAGGTCGGTGAGCGTCCGGTCCAGGTGCAGCAGGCGCAGCGGTAGCTCGTCGGCCGGGTCGGTGTAGACGACGTAGTAGGCGATCAGTGTGCAGGGCCGCCCCGGCACGCCTTCGACCACGCCGACCCCGCACCGGGTCAACCCCGGGTCGACGCCGAGCACCCGCACGCCGCCTCCTCCCCCAGCCGCCAGCAGTACGTGTGTTCGACACCCTACTGGTGCCGCCGGACGGCCGCCGGGCGGGACACGCCAGCGCGCCCCGCCGACCTGGGTCACCGCCGGGTGGGGTCGACCTCGAGCGCGATGCTGACGGTATCCCCGTCGTCCTTGCCGGCCCGGATCCGGGCCGGGACGGGCAGTAGCCAGCCGGCCCGCCGATCCCGCCAGACGCTGGTCGGCCAGGTGCGGCCGTCGACGGTGGCGGTGACGGGCACCCGGCCGAACGGGCCCGCCGCGTCCGGCGCGTGCGCCTGCGGCACCTGGGCGAACACCCAGCCACCGGCTCCCGACCAGCGGATCAGGGTCGCCTCGAAGGTCGTCGTCCCGTCCGTCATGTCCACCTCTCGACCGTCGCGGCCCTCGGCCGCCGCGCCCGGGCGATGGATCCCGGTCGTGGCGGTCGCCGCCACCATGCCACGACCCTCCGACACCGGCCCCGGGCCGGCCGACGGCTGCGCACCCACCGAGCCCGGGCCGCTGTGGGTCCTGCCACACACTGAAGTGGTCGAGTATGTGCTGTCACCCCATGTGCCGCCGGCCACACAGCTCGTAGCTTTGTGCGCCATGACGGCAGAACCCGTGGCGGTCCCCCACGTCGTACGCGTCGACCTCTCCGGTCGCAGCGCCCTGGTGACCGGTGGTGGCAGCGGCATCGGACGGGCCTGCGCCCTGCGCCTGGCGGCCGCCGGCGCGGCGGTGCTGGTGGTCGACCGCAACGTGGAGGCGGCGAACGCGGTGGCCGCCGAGGCGGGTGGGCGGGCCGAGGGGATCGACCTGGCCGACCCGGCCGCGGTGGACCGGCTCGACGTCGACGTGGACATCGTGGTCAACAACGCCGGCCTCCAGCACGTCGCGCCGGTCCAGGACTTCCCGGTCGAGCGCTTCGAGTACATCCAACGGGTGATGGTCGAGGCCCCGTTCCTGCTGATCCGGCGGGCACTGCCACACATGTACGCCAACGGCTGGGGCCGGATCGTCAACGTCTCCTCGGTGCACGGGCTGCGCGCCTCGCCGTACAAGGCGGCGTACGTCTCGGCCAAGCACGCCCTGGAGGGGCTGTCGAAGGTGGTGGCGCTGGAGGGCGCCGCGCACGGGGTGACCGCCAACTGCATCAACCCGGCGTACGTGCGGACCGCGCTGGTGGAGAGCCAGATCGCCGACCAGGCGGCCAGCCACGGCATCGGCGAGGACGAGGTGGTCGAGAAGATCATGCTGGCCCGGGCGGCGATCAAGCGCCTGATCGAGCCGGAGGAGGTGGCAGAACTGGTCGCGTACCTCTGCTCGCCGCCGGCCGCGTTCATCACCGGCGCCTCGATCGCCCTCGACGGGGGCTGGACGGCCAACTAGTGGCGCCGCGCACAATGTCGGTCATGTCGTCGCCGGTCGAGTTCCTGGAACTGCTGGCCCGGGAGGCCGCCGCGGTCGAGTTCGAGGGGCCGCTGGTCGCCGCCCGGGCCGCCGGCCTGCCGGCCGAGCGGCTGGCCGAGCTGGAGCAGGCGAAGGTGGTCGCGCTGCGGGTCCGCGCGCTGCTGGAGCGCCGGCGCCGGCGGGAGATCGAGCTGTCCGGTCTGTACGACACGGCCAGCGACCTGGCCGGGCTGCGCGACCTGGACGACGTGCTGCGGGCGATCGTGCACCGGGCCCGGAGCCTGCTCGGCACCGACGTGGCGTACATGACGCTCAACGACGACGAGCGCGGCGACACGTACATGCGGGTCACCGACGGCTCGATCTCGGCGCGGTTCCAGCGGCTGCGGCTGCCGATGGGCGCCGGCCTGGGCGGGCTGGTGGCCCAGACCGGCACCCCGTACGTCACCGCCAACTACCCGGAGGACGAGCGGTTCCGGCACACCGGCGAGATCGACGCCGGGGTGGGCGAGGAAGGCCTGGTGGCGATCCTCGGCGTACCGCTGCGGCTGGGCTCGACGTCGATCGGCGTGCTGTACGCGGCCAACCGGTCCGCCCGGCCGTTCGCCCGGGAGGAAGTGTCGCTGTTGGTCTCCCTCGCGGCGCACGCGGCGGTGGCGATCGACACCGCGCGGCTGCTGGCGGAGACCCGCTCGGCGCTGGAGGAGCTGTCGACGGCAAACAGCACGATCCGCGCGCACAGCAGCTCGGTGGAGCGGGCCGCGGCCGCGCACGACCGGATGACCGCCCTGGTGGTCCGCGGCGGTGGCATGGAGGACGTGGCGGCGGCGGTCACCGAGGTGCTCGGCGGGGCGCTGCTGGCGTTGGACGCCGAGGGGCGGCGGCTGGCCCGGGTGGGCGAGATCGAGGAGCCGGACCGGGCGGACATCGTGGAGGCGGTGGCCGCGTCCCGGACCGAGGGGCGCAGCGTCCGCCGGGGTCCGCTCTGGTACGCCGCGGTGGTGGCCGGCGCGGAGAACCTGGGCGCGCTGGTGCTGCGTCCGGACGGCGAGCTGGTCGACGCCGACCAGCGGATCCTGGAGCGGGCGGCGCTGGTCACCGCGTTGCTGCTGCTGTTCCGCCGGACCGTGGCCGAGGCGGAGGGACGGGTCCGGGGTGAGCTGCTGGACGACCTGATCGCCCGGCCGTTGCGGGACACCGACGCGCTGCGCAGCCGGGCCCGCCGGCTCGGGGTGGATCTGGACGCCCCGCACGTGCTGGTGGCGGTCGGCGACGACGCCATCGCGGCGACCGGCTCGGCCCGGCAGCGGGTGTTCTCCTGGGCCACCACGTACGCCTCGACCCGGGGTGGGCTGGCGGCGGCGCGCGACGGTCGGGTGGTGCTGATGCTGCCCGGCGGCGACGCGGGCGGCGCGGCGCGGGCGGTGGCCCGGGACCTGTCGCGGGTGACCGGCCGGCCGGTGACCGCCGGGGCGAGTGGCCCGTGCACCGGCCCGGCGTCCCTGACCACCACGTTCGCCGAGGCGGAACGCTGCCTGACCGCGCTGGGCGCGCTGGGTCGCGCCGGGCAGGGGGCGAGCACAGCCGAGCTGGGGTTCGTGGGGCTGCTGCTGGGCGCGGTCGGCGACTCGGGCGACCGGGACGTGGCGGGGTTCCTCACCGCCACCGTCGGGCCGGTGGTCGACTACGACGCCCGGCGGGGCACCGCGCTGGTGAAGACGCTCGAGGCGTACTTCGGGGTGGGCGGCAGCCTGGCGCGGGCGGCGGAGCTGCTGCACGTGCACGTGAACACGGTGACCCAGCGGCTGGAGCGGGTCGGGCAGTTGCTCGGGGCGGACTGGCAGAAGCCGGAGCGCGCTCTGGAGGTGCAGCTCGCCCTGCGCCTGCACCGCCTGCGTTCGCCGGCCGGCTGACCGGCGGTCAGCGGGCGCGGAGGCCGTCCAGCACGGCGTCGACGACCCGCTCCGGCAGGACCTTGTCGTCCAGCTCCGGCTGCCAGCGCAGCATCCGCTGCATCAGCATGGGCCCGCTCAGCAGCGCCATCGCCAGGTCGACGTCCAGGTCGGCGCGGAGTTCCCCGCTGCGCATCCCGCGTTCGAGCACCTGCCGGATCAGCTTCCGGCGCGGCTCGACCATGTTCTTGTAGAGCTGGTAGTGAACCGGGCTGCGGTTCACCTCGGGCACCAGACACGGCATAATCTTGGCGGCCCGAGGGTCGATGTTGTGCCCGATCGCGCCGACCAGCAGCACCAGGTCGTCGCGGACCGAGTGACCGGCCGGCTGCGGCGGAGTGCCCTTGAGGGTGCGCAGCGCGTCGAGCAGCAACGCCTCCTTGCCGGACCAGCGGCGGTAGATGGTGGCCTTGCCGACCCCGGCGCGGGCGGCGATCGCCTCGATGGAGAGCGCCTCGATGGTGCTCCCCTCGGCCAGCAGGTCGAGGGTGGCCTGCACGATCGCCTCGTCCGCGCGGACGCTCCGCGGTCGCCCGGGCGACCGCGGAGCATCGGCGTGGGTACTCATGTCAGACATTGTCGCCGAACCTACGCGGTCCCGGCCAACTCCCGCTCGGAGGCCGGCCGGGTCTCGGTCGCGATCACCGGCCGGCCGGGCATCCAGCGCAGCACGATGACGATGCCGAGGGCGGCCACCAGGGCGGAGATCGCCGCCGCCCAGTGCATCGCGGACACGAACGAGTCGTTCGCCGCCGCGATGAGCCGGGGCGCACCGGGTCCGAGCCGGCCGGCGACGGCGTACGCGCCGGAGATCGACTCCCGGGCCGCGTCGCGGACCGGGCCGGGCAGGTCGGCCACCGCGGCAGCCACGTCGTTGCGGTAGACGGCGGAGAGCACCGAGCCGAGCACCGCCACGCCGAGCGCGCCGGCCACCTGGCGGACGGTGTTGCTGACCGCCGAGCCGACGCCGGCCTTCTCCCGGGGCAGCGCCGACATGATCGACTCGGTGGCGGGCGGCATGATGTTGGCCATCCCGGCGCCCTGCACGAAGCCCAGCGCCGAGAAGATCCAGATCGGCGTGTCCGCGTCGATGAAGACGAAGGCGCCGAGGGCGGCGGCGGTGAGCAGCAGCCCGACGGCGGAGACGGCCCGGCCGCCGTAGCGGCGGACCATGGCGGCGCTGCGCGGCGCGAAGATCAGCTGGGCGGCCGCGAAGGGCAGGAAGAGCAGGCCGCTCTCCAGCGGGCTGTAGCCGCGGACCAGCTGGAGGTAGAACGCCCCGAAGAACATCACGCCCATGGCGGCGAAGAAGACCAGCCCGACCATCGCCACCGGGGCGGCGAACCGGGGCACCCGGAACAGCCGCACGTCCAGCGACGGGTGGTCGCTGCCCAGCTCGTGGGCGACGAACCAGCCGAGCACCGCGAGCCCACCGACGATCGCCACCCAGACCAGCGGCCGGTCGAAGCCGTGCTCGCCGCCGTCGATGATGCCGTAGGTGAGAGCGACCAGGCCGACCACGGAGAGCAGCACGCCGAGCAGGTCCACCCGGCCGGGCTTCGGGTCACGGGACTCGGGCACCAGCGCGGCGACCAGGACCACGCCGAGCGCCACCACCGGCACGTTGATCAGGAAGACCGAGCCCCACCAGTAGTGCTCCAGCAGGGCGCCGCCGAGCACCGGGCCGATGGCCACGGCCAGGCCGACCGCGCCGGCCCAGATGCCGATCGCCCGGGCCCGCTCGCGGGGGTCGAACACGTTGGAGATGATCGACAGGGTCACCGGCATGATGGCCGCGCCGCCGACGCCCATCAGCGCGCGGGTGGCGATGAGCTGGCCCGGGTCCTGGGCGTACGCGGACAGCAGCGACGCCAGCCCGAACAGGGCCAGGCCGACGACCAGGAAACGCTTGCGGCCGAGGCGGTCGCCGAGGACGCCGAAGGTGAAGAGCAGGCCGGCGAAGACCAGCGTGTAGGAGTTGATCGCCCACTCCAGCTCGCCCTGGCTGGCTCCGAGGCCGTGCACCGGGTCGGCGAGGGTACGCAGGGCGACGTTGAGGATCGTGTTGTCGAGGACGACCACGAGGAGGCTGATCACCAGCACCCCCAGGATCGCCCACCTCCTCGGGTGTCCGGTGTTCTCGTGCGGTTCCATGCCCGGTTCTCCCCCCGGTTCACCCGCGTCGAAATACGAAACGGGGCAGACTCGTAACAGTGCCGAGCCTAGGCGAGAGGATTTCGATACGGAACCGGTTCGTATCGTTTGTGTGCCAGTTCACCCGTGGGGGTGACCCCGCCCCGTGCCGGGCCCACTCCCACGGGTGGCTCAGGCGGGCGGCCCGGCGGCCAGGGCCAGCCGGAGCACGGCGTCCCGGGCCGGCAGAAGGCGGCGGGCCTGGGCGAGCCGGCCGGCCCACCGGGCCGCCGCGGCCATCCGCTGGGTCGGCCGACGCCGCTGCCGGTCGTACGCCCGGAGCGCGGCCGGGACATCGTCGGTGTCGCGCAGGCAGTCGGCCAGTGCCACCGCGTCGATCAGTGCCTGACAGGCGCCCTGCCCGAGGTCGGGCGTCATGGCGTGGGCGGCGTCGCCCAGCAGGGCCACCCGACCGGACACATAGGACGGCAGCGGGGTGAGGTCGCGCACCTCGTGGCGGAGGATCCCGTCCGGGGCGAGCGCCTCCAGCAGCCGGGGGATCGGCTGGTGCCAGTCACCGAAGAGGCGGAGCAGCTCGGCCCGGTCGTCGACGGGCGGCGGGTGCCCCTCGGGTAGCGCGACCGCGGCGTACCAGTTGGTCCGCCCCGGGACCTCCGGCGTGACGCCGAACTTGCGGCCCGGACCCCAGGTCTCGCCGCCGACCCGGACGTCGACGTCGGCCACCCCGCGCCAGGCCACCGTGCCGGCGTACCGCAGCGGGTAGCGGTCGCCGTGCAGCGCGGCCCGGACCACGCTGTTGATCCCGTCCGCCCCGACCACCAGGTCGTACGCCCCGGTCAGCGCGCCGGGATCGGTCACGGGGGCGGCGAATCGCACCGTCGGGCGCGGCAGCGCGCCGGCGAGGGCGGCGAGCAGCACCGGGCGGGTGACCAGGTGCACCGGTTCGCCGTGCCGCCGCTCCAGCCGACCCACGTCGATCACGGCGATGCGGGTGCCGTCCGGGCGCCGGATCGACCCGCCGGCCTGCCGGCGCCCCCGCCGCCGCACCTCCTCCCCCACCCCGAGGGCGTCCAGGGCGCGCATCGCGCCGGGCCAGATGCCGAGCCCGGTGCCGGTCTCCGGCAGCGCCGCGGACCGCTCCAGGACGGTCACCTCCCAGCCAGCCACGCGCAGCCCGATCGCCGCCGCCAGCCCACCGATCCCGCCGCCGATGACGGCCGCACGCTTCCCCATGCCGGCACCGTACTACAGATGTAGTCGCCCGCACTACGCCTGTAGTCTCTCCTCGTGACGGATCGGCGACAGCTCCTGCTCGACGCGGCCATCCGGGTGCTCGGCACCCGGGGGCTCCGGCAGCTCACCCACCGAGCGGTCGACGCCGAGGCAGGCCTGCCGGAGGGCTCGGCGTCCAACCAGTTCCGCACCCGGGACGCGCTGATCGCCGGCGTCTTCGCCCGGCTCGTGGAGGTCGAGACGCAGACGTGGCACCAGCTCGCCGCCGACCTTCCCCCCGGCGACGTGGCCGCGTTCGTCACGGTGCTCGGCCGGATGATCCGGCAGCTCACCGCCGAGGGCCGAATGCTCGTCCTGGCCCGGCACGCGCTCTTCGTCGAGGCGGCCGTCCAGCCGGGGTTGCAGCGGGAGATCGCGGCCGGCCGGCAACGGCTGGCGGAGTGGGGCGTACCGGTGGTCGCGGCACTCGGCTCGGCCGACCCGCCGGCGCACTTCCGGATGCTGCTTGCCCTGATCGACGGGCTGTTCAGCAACCAGCTCGCCTGCCCGGAGGATGGCTTCGACCCGGAGGGGGCGATCGCCGCCCTGCTCCGCGGCGTCCTGCCCGGCTGAGCGAACCCAGTGTCAAAAGGGGGCCCCTGCTCTACCGGAGACGTTGAGAAGGGGCCCCTCCTTACCTTTCACCTGCGCCGGCCGACTCCGCGACGCAGGGCCAGGTGAGCCACGGTGCCCCAGATGCCGCGTCGGAACAGCAGCACGACGAGCACGAAGATGCCGCCGGTGACCAGGCCGATCGCCTCGAAGCCGGAGAACGACAGCCAGTCCTCCAGGCGGACCACCAGGGCCGCCCCGAGCACCCCGCCCCACAGGGTGCCGATGCCGCCGAGCACCACCACGATGACGGCCTTGCCGGAGGTGGTCCAGTGCAGCACGTCCAGGGAGACGAACCGGTGGCCGACCGCGAAGAGCCCGCCGCCGAGCCCGGCGAGGAATCCGGAGAGGACGAACGCGGTCAGCTTGTACCGGTGCACCGGGTAGCCGAGCGCGCGGGCCCGGGCCGGGTTGTCGCGGATGCCGACCAGCACCCGGCCGAACGGCGAGTGCACGATTCGCCAGGCCGCGGCGAGGCCGAGCAGCACCATCGGCAGGATCGCGTAGTAGAAGTAGTAGTCGTCAGAGAGGTCGACCCCGAAGAGCGAGCGCGGCACGCCCTGCAGCCCGTTCTCGCCCTGGGTGACCGACCGCCACTCGTTGGCCACGTAGTAGACCATCTGCGCGAAGGCCAGGGTGACCATCGCGAAGTAGATCCCGGTGCGTTTGACCGCGAGGTAGCCGATCGGCACCGCGAGCACCGCCGCGGCCAGGGCCCCGACCAGCACGGCGGCCGGGAAGGGCAGGCCGGCGTGGATCGCCACCAGGCCGGTGACGTACGCCGAGGTGCCCCAGAATGCGGCGTGCCCGAACGACATCAGCCCGGTGAAGCCGAGCAGCAGGTCCACCGAGACGGCGAAGAGCGCCCAGCACAGGATGTCCACCGCGACCGCCGGGTAGAGGCCGTTGGGCAGCCAGAGGGCCACGACCAGGCCGACAGCGAGCAGCGCGTACCGGACCCAGCCGGGCGCCCGGGCCACGGTGAGCAGCCCGGACGGCGGCGCCGGGCGGGCCGACTCCTCGGCGGGGGTGTCGACGGCGCTGGTCATGCCGGGGCCTCCTCACGGCCGAACAGGCCGGCCGGGCGCCAGAGCAGCACCGCGGCCATCACCACGAAGACGACGGTCTGCGACACGATCGGGAAGTCCGACAGGTACGCCTCGCCCCAGGCCTGGATGAGGCCGATGCCGAAGCCGGCGGCCACCGAGCCGAAGATCGAGCCGAGACCGCCGATCACCACCACCGCGAAGACCACGATGATCAGGTCGGCGCCCATCAGCGGGTTCACCGCGCGCATCGGGGCGGCGAGGACCCCGGCCAGCCCGGCCAGGGCGATGCCGAAGCCGAACACCGGGGTGACCCACTTCCCCACGTCGATGCCGAAGGCCCGGGTCAGCTCGGGCCGCTCGGTGGCCGCCCGGACCACCATGCCGACCCGGGTACGCCCCAGCACCCACCACACCACGACGCAGAGCAGCACGGTGAAGCCGAGGATGAAGACCCGGTACGTCGGGAAGTCGAACAGTCCGAAGTCGACCGACCCGCTCAGCTCGGCCGGCGTGGCGTACGGGCTGGACTGGATGCCGTACCGGGACTTGACCAGATCCTGGAGGATCAGCGTCAGGCCGAAGGTGAGCAGGAAGTTGTAGAGCGGGTCGAGCCGGGTCAGCCGGTGGATCACCGCCCGCTCCAGGACCATGCCGAGCAGGCCCAGCGCGAGCGGCATGATCACCAGCGCCGCCCAGAACGGCACGCCCGCCTCGCTGAGCAGCACGTACGCTCCGAAGGCGCCGAGCATGTAGAAGGCGCCGTGGGCGAAGTTCACCACCCGGAGCATGCCGAAGATGACCGCGAGCCCGAGGGCGAGCAGGGCGTAGAACGCCCCGCCCACCAGCCCGTTGAACGTGTTCTGCAGGAAGCCCGACATCAGCTCGTCACATCTTGCAGTCCGGCGAGGGGGCGCGGAACGCCTCGGCCGCCGGGATGGTCTTGAGGATCTTGACGTAGTCCCACGGCTCGGTCACCTCGGCCTGCGGCTTCACCTGGGCCAGGTACGCGTCGTGGATGACCCGGTGGTCCTCAGCGCGGATCTTGCCGTTGCGGAGGAAGACGTCGTTGATCTCCTTGCCCTCCAGCCCCTTGACCACGGTGTCCGCGTCGTCGGTGCCGGCGGCCTGCACCGCCTCCAGGTACTGCATGGCGGCGGAGTAGTTGGCCGCGTGGGCGAAGGACGGCCGAGTGCCGGTCTCCTTCTGGAACCGGTCGGCCCACTCGCGGTTCTGCTGGTCGAAGTTCCAGTACCAGGCGTCGGTGTAGGTGGTGCCGGCGAGCGCGGCCGGGGTGAGCGAGTGGATGTCGGTGATGAACATCAGGCCCACGGCCAGCCCGACGCCCTTGTCCTTCAGCTTGAACTCGTTGTACTGCTTGACCACGTTGACCAGCTCGGCGCCGGCCTGCATGGTGCCCAGCACCTGCGGCTTCGGGTTGAGCGTGGGGGCCTTGAGCAGGAACGACGAGTAGTCGCCGCTGGTGTTCGGGAAGGGTGCGCCGTCCTTGCCGACGACCTGCCCGCCGGCGGCGCTGATGGCGGCGGAGAAGCTCTTCTCCATGTCCTGCCCGAAGGCGTAGTTCGGGTAGAGGATGTACCAGTTCTTGCCGACCTGCTGGGTGGTCACCGTGCCGGTGCCGTGGGCCAGCATGTACGTGTCGTACGCGTAGTGGAACGTGTACTTGTTGCAGCTCTTGCCGGTCAGGTCGGTGGTCGCCGCGCCGATGTTGAAGTAGAGCTTCTTCTTCTCCTTGGCCACGTCCGCGACCTTGAGGGCGGCCGAGGAGGTCGGCACGTCGAGAATGACATCGACACCCTTGCGGTCGTACATCTCCTGGGCCTTGCTGTTGGCCACGTCCGGCTTGTTCTGGTGGTCGGCGGTCTCCACGGTGATGTTCTTGGTGACCGCCTTGTCGCCGTACTTCGCCTTGAAGTCGGCGATGGCCATCTCCACGGCCTTGACCGAGTTCTTCCCGGACAGCTCCGAGTAGGCCCCGGACTGGTCGTTCAGCACACCCAGAACGATCTTGTCGCCGGTCAGCTTCGAGTCGCCACCGGACTGGGGGCCACCGCCGCCGCAGCCGGCGAGCAGCACCACCATCGCCGCCGACGCGGCGGCCACACCCACGCTCCTACGCATGTCCATCCCCTTCGTACCGCGCGGTCCGCGCGGGTCAGCCGTCGTTTCAGATGCCGAGGTACGCCAGCAGCTCGCGCTCTCGCGAACGCACCTCGGAGTTGTCCATCGCCTCCGCGATGCGTCCCTCGGCCAGCAGGTAGTGCCGGTCGGCGACGCCGGTGGCGAAGTGCAGGTTCTGCTCGACCAGCAGCACGGTCACCCCGTGCTTCTTGGCCTCCCGCAGCAGGTCGGCGACCTGCTGCACGAGCAGCGGCGAGAGCCCCTCGGTGGGCTCGTCGCAGAGCAGCAGCCGAGCGCCCATCCGGAGCACCCGAGCCAGGGCGAGCATCTGCTGCTCGCCGCCGGAGAGCATGGTGGCCGCCGAGTCGCGCCGGGCGTACAGGGCGGGGAACGCCTCGTAGATCCGGTCGAGGGTCCACGGGTCGGGGCCGACCCGGGGCGGCAGGGTCAGGTTCTCCGTGACGGTCAGGGTGGCGTACGCGCCGCGGTCGTCGGGGACCCAGCCGAGCCCGAGCCGCGCCCGCTTGTACGCCGGCAGCCGGGTGAGGTCCGTGCCGTCCAGGGTCACCGTGCCGCGCTGCCCCGGGTGCAGCCCCATCACGCTGCGCAGCAGGGTGGACTTGCCGGCGCCGTTGCGGCCGACCAGGGTGACCACCTCGCCGGCGGCCACCTCCAGGCTCACCTCCCGCAGCACCTGCGCCTCGCCGTACCAGGCGGAGAGGTTCTCAATGCGCAGCATCGGCGGCTCCCAGGTAGGCGGTGATGACCCGCTCGTCGGCGCGGACCTGCTCGTAGGGCCCCTCGACGAGGACCTTGCCGGCCTGCAGGACGGTGACCGTGTCGGCCAGCCGGCCGACGACGCTCATGTTGTGCTCCACCATGACGACGGTGCGGCCCTGGCGGACGGTGGCGATCAGGTCGACCGTGCGGTCGACGTCCTCCAGCCCCATGCCGGCGGTGGGCTCGTCGAGCAGCAGCACCTTCGGGTCGAGGGCGAGGGCGATCGCCAGCTCCAGGGCCCGCTTGCGCCCGTACGCGAGCGCCTCGGCCGGGGCCTCGGCCAGCTCGGCGAGGCCGACCATGGCGAGCAGCTCGTCGGCGCGGTCCCGGTAGCGCCGCATCAGCTTCGCCGAGCGCCAGAACCGCCAGCCCAGCCCGCTGGGCGACTGGAGGGCCAGCGCCACGTGCTCCCGCGCGGACAGCTGCGGGAAGAGGCTGGTGATCTGGAAGGAGCGGGCCACACCGAGCCGGGCCACCTGCTCCGGGGGCAGGCCGGTGACATCCCGGCCGGCCAGCTCGATCCGCCCGGCGCTGGCCGGCAGGAAGCCGGTGAGCAGGTTGAACAGGGTGGTCTTGCCGGCACCGTTCGGCCCCACCAGGGCGTGCACGGTCTCCGGCGCCACGTCGAGGTCGACCCCGTCGACCGCCCGGAAGCCCCGGAAGTCCCGGGTCAGCCCGCGGGCCGACAGGATCGCTTGCCCGGCCATCGCCACACCCTCCGCAGGTCCGCCAAGGCGACGACCAAGTCGGTGACAGGGGTCACAGGGCCGTCGTGTGCAGGAAACCTACGGTGCTGCCACGGAGTCGAACCATGTCGATCACCCACACATTCGACAGCGATGGCACGGGCCCGACCCCCATACGAACGGACCCACCCACCCTCGGTCACCGAGAGCGGACGGGATCGGCGCACGTCGACATGTGGGGCCGCCACCTCACCGCGTGGCGGCGTACTCCGGCAGGGTGAGGCCGTCGGCCTGGCTGAAGAACAGCCGGGTGGCCAGCCCGCGCAACGGGCGGGAGGCCATCGCCCGCATGGACGCGTCCCGCATCCGGATCGCGGCCCGGCTGGTCGGCAGGAACCCGGCGATCCCGCCGCCGGGCAGCTCCTGCCCCTTCGTCACGTGCGCCCGCAGCAGCTCCTCGTAGCGGCGGTACGCGACCCGGTGGTCGCCCCGGGCGGCGGCCAGTTCCCCGGCCAGCAGGTAAGCCCCGACCAGCGAGAGGCTGGTGCCCTGCCCGGTGAGCGGGGAGGGGCACCAGGCGGCGTCGCCCAGCAGCGCCACCCGCCCGATGCTCCAGGAGTCCATCCGCACCTGGGCGTACCGGTCGAAGTAGAAGTCCGGGGCGTCGGCCATCGCGGCCAGCAACTCGGCGGCCCGCCAGCCCACGTCGGCGAAGCGCGCGGCGAGCAGCCGCTGCTGGGCCGCCCGGTCCCGGCGGTCCACATCCAGCGCCGGCGAGGCGAAGCTGAAGAAGGCGCTGGACCGGCCGTGCCGGTTGGGCCGGGTGCCCACCACCCGGCCACCGGGAGCGTTGTGCAGCAGGAACCAGCCGGTCTCGTCCGGATACGGGGTGGTGAAGTACGCCAGGTACGCCCCGAGCGGCCGGACGTACGCCGACTCCGGGCCGAAGGCCAGGGCCCGGGTGGCCGAGTGCGAGCCGTCCGCGCCGATCACCAGGTCGACGGTGCGCGGGGCGGAGCGGGTGAAGGTGAGCCGCACCCCGTCGTCGGTCTGGGTGAGCGTCTCGATCGAGTCGTCGAAGACGTACTCCACGTCGGCCCGGGTCTCCTCGTACAGCAGCCGGGCCAGGTCACCACGCTCGATCTCGATGTCGGCGACGATCCCCTCCCCGGCGAAGGCATCCACCGGCATCCGGGCGCGCACCGCGCCCCGCCCGTCGACGTACGCCATGCCCTGCTCGCGGACGCACTCGGCGCGGATCCGGTCGGTGAGCCCCATCCGGTCCACCACCTCGCGGGCGGTCCCCCGCACGTCGACCGCCTGCCCGCCGGGACGCAGGCCGGGCGACCGTTCCACGACGGTGACGGCGAAGCCGTACCGGCGCAGCCAGAAGGCGAGGGCGGGGCCGGCGATGCCGGCGCCCGAGATGAGCACGGTCCTGTCGTTCATTCGCAGCGCTCCCGAGTTCGTGCGTACACCGTCCACCCGGTCCGCGCCGGGTCCGCCCTGGACGGTAGGTCCACCGCGGCCCGCCGGGCTCGTGGTGACCTAGTACGCTCGCCCGGCGAGGGCCCACCGAGACGCCTCGTCCTAGTACGCCGTGCCGGAGGTGCCGCCATGGCCGGGTCGGAGCCGCCGTACCGGCGGATCGCCGCGGAGATCCGTCGCCGGATCGCGCTCGGGGAGCTGCGCCCCGGCGACCCGGTGCCGTCGGCGCGGCGGATCACCCGCGAGCACGGCGTGGCCATCGCGACCGCCACCAAGGTGCTCGCCCTGCTGCGCGACGAGGGCCTCGTCCTGACCCGACCCGGCGCGGGCACCGTGGTGGCCCCGCCCCGCCCGGCGGCGCCCCGGGCTCGCCGCGGCCCAGCGGACCCGGAGCCGGAGCTGAGCCGGGAGCGGCTGGTGCGTACCGCGATCGGCCTGGCCGACGCGGGGGGCCTGGCCGCCGTCTCGATGCGGCAGATCGCCGCCGAGCTGGGGATCGCCACCATGGCGCTGTACCGGCACGTCCGCGGCCGGGACGACCTGATCCTGGCGATGGCCGATACGGCGCTGGCCGACGCGCCCTTACCCGCCGCGCCGCCGGCCGGCTGGCGGGCCCGCCTGGAACTGCTCGCCCGCGCTCAGTGGACGGTCTACCAGCGGCATCGCTGGCTGCCACACGTCATCTCGATGTCCCGCCCGCAGCCGTTGCCGAACGGCATGGCGCACACCGAGTGGGCGCTGCGCGCCACGGCCGGGCTGGGGCTCGACACCCAGCAGCGCTGGCAGGCCGCGGTCACGCTGATGGCGTACGTGCGGGGCATCGCCACCAACCTGGAGGCGCAGGCGCACGCCGTGCAGGACACCGGGCTCACCGACGAGCAGTGGGTGGACAACCACGAAGCGATGTTCCAGCGGATGATGAGCGGCGGCCGGTACCCGACGCTGGCGACGCTGGACGAGGCGATCGACCTGGACCTGGACAGCGTCTTCGAGTTCGGCCTGCGCCGGCTGCTGGACGGCTACGCCACGCTGATCGAGGGGTCGGGCACGGCCCGCTGACGCGGCGCGGCCGCCCCGTCCGTCGCGGCGCGGGATCAGTCCGGGAAGGTGACCACCCAGCGGGCACCCTCGCCACGGGCCAGCCGACCGAACGCCGCCGGCGCCTCGTCCAGCGGAAGGGTGCCGCTGACCAGCGGGCGCAGGTCGAGGGTGCCGTCGCCGAGCGCGGCGGCCAACACCGGCACCTCGCGGTCGGGGTCGGACGACCCGTACACCGAGGAGCGCAGGGTGCGGGCGGAGTGGAAGATGTCCAGCGCGGCGAGGCTGACCAGGTCGTCCTTGCCGCCCATGCCGACCACGGTGACCGCGCCCCCGCGCCGGGTCAGCCGCCAGGCGGCCCGGATGGCGGCGGAGCGGCCGACGCACTCGAAGGCGTGGTCCACACCCCGCCCCTCGGTGCGCGCGCGTACCTCCTTGGCGAGCCGGTCGTCGGAGAGCATGAAGTCGGTGGCGCCGGCGGCGAGGGCGAGCTCCCGCTTGGCCTCGGCGACGTCGACGGCGAGGATCGGCGCGGCGCCGGCCCGGCGAGCGGCGGTGAGCACGGCCAGCCCGACCCCGCCGAGCCCGATGACCGCGACCGACTCGCCGACGGCCACCCGGGCCGTGTTGCGGACCGCGCCGGTGCCGGTGAGCACCGCGCAGCCGAGCAGCGCAGCCTGTTCCGGGGGCAGCCCGGCGGGGATCGGCACGGCGGCGCGCTCGGGCACCACCACCTCCTCGGCGAGCGCGCCGAGGCCGAGGGTGACGTGCAGCGGGGTGCCGTCGGCGGTCTCGCCCCGGGGCAGCGCGGGGGCGGTGTTGGCGGTGCAGAGCCAGGGTTCGCCGTGCCGGCAGTGCCAGCACGAGCGGCAGGCCGGGGCCCAGTTGAGCACCACCGGTGTGCCGACGGCCAGCCGGGTGCCCGGACCCGCCTCGGCGACCACGCCGGCCGCCTCGTGCCCGAGGACCAGCGGGTACGCGGGCGCGAGCGTGCCGTCCACCATGGACAGGTCGGAGTGGCAGATGCCGGCGGCGCGGATGCGCACCCGCAGCTCTCCCGGTCCGGGGGCGGGCAGCCGGACCTCCTCGACAGCCGAGGTGGCGTTCCGGCCGCGGACCACCAGGGCCCTCACCGCTGGATCGCCTTGAGCTCGGTGAACTCCGCGATCCCGTGGGCGCCCAGCTCGCGGCCGAGGCCGGACTGCTGGTAGCCGCCGAACGGGGCGAGGGGGTTGAACGCGCCACCGTTGACGTCCACCTGCCCGGTGCGCAAGCGCCGGGCGACGGCCAGCGCCGCCTCCTCGTCGGCGGACCAGACCGCCCCGGCCAGCCCGTACCGGGAGTTGTTGGCGATGGCGACCGCCTCGTCGGCGTCGTCGAAGGGGATGACCGCGAGCACCGGGCCGAAGACCTCCTCCTGGGCGAGGGCGCTGTCCGGATGCACGTCGGCGAAGACGGTGGGCGCGACGAAATGACCGCGGGCCGGCAGCGGGGCGTCCGGACCGCCGGCGACCAGCCGCGCCCCGTCGGCGAGGGCCCGCGCGACGTGACCCCGGACCCGTTCGGCCTGGCCGGCGGAGACCAGCGGGCCGAGCCGGGTCGCCGGGTCGAACGGGTCACCGAGCCGGTACGCCTCGACGGCCGACGCGACCAGGTCGAGCGCCTCGGCGTAGCGGTCCCGGTGAACCAGCATCCGGGTCCAGGCGGTGCAGGTCTGTCCGGAGTTGAGCAGGGCGTTGCCGACGCCGACCTTCACCGCGGTGGGCAGGTCGGCGTCGGCGAGGATCACGTTGGCGGACTTGCCGCCGAGTTCGAGAGCCACCCGGGCGATCCGGTCGGCGGCGAGGTGGGCGATCCGGCGGCCGGTGGCGGTGGACCCGGTGAACGAGACCAGGTCGACGTCGGGGTGGGCGGCGAGGGCCTCGCCGACGACCGGCCCGGTGCCCGGCACCAGGTTGACCACCCCGGGCGGCAGCCCGGCCTCGGCGACCGCGTCGAAGAGCAGGTAAGCGGTGAGCGGGGTCAGCTCGCTCGGCTTGAGCACCACGGTGCAGCCGGCGGCCAGGGCCGGGGCGAGCTTGGCGACGACCTGGTGCAGCGGGTAGTTCCACGGGGTGATCGCGCCGACCACGCCGACGGGTTCGCGGACCACCAGCGAGTTGCCCACGGTCTCCTCGGCCGGCGGGCGGGCGGCCAGGTCGACCACGCTCCGCAGCACGGTCAACGGCAGGCCGGCCTGCACCCGGGTGGCGAGCTTGAGCGGGGTGCCCAGTTCCAGGGCGATGGTGCGGGCGATCTCGTCGGCCCGGGCGGCGAGCGCGGCGTGCAGCCGGTCGAGGTGGGCGGCCCGCTCTGCGGGGGCAGTGGCCGCCCAGCCAGAGAACGCGGCCCGGGCGGCGGCGACGGCCCGGTCGACGTCGGCCGGGGTGCCGGCGGGGACCCGCCCGACGACCTCCCCGCTGGCCGGGTTCTCGACCGGGATCGACGCGCCGTCCGCGGGATCGACCCACTCCCCGGCGACGTGCAGGTGACGGCGGACCAGCAGGGCGGGCGGCGCGGCGGCGAGCTCCATGGCGTCCTTCCGGAAGGGGCAGGTTTCGGACGCTACTCCGTGCCGGCGACGCGCTCCAGCCCGGCGATGGTCCGCTCGTACTCGGCGGACAGGCCGTGCAGCAGCGCGTCCAGGCCGAGGGCGAAGGCACCCTCGTCGACGCGCTGCTGATGGCCGGCGAGCCGGTGCGCCTGGCCCAGGTGCGGGTGCGCGGCGTAGAGCGCCGGGTCCTCGACGAAACCCCGGGCGAACGAGCCGAGCGCGGAGCCGGCCACGAAGTAGCGCAGCGCGGCGCCGATGTGGGTGGCCCGCGCCGGCGGCCAGCCGGCCCGGACCAGGGCGCCGTAGACCGCGTCGGCCATGGCGAGCGCGGCCGGGCGCCGGCCCGGCCCCTGGGCCAGGTACGGGACGATGTTCGGGTGCGCCGCGAGGGCATCGCGGTAGGACCGGGCCCAGTGCCGCAACGCCTCGCACCAGTCGTACCGGCCGAAGCCGCTGACGTCGACGGTCGCGGTGACGCTGTCCGCCACCGCGTCGAGGATGTCGTCCTTGGTGGCGAAGTGGTTGTAGAGCGACGGGCCCTGCACGCCGAGCGCGGCGGCCAGCCGCCGGGTGGAGAGCGCGGCGAGCCCGTCGGCGTCGATCAACGCGAGCGCAGTGGCGACGATCCGATCCCGGCTCAGCAGGGCCCGGCGGGGTCGCGGCATGCTATCCCACCCTCGCCGGGTCGCCGTCGAGGTGCGCCCGCCGTCGGACGAGTTCCGCCATGCCACCCCTCTCCTGGGAGCCACCTGCTCACGCACCTTAGTCTTGTTTTTTAACCTTTGCGTTTTTGCTGGTCGGCTTGGGTGCGGGCGCGGTGGAGGGTTTTGCCGACGTCGTGGCGGGGTGCGCGGTGTCGGTT